>MOLU01000003.1 GCA_003260325.1 Candidatus Gracilibacteria bacterium GN02-872 | reverse complement strand
TCTGATTGTCTAAATTTATCTATTATCTCTCAAAATTTTATCTTCTTTTTGTAAATTTCAAGCAACCATCACCTTGCCTTTAGCTGGTAGTTTCTCAGTGTTAACTCACTCTTGAACAACAAAAAAAGGTGTTAAGGAATATTGTGAAGTATTTTCCTTAACATCTTTTTTTGTTGTTCAAGAGTGAGTACACATAAAACCTACCGCCTAGCAATTGCAGAGTGGTGAATTGGTGCTTGAATTTTCAAGAAAAACTAGCAGAAAAAACAAAGAAAAACATAAAAAGTCAAAAGTCCTTATTTTACAAAAAATAAGGACTTTTTTAATTTTAAAAGAGAAAAATAATGAAAAAAGAGAAAAAAAGCATTTTTAGAGAAAAATTAAAAGAAAATTTCTGATTATCAACAATGATAGCTGATTGAGTTGGTTTAAGTATTAATTCAATCACTAATATTTCAAAAACATGAAAATGAAATTTAAAGAATAAAGAAAAAATAATGAAATTTTTAATTTTGAAAAATATGGAATTAAAAGAATATGCAAAAAAAGTTGAATGATTATGCATTGATTTTGATAAGGAATATGGACATCAATTTGTTGCTTTGATTAGACATTATGCTCAAAATGTTTTGAAATTTAACCTTTGAGTTTTTGGTGGAAGTGCCAAAACTGGTTGGTTCAATAGGGTAAATACTTTTGATAAAAAATTTTTTGATAAAATTATTTTTACTAAAAATTGAGAAATTCCACCAGCAGGAGCAATTTTGTTTTCAAAAATGCATACAGTATGGGGACACGTGTCTATTGTGCTTGAAGCTACTGCTGATTATATAACAGTTCTTGAGCAGAATGTTGGCTCTTGAGACTGAAAATGAACTGATGATTGTGTTAAAATTTCAAAAATAAATTACAATGAAGTTGTAGGGTGGTATATTTTTAAAAATCAAGAAATTAAAAAAGAACCTACAGAATTTGAGAAACTTCTTGAGGAAGCTAAAAATCTTGGGATTTGGAATTGAAAAAATGTAGACAAGCCAGCCACTAGATGAGAAGTTGCAGTGATGTGTTAGCTGTTTTGAAAAATTTGAAAAAGTAAAAACTATGTAAAATTTATGTAAAACTTTACATAGTTTTTTGAGTTTTAATTTAAAATGTTTTTAATTTGCTCTAAATCTTTTAAAATTTCTTCCTTAATTATTTCTTTGTAATAATTATTATAAAGATTACTATTATCTTTTTTAAAATAGATTAATAAAAATAATGATATAAAAATTATTAAGAATATAATGTATTTTTTAGTACTTATATTTTTAGAAAAAAGAAAAATTATTATTCAAATAAATCAAATTAAAGAAAGACTAAAAGTTAATAAAAATATAATAGCAGAATTAGTATCAGTCAAATATTGATAAATTTGTATTGAAGAAGAAGTAAATAAAATTATTGCTGAAAAAATAGCTAAAATTTCTATTGTTTTAATGTTGTTATCATGTAATTTTTCAGATAAAATTTCTTCATTTGAAAGGATTTTATTGTTTATATCTGAAATCATTGTATTTAATTTTAACTCAGATTTTTCTTCTAAAATTTTTATCTGTTCTTGTTTTACTTTTAAATAATAGTCTGTTTTTGTAGGAATTATAAAAGTTGAATATGAGAATATTGATGTTTCTGAAAATATATCTGATGTAGCTATAAAAGGAAAATAAGCTCAATTTTGTTCTTCAAATTTTTTTATTGCTAAGTTTATATTATCTTCAGCAGTTCTAAAATGTAAATCTTGTTTTTTTAATTTACCTAGATTTTTATATAATTGAGCAAATTTATAATAAGTGAAATAAGTTTGTTTAATATCATTTTCATCAATAAAATTATTTATAAGATCTATTTCTATATAATAATCAAATTTTTCATTTCAGTTTTCAGCAATTTTATTTAAAAGTGAAATTAAATTATTTATAAAAAAAGTAATATTCTGATTTTTTTTATAAGAATTAAATTTTTCCAGAATAGATTTTAATTTTTTATATGATTTTTCAAATTTATCTTTATATTTATTATCTTTGTAGTATAAAAAAATTTTAAATAAATCTAATTCATTATTAATATCTTCTTCTTTTATTTTTGAAATATCATTTATAGAATTATCATTCTCTTCTTTTGGCTTTGAAATATTATTTATAAATTTTATAATGTCTAAATAATTTTCATAAGTATTACTATATCATGAATTAAGACAATCTTCATTTAATATATTAAATTTAAAACATAAAAATTCTGAGTATTCTAAAACTTCCATTAGTATCTTTTTGCCATCTTCTTGATTATTTTGGTTTTCTACTTGATCCTTTAAAATTTTTTGAATTTTTTTTATATCTAGCTTAGATTTTTCTATATGATGAAAACTCATACTTTCATCAAGTAAATTTATTTCATTTTTCCATAAAACTAATAATGCCTTTAAAGCTAATATATAGTATCCTCATAAGTATCACTCACAATTTTTATCAAAATCGTTTAAAGTTAATGTTAATAATCTATTTTCCCCAAAAAAATCAAAATCTAAAAATATTTCTTTTTTATTTTTAAAATTATTTTTAATTTCATTTACTCAATTTTCAATTTCTTTGATATTTTTTTTTAACCTATAAATTAAGTCTGATTCAGAAGTTTTGAAAAGTTCTTCAAATGTTTTTTCATTATTGCTATGATTATCTTTATCTTTAGAAACTTCATCAAATAATAAATTTATTTCTTGAATAAAATTTTCAAAATTAAAATTATCTTGATTTTTTCAAGATAATTTTATATACTCATAATATTCTTTAATTTTTATATTTATTTTTTTAATATGCTCTGTCATTTATAATATCATTAGGTTCTATATAAAAAGCTTTTTTTCAATAAATTTTTGCTTTTAACCAAGCATTTTTCCAACTTTCAAAAGTATGAGTATACTCTATTAAATAATCATCATCTTTTTCATATAAATGATAACCTAACTTTAATGTTGATTCTTTGATGATTCGTTTTGTATCTTCATCTATTTCATTTTCAATTTGATTTTCAATATACTCTGTATTTTTTATAATATTCTCAAAAATTCCTGGAGTATTGTAAATATAATTATAGCAATCACTTTCTACTGGTCATTTGGGTAGTGCATAGAAATTATCAAAATTTAATCAATCTCATAATCAATTTAATAGTTTATTCTCCTTTACTGTTGCTATAAATAACATTTTTAAAATATGATATCTATTTAGCTCCAGTTCTGGATTTATCATGTCATAATTTTTCTTTAGATTGAGAACAAAATAGAAAAACAAATCTCTTTTTTTCATAATTACTTTTATTTAATTATTTTTATAATTATAACATAAAAATAATTTTTTACAAGAAAAAATACAAAAATTTTGAATAAAAATTGAAGAAAAAAAAGAAGCCTAAGAAGGCTTTTTTTTTAACTTTAAATTTTGAATTACATTTTTTCTGTGACTATCTCTAACGGCTATATATCTGTTGGTTGTTGAAATATTGGTATGTCACATTTGATCTCTAACTACTGCTAAATCTATACCTTGTTCAAGTAATCTAGAAGCATAAGTATGGCGAAGTCTATGTGGATGTAGTACTTTTATTCAAGATTTTTTCTTGATTTCATCGAAAATTTTTTTAATTCAGCTTTCGGATAGTTTTTCCCTCCTTTGGGAAAAAAATAAAAAATCTGATACATAAGCTGTTACTTTCATATATTCTAATAATTTTTGATAAAAATGGTCTGGAATATAAATACTTCTGTCTTTATCTCATTTTCCAGAACTTACGAAAATTTTATTTTCAGAAATATTTTCTCTTTTCAATTCTAGTAGTTCATTTCTTCTTAATCATGTATATAGAAAAGTTTCAATTAACATTGAATTTCTCAATCTAAGAAATCAACTCCATAGCATCTAAAATTGCTGTCTTTCAAGAATCATTAGCTCAAATAAGTACATTAAGTCATTTTTCAAAATTTAAGTCTAAACTTGGTTCTCAATTAATTTTAGAAGGTCAATATTTTCTAAAATTCCAAAGTTTTATGTTTGATAGGTACATTTCTAAAAAATTAATTCTTAAACTATAATGATATAATTATATTTATTTTGCTAAAAATACAAAAATTTAGAATAAAAATTTTTTACTTGAAAAATATTCTTTTTTTCTTAAAATACTGACAAATTTATCCTTTAAAAAAATTTTATGTCAAATAATATGGATAGAAAAATACCATTTTTAGAAATTATTGAATGGGTTGAACAAAATCCAAACATTTTGATGTGGAAAGTTCCAGATCAAGATAAAGAGATAAAAAACGGGGCTAAATTAATTGTTCGTGAAAGTCAAAACGCAATGCTTTTAAGTGAGGGAAAAATTGCTGATATTTTTGGTGCATGAAACCATACTCTTGAAACAAAAAATATTCCAATTTTTTCAAGTTTGAAATGATGGAAATATTGATTTGAGAGCCCATTTAAAGCGGATGTTTACTTTTTTTCTACAAAACAATTTGTAAATTTGAAATGGTGAACTCCAGCTCCAGTTTTGATGAAAGATTCGCAATTTGGTCAAGTTAGAGTCAGAGCCTTTGGTTCATATAATGTAAGAATCACAGATCCAGCAAAATTTTTTAAAGAGTATGCTTGAACTTATCCAGAATTAAGTGTTTTTGAACTTGAATGACAACTTCGTGATTTTATTGCACCAAAATTTGCAGAAATACTTGCTAATCAAAATATTTCAGTTGTAGATGTTGCTTGAAATTTGACTTTGTTAAGTGAGAAAATTCGTCCGTTAGTAGAGCCTTATTTCTTAAATTTTTGAGTTGAAGTTACAGAGTTCGTAGTTAGTTCAGTTACACTTCCTGATGAAGTTACTGAATTTTATGATAAAACAACAAGTATGAATATGATTTGAGATATGAATCGTTTTAAAGAATTCAATACTGCTGTGGCTATTTGAAGTGAAAATAATCAGGTTTCTTCTTCTGTTCAGGAGTGAGTTGCAATGTGAGCTATGCTTTGAGCCATGCAAGCACAAAATACTTTTCAAAACCAAAATGCTGAGAAAACAGACGATTCTATGGTAAAATTACAAAAATTAAAAAATCTTTTTGATAATAATTTAATTGATGAGGAAGAATATAAAGCGAAAAAAGCAGAAATTCTTTCAAATTTATAATTTTTTAAAATATGTCAGAGCAAACAAAAACTCAATCTTTTTTGGAGAAACTAAAGAAAAAAGTAGCAGAATCAGAAAAATATAATGAAGAAATATTTTATGAAGAAGCTTGAATTGAAAATAAAAATTGTCCAAATTGCTGAGCTTCTAGAGCAAAACAAGATGGATTAACTCACTGTGCTTACTGTGGATTTGAGTTTGTTTCAGTTGAGCTTTGAAATTGAATTTTTATTAAAAAAGAAGATAATAGCAAAAAATAAAACTAGATTTTTCTAGTTTTTTATTTTAATCTTAAAATAGAAGTTTTTAGAGAATAAATATTTTTTTTAAAATAACCTTGCAAAACAAAGTATTTTAAATATAATATAAAAGATAAAAATATTTTTATGACAATTTTATTTTTTAATTTTACAAAAAATGTCTTCTTTTTTATTGAAAATAATAGCTTTGGTATTGATGTTTTGAGAACATTTTGATTCTTTTTTACCAAATGTTTTTCCTGAAAATATTTCTCAAATAGTGATTTATACTTGAAGAATTGTTGCTCCAGTATTCTTCTTTTTATCTGTGGAAGGTTTTCATAAAACAAGTAGCAAAAAACGCTATTTAATCAGACTTTTTTCTTGGGCTTTTATTATGGAGGTTTGAAATTTTGTTATAAATTATTATTTTGATCAAATTCTTCCTTGAGATTGAAGAAGAATTACTAACAATATTTTTCTTTCTATTGCACTTTGAGTTTCTATGATTTGGTCTATAGATACAGCTAGAAAATGAGTTTTTGATAAAAAATCAAAAAATATTTTATTTTACTGATTGGCAGTGTTCTTAGCTTTTACTTCACTTTTCTCAGAATCTTCTATTTACTGAGTGATTATGTATTTGATTTTTTATTTTTGTTATGGAAATAAAAAATGGCTTACAATAGCTTACAGTTTGATTTGTGCTTTACTTTTTGCTGAATATTATTATTCTTCGATTTCCTCTGAAGCTACTGGAGAAGTTGTTCTAGATTTTCAATGGGCTATGATTTTGGCTTTACCTCTTTTGTTGGCTTATAATTGACAAAAATGAAGATTTTCTTTGAAATATCTATTTTACGCTTTTTATCCAATTCATATTTGGATTTTATGTATTTTAGCAAATTTGATTTCTTTAAAAATATTGTAATTTTTATAAATCTATCTTATTAATCAATAAAAAATATTGTTTTCTTAAAAAAATTGTTATAATTTAGAAACTGTTTAATAAAAAAATTTTATGAAAAATATAAATTCAATTCCTATAAAAATTCGCTTAAAAGAGCTATTAATTGATTATATTGTTATTTTAGCTTTTTTAGTTTGAGTTTTAATAATTTCTTCTTGATTTTACTTTTTTATTCTTTGAGAAATTCCTAAATTTGGTGAAACAGGTTCTCAATTGATTTCGTTTTTGTTTTCAGTTTTTCCGATAATATTGATTTTTTCGTATTTAGATTATAAAAATTGAACTTTTTGAAAACAATTTGCTTGACTAAAAATTATCTATAAAAATAAAACTTTTGCTTTTAGTTTACTTAGAAATGTAATAAAATTTCTTCCTTGGCAATTAGCTCATTTTTGAATTATTTCTTGAATTTATTCTGATTTTAATTCTTTTTCTTCTCAATTTCTTACTTTTTTAGCAATATTTTTATTTTTTATTTATTTTTTACAATGACTTTTTAGTAAAGATAAACGTTATTTAGCTGATTTTATAGCCAAAACTCAAGTTGTAGAAAAATAAACTCAAAAAAAAGAGCAATAACTTGCTCTTTTTTTGTTTTGCACAAAAGCATTTTTTAAGCTTTTTCTTTTAAAGCTTTAGCTAGAATATAAAAAACAAATCATCTACTAGATTCTTCTTTATAATCTCCAATTTCTTCTTTAGTCAAAAAATTTACTTTGTTTGTAAAAAAATCAACTGCACTTTCTTCCCAAGAAACATTTTTATCTCTGATTTCTGTATATTGTTCTTTAAATAAAGTATTTGCAAGGAAACCTAAAACCTCAATTTTTGTAATATTTGACATAGGTCTGTAATTTTTATTTTTAGCTATGTAACTAGCTTCAACTAAGGCTTCAACTCTACCACAAACCCATTCATTTGGTTTTGTAGCAGAAACATCAGCAAATATATTATCACATTTTTCTTTGTTTGGTAAGTTCATTACTTTTGCAAAAGTTCAAGCCATCTCTTGTCTCAAAATTTTTCCATCAATATTGAATTTATTTGGATCATTTACTATAAATCATTTTTCTCATAAATACATAGCAGCTTGAAAATAAGGATCTCAAGTTATTCATCAAACAGCAACTGGATTAGAGTCAGTTTTTGCTTCTTCAGGTTGAGTCACAGCGACTTCTTCATTTTCTGAAGATTCAAGAATTTCAACAATTCATTTATCTGTATCAATTCTCAATCATCCTCAAAGATCTATAACTTCAGCATAAACAGAAGATGCAAATACTGATGAAATAAAAACTAGACTAGAAACAGCAATACCTATTCAAAATTTTTTCATATTTTTTATTTTAAAAAAATAAAATAAGTGTTTTAAAGATAATTAGAAACTAATTTTTGTCAAATTTTATTCTTTTTGAGAATAATTCTAATTACTTTATTTTTACTTGAAAATAGGGAATAGTTTTAGAGAAAATTTGAAATTGACAAAATAAAAATATTAAACATAATATTGAAGCTTTTAAGAATATCTTGACTTTAACTCTCAAAAGCATATAATAATCCCACCTATTTCTTAAATTTTTATTTATGAAAACAAAAGAAATAAAATTATTATAAATTATTTTTAGAGCCTTTTTTAAGGTTCTATTTTTATTTTTTTAAAGAATATTTTATGTTAAAAAATTATAACAGACCTTGGTTTTTCTTTTCAGTTTCAATAATTATTCCTTGGGTTTTATGGTTTTTGGCAGGATATTTGAGTCATAGGACTGATTCTGAAAATCATATTTGGTTTCAATCAATGCTTATGCTAAGTGGACTTTTGGCTCCGGTTTTTACTGCACTTTTTTTATATTTAAAAAATCCTATTTTATTGCAAGATTTGAAAAATAAATTTTTTCATTTTGAGAGAAAAACTTGGATTTATTTGATTTTATCGATTGTTGTGCCTTTTGGTTCAATAATTCTTGCTCAGCTTATTTCTGTGTTTTTTTGATATTCTTGGGAACAATTCTATATTTCTTGACAACCAACTTTTTCTTCAGCTTTATTTTCAGCTTGGTTTGTTTTGATTTTTGCTGCAATTATGGAAGAGATTGCTTGGCATTCTTATTGAGTGGATAGTCTTTTTGCAAGAAAAAAATTTTTTATAGCATGTATAATATTTGCTTTATACTGGGGTTTTTGGCATTCTCCACTTGCAACAATAAAATGATATTATCACAGCAATTTAGTAACTGAGTGATGGCTTTATTCTCTTAATTTCGTTGTAAGCATGTTTGTCTTCGTGTTTTTAATAAATTATTTTTATTTGAAATCTGGAAGAAATATATGGGTTGCGATTATTTTTCATGCAGTTGCAAATGTTAGTAATGAGCTTTTTGCAACAGATCCCAATACAAAAATAATTCAAACTTGATTATTTATTATATTTTTCATGATTGTTGTGTATTTTGATAGAAAAACGTTTTTTGAAAAGATTGAAAATTAGAATTTATAAAGAAATAAAAATTTAAATATTTTAAAATTAAAAAATTATGACAGAAAAAAATATTTCTCTTGCTTTGTGGTTTGATGAAAGTTTAGCAAAAATCTTATCAGAAAAAATTTTACAAAATTATCCAGAATTTAACTCAAAAAAATTTGAAAATTCTGTGAAAAAAAATTGTGATTGAAAAACTTTGACACAAAGAGTTGAGCTCATTTGTGATTTTTTGTATGAATTTTTACCGAAAGATTATGAGAAATCAATAGAAATTTTACAAAAAAGTATGTGAGAGGAAAATCCAAACGAAACGTGAATGTTTAAAGAATTTTATCGGTTGATGCCAGTTTGAAAATTTATTGAAAAATATTGAATTGATTATCCAGAAACTTCTTTTCAAGCTATGGAAGAGCTTACAAAGCGTTGTACTGCGGAGTGGGCAATTCGTCCATTTGTCATAAAGTATCCTGAAAAAACTTTGAAGTTTCTGAAAAAGTTGGCAAAGTCTGATAATTTTCATTTGCGTCGTTTAGCTAGCGAGTGAATCAGACCGAAACTTCCTTGGGCAAAAAAGTTAGAGATATTTTTATCAAACCCAAAACCAGTTTTTGAAATTTTAGAAATTTTAAAAAATGATGAACGCAAGTATGTAATGAAATCAGTTTGAAATAATTTGGCTGATTATCTGAAACTCAATCCTGAACCTACTTTGGGATTATTGAAAAAATGGGAAAAAGATGCCTCAAAAAATACTCTTTGGATCATAAAACATGCGAAAAGAAATTTTAAAGATTAGCTTTAATTATCAATAATAAATTTTTATAAAAATATGAAAAAATATTTTGTGTTTCTAGCTTTGTTAATATTTTTATCTTGATGTGAACAAAATATCAAAAAAGAAATAAATTCTGAAGTAAATCATTTAGCTACACAGACCTGAAATATAGATAAAATCGAAAAAGAAATTTTTACAATTTGAAACTTTGACTGATTTATCAATTTTCATCTAGCAGAGTTTAAATCCTGGGAAAATACTATAAAATTTATTTATCAAAGCGAAAAATCACTTCTGCTTGTTCCTAAAAAGGAAAGTATTCATTTTTTAAAAGATATATCTGTTTTTGATTGAGAGAATCTAATTATAGAACTTTCTGATAAAAATATTTTTTGAGAAGATTTTTTGAATTATTTTGTTTGAGCAAAAGGAAATTTATTTAGAATTGTTTTTAGCTTTGATTTGAAAGAAAAAGATGCAGTTGTAAATATTTCTTTAAAAGAATCTGAAATTCTAAAAAAACTTGATTTTAAAGAAAAAGAAATTGTTGCCATAAAATGAAATTGATTCTGAACTATTTCTTGTGAAAAATGAGTGGAAAAAATTATTCCGAAAATTTGCAATAAATAATTTTATAAATATAATTTTCACAATTTATTTTTTTTACATTTAATTTATGAAAAATAAAATATTTTTAGTTCTATTTTTAACTGTATTCTTAGTAAGTTGTTGAGGAAATAATAATAAACCTGTTGAAAATCCAGTAACAAAAACAACTGAAGTTCAAAATCAAGCTCAGCCTGTAGTTTCTAAAGGAACTGACAAAAAAACTGAAGTAAAGACAGAAAACAAAAAGGAAATAACAACACAAACTTCTACTACAGAATCAATTTCTAAAACAAATTTAAACTCAGTTCAAAAACAAGATTCAAAAGTTATTTATTCAACTGATTTTTCTACTCCAGATGAAACTTCTTGGTGACAAGACAAAGATAATAGTAGCCAAAAATGATGAGTGTTTGCAACAGAAAATGGTCGTTATTGGATAACAAGTTCAGTAGCAAGATGATTATTTTATGGATTGTATCATCAAGATGTTTCTAAACTTGTAGAAGGAAGAGATTTCGCTGTTGAAGTAAAAATACAAATTCTATCTCCAAAACAAATAACTTGAACAGATGTAAATCAAGTGAATTGAGTGTTTTGAGGATTGATTTGGAATGCTTACTCTGTTGATGGAAAAACTAAATTTGATTATTTTTCAATTGATGAAAATGGAAGATTTGAGCTTTTTACTTGAAATTTTTGATTAGATTCTTGAGGAACACAAATTTTGAAAAAAACAAAAAGTGATGCTATAAAACCACTTGATAAAGACAATGTTTTGAGAATGGAAAGAAGAGGTAATATGGTACATTTTTTGATCAATTGAACAGAAGTCTATTCTATGAAATATGATAAACCTTTCTTTAAATTTTGAGTTTGAGTTGTAGCTTTGTCTGCACTTGGTGCTGATGATTTTAAAATTGAATATTTAGATTAGTAAAACTTTGAGAAATCAAAGTTTTTTATTTTGTAAAATATTGCAAAACTAGAAAAAAAGTCTATAATTTAGATATTATTTTTTAACTTTTTTATTATGAAACAATTGTTAATCATCGCAAATCCTTGAAAAAATAGTTTTTCAAGAGCAATGCTTGAGGCATACGAAAAAAGAATAAAAAAACAAGATGTTTCTTATGAAATAATTGACTTGTATGCTGAGAATAATGACTTTTTGAGATATGAAAATCAAAAAGAGTTGGGTGAAAGGGAACTTTCTGCTTACCAAAAAAAGATTCTTGAAGCAGAAGAATTAGTTTTATTTTTTCCAGTTTGGTGGTCAAGTTTGCCTGCTATTCTAAAAAATTTTTTTGATAATAATTTTGTTGCAGGTTTTGCCTATAAGTACAATGAAAAATGAATTCCAGAAAAACTTTTGAATTGAAAAAAAGCGAGAGTTTTTTGTACTTGTGACTGACCAAATTGGTTTTATGCATTTCCAGGAAGCCTTATTTCCGGGATAAATTTAAAGAAAAATTTAAAAAATTCTATTTTAGGTTTTTGTGGGATAAAGCTTGAAGAATTTCATCTTTTCGGTTCTATAAGAAAAAATGTAAGAATTGCATGAAAACTAGAAGAATTTTTACAAAAAATAGAACAAAATTAAAATTATGAAAAATATTTTACAAGAAAAATTACTTCCCTTAAAGGACGATAAAAATGCTTTATTCGTCGCAAAGTTGATTCCAAATATTGATCCAAAAACGATTTTGTGAACAAAAATTCCAGTTTTGAGAAATTTAGCAAAAGAATTTAAAAATTCATCAGAAAAAGAAAATTTTTTAAAAATTATTCCACATAAATTTTTTGAGGAAAATCTTTTGCATGTAATTTTTCTTGAATCAGAAAAAGATTTTGATAAAGCAGTTTTGGAACTTGAAAAATTTCTTCCTTTTGTTGATAATTGGTCGGTTTGTGATACTTCTTCTCCAAAAATTTTTAAAAAATATCCAAACGAAACTCTACAAAAAATAAAAATTTGGATAAAAAGTGAAAAAGTTTATACAATCCGTTATGCAATCTGACTTTTGCTTTCAAATTTTTTAGATGAAAATTTCTCTGCTGATTTGCTTGAACTTGTTGCAGAAGTTAAAAATGATGATTATTATGTGCAAATGATGCAGGCTTGGTTTTTCGCAACTGCTCTTGCAAAACAGTATGATGCTACTATTTCTCTTTTAGAAAGTAAAAAATTAGAACCTTTTGTTCAAAATAAAACAATTCAGAAATCAAGGGAAAGTCGAAGAATCTCATCTGAGACAAAAAAATATTTACTAAGTTTAAAAAAATAATTTTTAACTTATGGATATCTTAGCAAAAATTCTCATAATAATCGTTACTTTGGAACATTTTTATATTCTTTATATTGAAATGTTTGCTTGGGAAACTACTTGAAAAAAAGTTTTTAAGTGAGTTTTGCCCGACGAAATATTCTCAAAAACGAAGTGACTTGCAGCAAATCAAGGGCTTTACAATGGTTTTTTGTGAGCTTGACTTTTATGGTCGCTTTACACTTGAGATGTAAAAGTTACAATATTTTTTCTTATTTGTATTATCATTGCAGCGCTTTATTGAGCTTATAAGTCAAGTAGAAGCATTTTATTAAAACAATGACTTCCTTCGATTTTAGCTTTGATTTCAGTAGTATTATTTTTATAAAAATACTTTATGTCTGAGAAAATTCCTTTGTATAAACCTCTTTACACTCTCAAACCAATTTCAAAAAATATTTGGATTGCTGATTGAGATATTGTTAAGATGTGATTTTTCCTTTTTAAAGCTCCATTTTCAACAAGAATGACAGTTATAAAGCTAAATGATGGTTCACTTTGGATTCACTCTCCAATTGCTCCAAATAAAAATTTACTCAAAGAAATTGATTTATTAGGTAAAGTTCGCTATTTGGTTTCTCCAAATAAAATCCACTATGTTCATATTTCTGCTTGGAAAAAGATTTATCCTGATGCAATTGCGTTTGCAAGTCCCTGAGTTGAAAAGCGAGCAAAAAGTCAAAAAATAGAGGTTAATTTTGATAAAAATTTAGAAGAAAAAGCTCCAATTTATTGGGAAAGTGAGATAGAACAAATATTTTTTAAATGAAGTCGTTTTATGCAAGAAGTTGATTTTTTTCATAAAGAAAGCAGAACTTTGATTTTGACTGATATGATTGAAAATTTTGAAGTTGATAAAATGGATTCTTGCTTTCTAAAAATATTGATGAAACTTGCTTGAAATGCTGATCCAAATGGAAAAACTCCACTTGATTTTAGAATGACATTTTTATGAAATAAAAAATTGGCTCGTGAAAGTTTTGAAAAAATTATAGCTTGGAAGCCAGAAAAAGTGATTTTGGCTCACTGACGATGTTATCTTGAAAATGCTGAGAAAGAATTGAAAAGAGCATTTTCTTGGCTTTATTAAATATTTTTAACTTTTTAAAATGATTCCATCAAATAAAACTGAACTTATTTTTGAAATTCAAAAGCATTTTGCAAGTTTGTGGAAGGATTTAGAGAATTTTCCAAAAGAATTTTCTGATCGAAAAGAACTTGAATGACAAGTTAAAAATACAAAAGTTTCTGTTAATAATCTGATTTCATACTTGATTTGATGGTGAGAATTGATTTTGAAATGGAATAAAAATTTCAAAAATCCAGAAAAACTTGAACTGATAAATTGATTCTTGAGCAAATACAGAAAGGAAAGCCTTATATAAGTACTTCTGCTTGAAGTATCATTATGAGTCCAAATATTAAATTTATTGAAGAAATGGATGATTTACAAAAAGCTCCAGAACTTAAAAATTTTGATGCATTTTGACTTTTTGGAAAATATATTTTGCCTCATTATAAAAATCCATATCTTTGAGAAATAGTTGAAAATATTCTTAAAAAAAATAAAAACTTGCCAATTTTTCCTATTACTGACAAACAAGTAATTTGTATTAAGGGAGAAAATATTTTAGTAAAATTGGCATAATTTTTATAAAAATTTTTATTTCTTAATTTTTTTATTATGACTTGACCAAATCCAAATGAAAAATTTCCGATTGACGCTTATAAAGGTCTCGGTTTTTTAAAAAATTTTATTCAGGATCCAAATATTATTGTTGGGGACTATACTTATTATGATGATCCTGATGGAGTTGAAAACTTTGAGAAAAATGTTTTGTATCATAGCCCAATAATAGAAGACAAACTTATTATTGGTAAGTTTTGTGCGATTGCAACTGGTGTAAAGTTTATTATGAATGCTGCAAATCACAAGATTGATGGATTTTCTAGCTATCCTTTTGGAATTTTTGGTGGAGATTGGATGGCTTCACTTAATGCATCTCAAGATTGAGATTGGAAGAAAACATTAGAATTTATTCAATGAGTAAATAAATGAGATACAATTGTTTGAAATGATGTCTGGATAGGTTACAATGCTACAATTCTACCAGGTGTAAAAATCTGAAATTGAGCAATTATTTGAGCAAATGCAAATGTTACAAAAGATGTTGAACCATATGCTATTGTTTGATGAAATCCAGCAAAAGTTATTCGTTATAGATTTGATAAAGAAACAATTGATTTTTTAGAAAATCTGAAATGGTGGGATTGGGAAATTGATAAAATAACAGCAAATTTAGATGCAATTATTTGAACTGATTTGGAAAAACTAAAAAAATTAGCTTAAAAAATACTTTTTAATTTTAAAATTTATGAAAAATATTATTTCTTGACTTTTTGTAAGAACAACAAACGAAAATAACAAAGCTTCTGAAGATTTAGGAAACCTTTGGTGAGAATTTATTCAAAAAGATTTGAAATCAGAATTTTGAGAAAATATCGTTTCTCCACTAGTTTATGTTGTTTACACAAATTATGAAAATGATTTCAAAAAATGAGATTATGATGTGTATCTTTGATTTAAAGTAAAAGAAAAAACTTCAGATTTTCCTTCTATTTTAGTAGAGGAAGAAAAATTTCAAATTTTTGAATTTGATTATAATTCTGTAGAAGATATTGCTGAAGCTTGGAAAAAAATTTGGGCAATGACTGATTTACCAAGAAAATATTCTTTTGATTTGGAAGAATATGATTTTGAAAACAAAAAGTTTAAAATTTATATAAGTTTGAAATAAAATTTATTTCTCTTTAAATTAAAGAACTTTTGATTACAATGACTTTGTATTTTATTTTTTAAATTTTTTGATTATGAAAAGTGAAGAAATTATAAAAACTTCAATTATTTGTATGACAATAATTATTGGAATAATGATGATAAATAATAAATTTTCTACATCATTAAATTATTCTTCAACTGAAAAACATCAGTTGCAAACTTTGAATGTTCAATGAAAATGAGAGGTTTCTATAACTCCAGACTTAGCAAATCTTAAAATTGGTTTTTCTGCAACAAGACCAACGAGTAAAGAAGCTCAAGACTCAGTTAATCTAAAAGTTGCAGAAGCTCAAGCACTGTTAAAAAATTTTTCAATAAAAACAGAAGATATAAAAACTGAAAATATGTCTATCAACACGGATTATGATTATGAATCAGGAAAATGAAGAAAAATAAATTGATATACAGCTAATTATTCAATGCACATTATTTTTCGTAATCTTGATAATAAAAGTGTAAAAGAACTAGAGAAACTTATAAATCAGCTTACAAATATTGAAACAGTCAATATTGAATCAATTGATTATGATGTTCAAGATAAAGCAAAAATTTTTACTCAGGCAAGAGAATTAGCTATGAAAAAAGCAAAACAAAAAGCTGAAGAACTAGCAAAACTATGAGAAGTAGAAATTTGAAAACCAGTTATCATTAGCGAAGAAAATGGCTTAGAACCATTCTTTTTCTGAAATAATTATTCACAGTCAAATACTGCTAGTTCTTGAGAAGAGTGACAATCTACAGAAAACTCAAATATTTCACTTTGACAGTTAAAAATTTCTGTTTATGTAAATGTTAGCTACCAAATTAAATAATTTTTAGAAGCTTTGTATTTTATTTTTTAATTTACGAAATTATGAAAATATTAAAAATACTTTGAAAAACTTTATTGGTTTTGCTTATCATTATCCTTATTATTGTTGCAATAATTTTTGGTATGAGATTTTATAATGATTATAAATTTGGTCCAAGTGAAGAAAAAATAAAAAATATTGCTGGTCTTTCAGTTTATCAGGATCCAACAAACTTGAGCTTGTATAACACAAATATTGAAAATGTAACTGTTAAACATATACAAGGAAAATATCTAAATTGATTTGAGTTAACTCCAAAACAAGTTAAATACAAAGGTGTAATAGTTACTTTTGGTGGTTCTGACTGAAGTACAAACTATGATGTTGCCGTTAAATTCGCAGAAAAATGATATCAAGTTTTGTCTTTATTCTTCTTTTGAATGCCGAATCAAAAACCAACTTTAGCGGAAGTTCCAGTAGAGTACTTCTCAGAAATAGAAGAATACATTTTTAAGCATTACTGAAAAGATTCTCCAATTACTATTGTAGCTGCATCAAAAGGTTCTGAATATGCATTACTTTTGTCAACATATTATCCAAGTATTTCACAAGTTATTTTGTATGCACCAGGATCTCACGTTTATTCTGCTCTTGATTTTACAAAAAATACTTCTTCTTGGTCAAAAGATGGTAAGCCTTTGCCTTACATAGATGTGACAAAATCAGACTTTTGGACTTTTATAAAAAATCAAATGATTCCAATGATGACAAAATGAGCAGTTTCTTTTAAGGATTGATATGCTTCTGCTATAAAACTTGATCCAAATGCTGAGGAAAAACGTATAAAAGTAGAAAATACAAAAGCAAATATTGTACTTTTTGCAGGGACTGATGATCAAATGTGGGATAGCGCAGGAATGGCAAAACAAATCAAAGAGAAAAGACCAGAAAATACAGAACTTTATTTGTATGAATGAGCTGGACACTTTTTCCAATGAAATGGATTTGTGTCTTTGAGAGGCTTCCGTATGGCTGTTTGATGAACTATTGAAGCTAATCAAAAAGCATTTGAACAAAATCAAAAAGATTTATATCAAAATCTTGAAAAGTATCATCCAGCTGTGGAAAATAAAAACTAAAATTATTTATTTAAATTTTAGAAAAATATCTTAACAAATAGTTTTTATGAATAAAAAACAATTAGATAAAATTATAGAAATGGAAAGTATTTTAAATGAAATGAATGGGATGCTTGAGGATGTCAATGATGCTTTTGAAAAGTGGAAAAGTCTTAGACCAAAAATAAAAAAATTATTAAAATACTACGAAAGCCCAGCTTGGTTTTGCGATGTTGAAGCTAGCAATTCTTGAGAAATTCCTGAAAATATTTCTCACTGAGTTTTAAGTGAAGATGCTGCGTGGAACGCATTTGTTTTTGAGTATTGACTTGCAAAAGAATTCCAAAAACTCACAAAACAAGTTTTGAAAAGATAATTTGAAGTAAATAAAAAAGAAGATTATAAGTCTTCTTTTTATTGAGCTTCTTTTGGAAAATACTTAGAAAACTCTAAAACTGCTTTTTCAAATGTAAATCATCCCAAGCGTAATTTAGTTATTTTTTAAAAATTATTTTTCTGATTCTATAGCTCACTTTCTCAAATTTATAAATAAGACTACAGACCAAATAAGTAAAAAAATTACCACGATTCTTGTGATGAACCACCAAACTCATTCATTTTTTAAATTTTCATTTACTAAATCAAAAAATGCTATAAAATGAGCTCAACTAATAAATGCAGCAATTATGATGCAAAAAAGAGGAATATTCCAAACAAGTATATTATTTGGAAAATTTGTTTTTCTAGAAAAAATAGAATTTATTCCTCAAATAATTATAGAAGTTGCAAAAAAAGCAAAAGCTCCTACTACTACAAATAAAATATTATTTACAATTGGTGCTCCTTGTCAAAATGTAAAAATATTTCAAATTGAATCTTTTACAATAAATGAAGAAACAGTTATTCAATCAATATTACTTGTAATAACATTTTCTTTTCCTGTAATTTGAGGGGCTACATAAACAATAGAAAATATCATTAAAGCCATCAAAAGTGATAAAAACAAACAAATAAATAATTTTTTTCAAGTTGAGTTTTCCTCAAAAATACTTTTTGCTCTGTTTTGGCTTGGCAAAAAGAAAAAATTTATAATTCCTAACATATGATTATTTCTAGAAAATAAATAAACTCCTTATGAATATTCTAAGCTTTTTCTAAAATAAATCAATATTTTTAATTTTTTTTAAATTTGATTTTAGAGAAATCAAGAATATAATTTTTTAAAAGATTAGAAAATAATAAAATTTTATGAGATTTTCAAAATTAAAATTGTGGTTTTTATTATTTTGAATTGGATTTTGATGAATTTTATCAATTCTTTTGATGAAAATTTCTCTTCCAGAAAGTTTACTTTGATCCATTCCAAAGACTATTTCTGATTTTGAACTCAAACTACTTTTGCTTATAAATCCAACTATTTTACTCATTATTTTGATTACAATCGGAGTCTTACTTTATGATAAAGTAAACTTAAAACTTCCATTTTTTGAAAGATTAGTTTGAAAAAATACAATTTTAGAAAAAAATATTTTTTCTTATTGAATTTCTTGATGAATTATTTCTGCTGTTTGTGCTTTTTTGGTGTTTCTTATTTTTCAGAACTATGTACCAATAAGCCTCTTGCAAAACGAAATGAATCCAATTACTCGTTTCTTGTATGGATGAATTACAGAAGAAATTTTGGTTCGTTTTGGTATTATGACGCTTTTTGTTTGGATTTTTTCAAAAATCTTTAAAAGTCAGAAAAATTATATTTTTTGGTTTTGAATCATCATTTCTTCGATAATTTTTTGAATTTTACATTTGCCAATTGTTATTATTTCTCTAAATTGAGCTATAACTTGGCAACTTATAGGTTACATTATTTTTTGAAATGCTATTGTATGAGTGGTTTTTGGATATTTATATTTTAAAAAGTGATTAGAAACTGCTATGATTGCACATATTGTGACACATATTGTATTTATTATTTACTGAATTTTATAAAATGAATGAACTACAACAAAGATTTTCTGATTTTTTAAAAAAATTGCTTGCCAAAGCTGAAGAATTAACAAATGAAGTAAAAATGACAATTCAAGAAACTTATGATTCTGATGCAGATGCCTATAAACGTAATTTTTTTAATTTTAAAAACTGAATTGAAGGCCAATACAAAGGAATTATTCAAAAAGCAGAAGATGTTTTTGAGAGCCAAATCAAGCCAAAATATTTGATGACTTTTGAACAATCTTTGCAAAGCTCTATGCAAAAGAAAAAAGAAGAATTTGAATGGTTTGTAGATTTGCTAGAAAACTGGAAGATGAAAGTCGAAAAATTTGAAGAATTAGCTTTTAAGGACTTAAAAGAGAAAAGTGTTGCTGATGATTTAAATGAGATTTTGGCTGAGTATGAAAAAGTAAAAGATAAGTTTTTTTGTAAAAATTGCTGATGAAAACTAGAATTAAAAGAATATTATTTTATTTCGACTTATATAACTTGTCCTTTTTGTAAAACGCAAAATATTTTTAATCCAAGCACAAAAATGCGTGAATTGGAGCTTACAGTTCGTGATTTAGCAGAGGAAAAAGCTAGCGATTTGGAGAAAAATTATGAAACTATTAATTCAGCTTGATATTTCAGCGCAAAAGAAATATTTTTTGCTTATTTTATTTATCGTGCTACTGTTTACTTAGAGCAAATTGCTATTGTTCCAGTTTTCACAGAGACAAATAAAAAAATATTTTTTAAAGAGTTAAACGATTTTGTTTTATATGAATTTGAATTAGAAAATTTAGCCTCAAACAAGAGATTATATGAAGAAATTTTAGAATATTTTTCTGAAGTGCAGCAAAAAGCAAATTTGGAAAATAGAAAAATGAAAAATTTAGCAATTGAGTATTTTGAAAAAATTTGAAACGGAAAAATTTCTGATTTTGAGAAATATATTTCTGAGCTTAAAAAAGACTATTATTAAGAAAAAAATTATAAAAAAATTGACTTTTAAAATAAAAAAATATAATATAAGCAACTTTTAAAAAGTTATTTTATATTTTAAAAATAAAACTATGGGATTTTTTGATTCTATTAAACAAATGTTTGGTTGAGCTCCTGAAATGAGCCCAGAACTAAAACAAATTCTTTGAGATGACGATGATAATGATGATGGAGTAGATTTGAACGATCCAACTGATTACAATGATGAAATCATAATAACTACAAATCAAGTTACAAACAACATGAATGATATGAATGCAGCTATGGATGCAAATGATTTTGCAAAAGCAGAAAAAGTGAGATTACAATGGAAAGAAGATTTAAAATCTTATCAAAAAGAAATTGATGAAATAGGAGCTTTTAGATGAAATGATAGAATGCTTCTTGATGCAGCTACTTCATATTTAAAATCTTGGAATGATTTGATGGATAATGGTTATAAAACTCTAATTGAGATGAGAACTGCTGGGAAAAGATGAACTCCTGAAGAACAAGCTCAACTAAAAGCAAATAATGATGAAATCCAAAGATTTACTGCTGTTTTGAATGATGTTGGTGATGAATTCTTAGAGAAATATGAAGATGACTAATCTATAAACTACCCGCTTAGCCGGGTTTTTATTTTATAATTTTAAATATTATGTTTAAAGATTTGTTTAAGAACATGTTTGGTCAAAATGATTTTTCAAAATCTGATGAAATTTCTTCTGATGCTTCAGTAACTTGAGGTTATGATGATGACGGTGTTTACTATGCAAAAGGGAGCTTTGATAATCATATTGAGTACAATAACGAACTTATGTGTATAGTGAATAAAATCCAAGATAACTTAGCTGAAATGAATGCTGCAATGGATGCAAATGATTTTGCAGAAGCTGAAGCAGTTAGGTTACAATGGAAAAAAGATATTCAAGATTACAAAGCTGAAGCAAATGCACTTTGATATTATAAAGGAGATGCATCTTTTTTGATTGCTACTGAAAAATATCTAGATGCATTTGATAACTTAATGGATAACGGTTACAAAACTTTGATTGAGATGAGAGCAGCAGGAAAAAGATGAACTCCTGAAGAACAAGCTCAACTAAAAGCAAACAATAACTTGATGCAAAAACTGAGTAATGATTATAATGCTGATAGTGACTCTTTCTTGTTTTCTTATGATGAAAACTGAGAACTTTACAACTCTGAGTTTGATAATTTTGCAAAGGTAAGTTTTGATGAATCAAACCCTTTGCTTGAACCTATTCACTGAATTACTTTGGAAGATTATGCTTGTAGTGCATATTTCTTGTCAAATGGATTTAGTGAAGATGATATTTGTAAAGCTCTTTGAGTAGAAAGACCTATTTTTGATGAAGCAAATCAAATCTGGATAAAAAGAATGCAAGAAGATCAAACTATGGCTGTTATGTCACTTTATAGTCAGTATTTTGCAAATCCAACTGCAAATACAAAATTTTCTTCATTGAAAAAAGATTCTTGAAATAACTCTACTTGAGAAGATTTTGTTTCAAAAATTCAAAATGACATAAAGTTTTATTATGAAATGCAATGAGCTCAACAAGCTGCTTATGAATCAGGTTTAGATGGAGCTGCTTGGCTACAACAAAATTTTGGAATTTCTATTTGAGATATGAGTAGTGCTGCGATGAAGCATATGAGTAACACTGCAAATATGGCACAAATGATGACTCATATGGAAGCTAAAAAACACGAGTACTTGAAGAAATTTGCAGAACAATGAGAATGAAACATTGCTGATGATGTAGAATTCTAACATAAAAAGTAGGTTAATTTAACCTACTTTTTTAAGTGATTCACAAAGCTCAAATTACTATAATCACTATTCACATTCATAAAACTAGGAAGTCAAGTATTTTTTTGATACTTTCTCAACTTCTGCTTGATAGAAATTTATATCATTTTCCAACTAAAAATGCAATTAATCCAAGCATCAAGCTAAGTCCTAAACTAAAAGCTAAAACAATCAAACTTGCATAAAACACATTTCAAATGCTAAAAGAAAATATAAATAAAACTAATGCATCTATACAAGGGTTACATCAAAAAATAATTCCTGCAACTAAGGCTCTTTTTAATCAAGATTTTTTTTCTTCATTGTGTTCATGATTGTGTTTGCATCCACAACTACAATTTTTTTCGTGATTTTTTTTCAAAAAAATATTTTTGACTGCATAAAAACAAAAATATAATCAAAAAATTATATATCAAAAATGGCTTAAATTACTTACAAATAAGCTAGAAGTTCAAACTCAATAATTTAATAATTGTATAAAAATAGCAATTAAAAAAATAAAAAATGTGTGAGAAAGTGTTATAGCTAAAATCAAAATAAGTATTTCTTTTTTTGAGTTTTTGTGATTCAAAGTAAAAGTTCATACTATGCTTTTTGCATGTCAAGGGAGAAGTCAGTGTAAAGCTCAAAATCAAATTGCAAAAATTATTCCAAATATTTGCATAAAGATTCAAATATCTTTGTTTAAAAAGTTTTCAAAATATTTTCAAATCCTAACTCAATCTATTTTTAAATTATTATTGTTGTTTACTGTCAATAAAGGTGAATCTGAAACTTTATTGATTTCTTTTTTGTATGGATTTTCAGCCTTTTCTAGTTTTAAAATATTTAAATTGTACTCTAATTCTTTTTCTTCTTCTTTTGTTAATTCGCTTGAAATTCAGTATTTCCATCATTTAAAATAGTAAATTTCAAATTGCTTATCTCACTTTTTAAATGAACCGTCCATTTCTAAATCGTCTTCTATATCAGAATAAATATAAGAATGAACCAAATCAGAAATTTTCTTGAAAATTTCTTTTTTATAAGTAAGTTTAAATTTATTTTCTTCTTGCAATTCAGTAAACTGTGTTTCAAATCTGATTAGTAAATATGGATTTCAGTCTTCCATTTGCTCATCTATTTTTACAGATTCAAGTTTTAATTCAATAGGAATTCAATTTAGGCTTAAACTGGATATTTCTTTTATATATTTTTGAATAAAAACATCAATATTTTCTTCAGTTAAATCTTTGTTTGTATTTTCCTTGAAAGATTTTTTAAGTTTTTCCTTTATTTTTTGCCAAGTGTAAAGGCTGTACTCTATTTTTAGCTTGTTATTCTCTTCATAAACATAAAATCTATTTAAAATATCTGGAGGAATAGAGCAAGCTAAAGATTCTTTTGTGAATAAATTAAAAAATATTAAGATAGTCAGAAAAATACTTATAATAAATTTTTTCATAATTTTTAGAAATTTTTTTTAATTAAAAAACTAAGAATTTTTCTTAGTTTTTTCATAATTTTCCTTTGCCCAAGCTGAAATCGAATCTATATGTCAAGATAATGATTTTCACTGTAGAGTCAGACAGTAAACAGCTCTGTGAGCTCATTTTGTCAAAATTTTTTTAACAACAAAATTTTTCTCTTGTAAGTCTTTTAGTCTATTTGAAAGGATTCTAGGATTTACTCAAACTAAATTTTTTTCTATATCTGTAAATGATTTACATCAATCACTTATTGATTTTAAAACTACAATCATCCATTTTTTTGATAAGAAATGAACAAGTTCAGTAAATGGACAGTATTCTTTTTCAAAAGTTTGAAATTCATTTTTTCTCATATATAAAAAGTATTTATTGCTAATTTATTTTTATATTATAAATATTTTTTCTGAAAAATCAATACTATTTGTTATATAAGTGTATATCTGTTGTAGGGAATGGTATGGTAATATTGTTTTCTCTACAAGTAATCAATACTTTTTCATAAACCTCCCATTTTACCTTTAATAAATTTTCAGATTGAACAAAAAATCTCATAGTTATTAAAACTGCACTGTCTCTTAATTCATTTACAAAAATATTTATGTTATGGTCATCTGTTTTAAGTATTCTCTCGTCAGATTCAAGTATTTTCATAAAAATATTTTTAACAAAATTTATATCAGAATCATATCAAATTCAAATACTTACATCTAACCTTCTGATTTCTTCTTTTGAAAAATTTATCATTGTTCAGTTACTTATTTGAGAGTTTGGAACAATTAGAGTTTTTCTATCTGGAGTTAGAATAATTGTATGAAAAATACGAATACTTTTTACAGTTCATTCATTTCATCAAATCGAAATATAGTCTCAAATTTTATAAAGCTTAAATGTAAGAATAATTATTCCTCAAGCAAAATTTTGTAAAGTTCCTGAAAGAGACATACCAACTGCAACTCAGGCTGCTGTAAACAAAGCTACAAACGAAGTAGTTTGGAAACCAAGCATAGAAGCAGCACTAAGAAAAACAGATATTTTTAAAACAATAGAGATAAAACTCAAGGAAAAAGCTTTGATCATCGGATCAATTCTTGCTTTTTCCATTGATCTTTTTATCACATTATTTAAAAGTCAAATTATTTTGAACCCTATCCATAAAGCTAAAATTGCTCAAAGTAGTCTTGGAGAAAAATCTTTTGCATACTCTATAAGTACATTTAAATATTTTTCAGAAGTACTTACAAAACTGTTTATTGAATCATTTAATAATCAACTACCTGTCGTTTTTTCAGTTATTCAAGTCATATTTTTAAAAATAAGTTAGTAAGCATCACACTTAAACTCTCCGAAACAAACTTTTTTTTCTATATCAGTGTGTTCTTGAAGTAATTCAGAAACAGTTACAAATTCATATCATTGCTTTTTAAGCTCTTTTATCAGAGAATCAATTGTATCAACAGATGGTTGGTGAATATCATGAAAAAGAATTATAGAACCTGGTTGAACTTGTTTTAGTGCAGTAGAAAGATTTTTCTTTACATTTCTATTTTTCCAGTCTAAGCTATCTACATTCCACATAACAATTGTTTTTTTAGCCATATTATCAATTTTTTTGTTATGACTTCCATAAGGAGGTCTAAGTAGAGTTGGCTTTATTCAAATAATTTTTTGTATTTCTTCATCAGTTGATTCTATTTGTTTTTTTATTTTTGCTTCAGATAAATTTAGCAAGTTTGGGTGATCCCAAGTATGACTTCAGATCTCATGTCATTCATCATGTTCTCTTTTTATTATTTCAGGGAAAAATGATGCGTTTTTTCAAAGTACGAAGAAAGTTGCTTTTACGTTATTTTCTTTTAAAATATCTAATAATTGAGGAGTTGTTTTTTTACTTGGACCGTCATCAAAAGTCAAAGCTATGTATTTCTTTCAATCTTTTCTAGCTGTTTTTTCTTTTTGAGTTCAAGTTTTTGTTTCTATTTTTGCTGCATTTACTTCATTTTTTCAAGAGTTTGATTCGTCATTTTTTAGATTTGATTGTTTTGCTTCTTGTTCTTGCTTTTTCTCTAATTCTTTTTTTATTTCAGGAAAAATTTCTGGATTTAAATATTCTTTTAATTCACTGAAATAAAATTCTACTTCTAAAATTCCACTAGAATAAGGTCAAACTGTATATTGTTCAAATAAAAATACTATTTTTTCAGAATCAAAGTAAAATTTCATATCATTTAAATAATTTTTTACTACAGATTTTAAAGCTTCTTGATCCTCAAAAACTCATTCAATAGTTTTTACTTTGTTTAAAAGCTTCTGCTCAAAAATATTTTTTGTTTGCTCTGTAAACTTAAAAAAGTCATTTTGATTTATTTCTTTTCACTTTTCATCTATGTAAAATATTTTTATAATGTTTTCTGGATGACCTCTTGAAATCATTTTTCAAACATTGTAAACTATGCTATTTATTCACTTATCTTTATATTTATTAAATGAATAATACAATTCTGGAGTTATATCTTTTAATCAGTTCTTTTTATTTTCTTCGATTTCTTTATTTGCGTCATTTATGAGCTTTTCTCACCATTCTTTTATAGTTTTATCTATTGTTGATCCTTCATAAATAGGATAATCAAAGTGGAAATTTAGTTTATCTGTAGTTAGTTTCTCACCAGAAGTAACATTTCAGATATGTTCTAAATCTGTATTTTTTTGAGGATCATTTGCTCAACTAATTGAACAAGATACTATAAAAATAGTAGTTAAAATAAACAATATACATTTTCTCATATTTTTTGAAAGTCATTTTAAATTATAAAATATTTTTATTTTTTAGAATAAATAAATTCTCAAGAGATTGTATTTCTAAAATTATCATCAGATTCATAAGTTTTTCAATCTTTTATTCTGAAATAAGCTCCATTTATAAATAGCTTTGCTTTTATTTTATTTCATTCTAATTCAAAAATTAAAGGTTTTTCTAATTTTTCCTTTATACTTCATATCTCTCAATACTCTTTAATTATCTTTTCTATTATATTTGTAAAGTCTAAAATATCAATATTTTCTCAATTTTCATAAACATAAATTTTTTTCTCTTTGAAATTTAGATAAATATAATTTTTACTAGTTTTTTCTTTATAAGTAGGTATTTGTGAATAATGATACTCATATCATTTTATTTCTTTTCTTTCATCTATATTTGGGAAATAAATATTTAAGACATCAAAATTTCCATTTTTGTCAATGTAAGAATATTCATAATACGAACTATCTAAGTAATCATGCAAATTATAAGCATAATTTTCTTTTATTTTTCATTCTAATTTCAAATCTTTTATTAGCTTTTCACAGTTATGCCAATTACAAATGTATCTGATTCTATTTTCTATTTCTCTTCTTTTTTCTAAAATTTCTTTATTTTTGCCTTTTTCTTTATTATTAAAAGGTATAATTTTTCCATTTTCCTTCAAAATTCAAACAAATTTTAAGTCTTTTTTTAACTCTTCTGTTTGTAAACCTTCAGGAAGTTTATAAACTGACCAAGGTCAAATTGAAATCACTGTTGAAAAGCTAAATAAGCTAAAAACTATAAAAGCTAAATATTTTCTTTTTGAGAAAATAAAATAAATAGTTATAAAAAGAAGCCAAAAACCAAAAAGCAAAACAAAATATCTATTTACAGTCAAGTTGTACTGATTTATTCTTAAAAATATTGAATAAAAAAGCATGAAAATCTGAGGTAAAACTACAAAAGGAAAATATTTTCTAAAAATCTTTATTAAATGGATTTTTTCTTCATAAATATATGATAAAATATAAGTAAAATATCAAAAAGTTGAAAAAATTATCACAAGCCAAGAAATCTCACCTCTAGGCCAATTTGAAAAATCAATCAAAACTTTTGCGCTATAAACATAAAGAATAACAAAATACGCAAAAATAAAAGGAATTAAAACATATTTTATCAAAAATAAAGAAAAATGATTTTCATTATAATTTCCTTTCTCAAAGCTTTCTTTTTGAGGAATACTATTTAATCAGATAGCTGAAGCAATAAGTGAAAATGCAATACTAAAAGCATATCAATAAGCTCTTCATCAAATATTAGCTTTAAACAGTACATCAATCGTAAAAAGTCAAATTGAAGTTAAAATAAAAATTATTCATCATATCAAAATTGCAGTTGAAAGACTGTATAAAATAGCTGAAAAATAAGCATAATAATTTTCTTGAGTTTTTTTAATTTCTTCTTTTTTATTAAATATTTTTTTTACGTAAGGTGCAAAAAATATAAAACAAATCGCACAAATAAAACTTATCATAAAAAATATGTGATTTTCAAAATTACTAGGATTTGCTTCAAAATACAGGCAAAACATAAATCACAGTATAATTGCAACAAGTTGCAAAACAGTATTTCTAACTTTACTTAGACCATAAGATTCTCAAAAGATGTAAGTTCAAACACTTATAAAAAAAGTTAAAAATAAAGAAATATTTATTCTTGCAAGCTCTGTTGTCTCTTTTGAAATAGATTCTTTCTCTAAATAAATTATATAAATTGATAAAAATGTAATTACAATTGAAAGTAGCATTGATAAAGTAAACCTAGACAAAATATTTTCTAAGCTTTTGCGAACATTTTCTGCTTTAAATATTGATAAAAAATTATTCATAAGTATAATATAAGAAATTAAGTTACAAATATAATAAAAGTTAAGTTAAAATTTACTTGAAATTATTAAATATTTTTGGAAAAAATGAGTAAAATTTTGGTTGTAGAAGATAATAAAAATTTGAGAGAAAATATTATTTTTTTGCTTAAAAAAAATAATTTTCTTTGAGAATGAGCTTTTTGTTGAGAAGAAGCTCTTTCTAAACTTTGAAATTCAAATTATGATTTGATTATTTTGGATATAAATATGCCAATTATGAATGGAAAAGAATTTTTGGTTAAAATAAGATCAAATTGAAAAAATATTCCAGTTATAGTTTTGACTTCAAATTCTATGCTTGATGATAAATTAGAGCTTTTTGATTTGTGAGCTGATGATTATATGACAAAACCTTTTGAAATAGAGGAACTTATCGCAAGAATAAAATCAATTTTAAAAAGGTGAAATAATAAAATTGAAAACATAAAACAAATTTGAAATATTTCTATAAATTTTGATTCAAAAAAGATACTTTTAAATTGAGAAGAACAAATTTTTACTTATAAACAATATTTAATAATTGAACTTTTGGCAAAAAATCTTTGATATCCTCAAAACAAAGTAAAGATTATGGAATATGTTTGGTGAGAAAGTGAAGAAAATCTTGAGTTTGATAGTACAACTTTAGAATCTCACATTTATTCTATTAGAAAAAAACTTGGTAAAAATTTTATAAAAACTATAAAGTGAATTTGATACATAATCGAATAAAAATATGAAAAGAGAACAAATTCTTGCTTTAAAAGCTACATTTTTTATTGTTATTGCTATAATTATTTCTTGTTTTTCATTATTTTTTTGAATTTTGTGAGATAATTCTATTTTTGATTTTTTTAAAGATATTTTTTATTGAATTTTTTCAAATAAATTAACTACTTTAAGTGCCTTTTTATCTATTTTGATTATTTCTTTTATAATTTATTTGATAGTTTATTATTTTTGAAAAAAACATTTTGAGAAAATTGATAATTATAATAAAAATTTGAAGGATTATAATCACTATCTTGCCCATGAACTAAAAACTCCAATTTCAGTTATTTTTTCAAATTTAGAAGTTTTAAAATATTGATTTGATGAGAAAATTGTTAAAAAAAGCCAAGAGGAGTTAAAAAATATGATAAATATAATTGATGTTTTGCTTAGTTTTTCGGAATCTTTAAATATCTCTGAAAGAGATGATATAAATCTAGAAAATTTTTTAAAAGCTTATATAAATTCTTATTTTTCTGATCAAAAAAATAATATTTTTATAGAAAATAGAGAATTTAATTTTTATATCGAAACTAATGAAATATTGTTTAAAAGAATAGTTAGGAATTTGATTGAAAATGCCTTAAAATATTCAAAAGATAAAAAATTATTTATAAAAATAGAAAACAAAAAAATCATTTTTGAAAACAAAATTGAAAAAGATTATACAGAAGAAGAAATACAAAAACTTATTTCTAAAGGATATAGAAGCGAAAAAATCAAAAATTGATATTGACTTTGACTTTCTTTGATTAAGGAAATACTTAGATTTTTATGATACCATTGCCAAATTTATTCAAAAGAAAATAAATTTTTTGTAGAAATAGATTTTTGAGAAAAGCTAGAAAATTAGAATTTCTAGCTTTTTATAAATTTTGTAAATATTTTGTCTCTTCGTCGTTTAAATATCTCCATTCTCAAACTTTTAAATTTCATAGTTTTAGCTCTCAAATCTCAATTCTTTTAAGTTCCAAAACTTTGTTATTTACAGCTTCAAGCATTTTCTTGATTTGGTGAAATTTTCCTTCACTTATAGAAATCTCTATTTTTTTACTTTCTAAAAGCTTTACTTTTGCTTTTTTTGTTCTGTAATTTTCATCAATTATTACTCACTTTTCTAGTTTCTCTATTTCTTTTTGGTTTATTTCAGACTCCAGAGTTGCTATATATTTTTTAAAAATATTTTTTTTCGGTGAAATAAGTTTGTGAATTATTTTTCAATTATTTGTAAACAAAACAAGTCCAGTTGTGTCTTTATCAAGCCTTCAAACGATTTCTAAAAGTTCTGAATACGGACAATCAAAAATATTTTCATAAATACTTAATGCTCAAGCTTCTTCAACTCTAGAGCAAACAAAATCTTTTGGTTTATTTAAAATCAAAAAAATATCTTCTTTATATTCTATTTCTTCATCAAAGAACTTTATTTTGTCTCAAAATTTTATTTTTTGATCCTCTTTTAAAACTATTTGTCCATTTAAAAAAATATTTTCTGATTTTATTACTTTTTTGCAATCTTTTCTGCTAATTAAACCTAAATTTGCTAAATATTTATCTATTCTCATATTTTTAAAATTAAAATTTGACTAATTTGTTATTTTTGCTACATTATACTTACTTTTAATTTTAATAAAAATAAAAATGAAATCAACTATAAGTAGAATTTTACAAGAAATAGAAAATAAGAGAAAAGAATTAGCTGAAGAATATGAAAGAATAAAGAAAAAATACAATTTTGAATACATAAAATGAAAAATAACTTTTTCAAAAGAACAGAAGCTTGAAAATAAAAAGAAAAAAAGATCATTTTGGCAAACAACTAAATCTACAACTTTTAGAGAATATCTTTCTATTCCTTTTATCTATTCTATGATGATTCCAGCTGTGATTTTAGATTTATTTTTGTTTATGTACCAACAAACTGCTATGAGACTTTATCGTATCCCGTTGGTGAAAAGGTCTGATTATATCACTCTTGAAAGAAAACATCTTGATTATTTAAACTGGGTTGAAAAGTTGAATTGTATTTATTGTTCTTATGTAAATTGACTTTTTGCTTATGCTGTGGAAATAGCTTGAAGAACAGAAAAATATTGGTGTCCGATAAAACATGCAAAGAAAATGAATTCTTCTCATAATTGGGAAAAATATTTTGCTGATTATGGTGATGCTGATTGATTTAAAGAAGTCTTTAGGAAAAATCAAGAATTTTATCAAGACGAGAAAGAAACTAAATAAATTTTACTTTTAAATTATTTTTATGATCTCATTTTTTAGAACATTTTTGATTGCAGATTTTGACTGAACAGGGAAAACTAGAGGAAATTTGCTTTCTTATTCTTTGATGATGATTTTTTCTATTTTTTGTCTTGCATCAGTTATTTTTTGAATATGATTTGTTTTGCAAATACTTCAAGTTCATTATTGTATAGCTTGAGAATATTGTTTTGCCTCTGAAAAAGATCTTTGAATAAAAATAGAAATTTTTAAACATATACTTTTTATAATGATTATTTGCTTTATGTTTAGGTTAAACACAGCAATAATCCAGAGATTCTCACTTTTAGATTATTCGTGAATTTTTTGAAAAATATTTTTTCTAGTTTTAACTTTTATAAAACTTTTGATTTTAGCTTTTATTTTGTTTTATTCTTGGAATTTATACTGATTTTTTACTTGAGAAATTTATTATTATTTTTCGGATATAGAAAGCCAAGCTAAAAATATGTTTTGATTAGTTTTTATCTTGTATATTGTGTTTATTGCAGAGATATTTTTATTTTTGCTGTGACTTGTTTTACCAAAGTTAAAAAAGAAGCAATAGCGTCTTTTTTTTTTAAATTCAAAAAAATTTTTTACTGTTTTCAAAAATCTTTTCACTTATATATTCTAAATCTTGATTTTTCAGCTTTACAATCTCTTCTATAACATATCTTGTAAAAATTGGTTCATTTTCTTCTTTTCAACGAAATGGCATTGGAGTGAGATAAGGACTATCTGTTTCTGCTAAGATATTTTCCAAAGGAATATCTTTGGCAGTTTCTTTAATTTCAATAGCATTTTTAAAGGTTAAAATACCTGAAAAACTTATCATTGCATTTGGTGAAAACTCTAAAACTTTTTTTGCAAAATCTAAATTTTCGCTAAAACAATGAAAAACAAAATTTTTGAAATTTTCTTCTTTTAAAATCTCAAAAATATCATTTTTTGCATCACGATTATGTATAACAATCGGTAAATTCAGCTCTTTTGCTAAATTTATTTGTGCTTTGAAAAAAAGTTTTTGTTTTTGCTTTATTTCATTTTTAAAAGCATTTCTATCAATAATTTTTCCTTCCTCAAAAAACTTATTTGCATCTATTTCTAGCCAATAATAATCAAGTCAGATTTCTCAAATTGCAACTATTTTTTCAGGATTTTGCTTATAAATATTTTTTAGTTTTAAGATTGTGTTTTCTAGATTTAGATTTTTTATGTCACAAGGATGTATTCAAATTGCAACAAAAATCTTTTCATTTGTCTTTGCTATTTCTATCGCTTCTAAACTATTTTCTAAATCAGTTCAAATTATTATCAAAGCTTCTCAGGAGTTTTCAAAAAAGTTTTTTAAAATACCTGAAATATCTTTTTTGCTGTTTAAATAGGGATGACAATGTGTATCAATTATTTTCATTTTACAGATTTTAAAGATAAAAAAAAGAATAAGCTATTTATAAGCTTATTCCTGAAGTTGTCAAGTTAAAAATATTTTCTTGTTTATCTATAAAATTTGCATTTGTTAAATTTATTGCTGTGAAAGCTATATTTTCTTTTTTCTGGATTTTTATTTCCGCTAAAATACTATTTTTTTCAATATTTTCAACATTTGCATTTATAATCACTGTTTCGATTCCACTCCACTTTTCTCAAATTATTTGAGTTTCTCAAATTGTAGAATTTACTTCTAAGTTTTCTATGCTAGAGTTATCATAAACAAGAGAAAAAGAGATACTTTGTAAATCTGAAATTTCTTTACTATTTTTTAAAAATAGTTTTCAGTTTTGCTCTTCTATATAAATATCTGCTTTTTTATCCTCAGTCTGCTGTTCTAAAGTATTTTGTGAATCCAACACAGAAGTTTTCAAATTTTGTCAAAAATTCATTGATTCAAAAATCAAAAGGTTTAAAGCAAATGCAACAACAAAGGCTCAAACTATGAAATAAGTATTTTTTACAAATTTTTTATTTTGATATTTTTTTAGGAAATCTATCATTTTTTATTTTTAAAAAGTATTTTTTATAAATAAATTTTATCACTTTTAAAAAATTTTTGCAAATATTTATATTTTTTATTATTTCTTAGTTAATTTAGATAAATTTAAATTTTAAAAATTGACTTTTTAAAAATATTACTTATAATTTGATTGCTTTTTCAGAAAGGGAGGTGTTAAAAATGAAAAAAGTTAGATTGGTTGATCCTGATGGACATCCAATCTACCATAGGATAATCTATGGTAGAGGCCGATTTGATGAAGTTCACACTGATCCTGTGACAGGTATAGCGGAAATTCCGTTATCTGAGCTTAAAAGAGGGAGGGATGTTATACTAACAATTGGGGGGCAATGCTTCTCCTATCCTTTTGAGAAGTTTCTTAGAGAGGAAACTCTAGTGATTATCTATCCTAGAAAAGGGATAGTCTACGATTTTAATAAATAAATAACATTTTTAAAGAGCTTACAATTGTAAGCTCTTTTTTTTAAATTATTCAATGATTTTTTAAAACTTCTATTTGTGCTTTGTTTAGATCTTTTTGTAGCTCAGAAATATCAAAATTTGCTAAATTTTCAACAGTTCAATATTTTTTCAAAATTTTTTTTCTAGTTTTTGGTCAGAATCAAGGTAAACTTTCTAAAATATTTTTTTTCATTGATTTTATTCTACTATCTCTGTTAAAAGTAATGGCAAATCTGTGAGCTTCGTCTCTTATTTTTTGAATCATTTTTAATTCTTGATCCGTTTTTTTCAAAACAAATTTTTTAAATTCTCAATCTCTAAACAAAAACAATTCTTCTTCTTTTTTTGCAATAGAAACAAATTGTATCTGGTTTAATATTTCTAAATTTTGTCATTCTAAGCTTGATTCAGAATCTTTTTTGAACTTTTCTAAAATTTCCAAAACACTTCCAAGTTGCCCTTTTCAACCATCAATAATTATCAAATCAGGAATTTCTCAAGTATGCAAAATTTCTTTTAATCTCCTTGTTATCACTTCTCTCATCGAATCAAAATCGTTTATTTTTTGATCAGTAAGAGTTTTTATTCTGTATTTTTTATATTTATTTGGAGCAGTTTTTCAGTTTTCAATCACACTTCTAGAGGCAACAGTATGCGTTCCAGAGAGATGACTAATATCATTACATTCAAAAATTATATTTTTGTTTTTTTGTTCATATCATAAAATATTTAATAAATTTATCATATTTTGCTTTGTAAAACCTTTTGTTGATAAGCTTGAAATATATTTTTTGTAAGCAAATTCATAAATATTTTTATAACAGAGATTTAAAATATCTTTTTTAGCTCAGATTTTTGGTACTTCTAGATGAATTTTATTTTTTACAAATTCACTAAAATTTATCTCTTTTGGTAAAATAAAATCTGGAATTTTGGCTTCGTTCTCTAAATAATCAGTAAGTAAATTATTTTCAATAAAAAAGTTTATTATTTCGTCTAAATTTTCCTCTAAATTGTTTTCTATTTCAAAATTTTGCATTCAAATTATTTTACTGCTCCTGATTTTTATAATTCAAATAAATACTTTCTCATATTTCTCTAAAAAGTTTATTACATCATAATCTCCATTTATATGCTCACGAGCAAGCTGATTAACTTCGAGAGACTTGATACTTTCAATATCTTCTTTTACTTTTTGAGCTCTTTCAAATTCAAGCTTTTTTGCAAAATCTTTCATTTGTTCTTCAAGTTCTGGAATTATTTTTTTGAAATCTTGCTTTAAAAAATCCTTTATTTGCTCTATTTTTTTAGAATATTCATTTTTTATATTTTCTTTTATTTCATTTCATTTAAATAAATATTTATCTAAATTGTAGCTATTTTTAGTTACAAAGAAATGATTTTCAGAAACTCAATATCAAAAAATTTTTTTAATAATTTTTAAAATATTTTCAACATAAGCTGAGCTTAAATAAGGTCAGAAATAAACTCAATTATTTTTTTTGCTATTTGGTCAAACTCTTGTTTTTATGATTTTTGGAAATTCTTCATTTGTGATTTTTATATAAATATGATTTTTATCATCTTTCATCAATATATTGTATTTTGGCTTATTTTTCTTTATCAGATTTGTCTCCAGAATCAAGCTTTCAGTTTCATTATTTACGATAATTATTTTTATATCTTCTATTTTTCAAACCATTTTTTGTTTAGCAAAATTTAGCTTTGCTTTTCCGTTAAAATACGAATTAACTCTTGATTTTAAGTTTACAGATTTTCAAACATAAATAATTTTTTCTGATTTATCAAAGAATTGATAAACTCAGGGAAGAGAAGGTAAATTCTTCAAAATAATTTTTAGATTTTCTTTCATTTTTTTATTATTAAGTTTTTTTTATTTTAATTATTTTTTCTTTTATTTCAAAAAATATTTTTTAAGAACAAAAAGATTTGAGTTTTATCTCAAATCAATTGTTCACTCTGTGTGTTCAGCTTTTTCAAGAATTTCTTTTTTTAGTTTTTCTTTTTTTTCATTATAAGTTCAAGTTATTTCTTTTTTTCATAAATGTTCTCAAACTGCTCAAGAAAGTGCTTCAAGCAATAAATTAAATCTTTCTTCTGTGATATTTCCTCAATCATCAGCATTTGCTGTACTAGCTTCTTCAATCGCATCAATTGCTTTGTAAGGATTGATAGCATTTTCCAAGATTAACTCTTCTTCTCACGCTTTGTGAATAATTACATCTCACTTACGCATCAGTTTATCAAGAATTCAGTCTTCATCAACTCAAACTCACTCGATATTTTCAAAAGTTATACTTTCTGTTTTTACTTTGAAAAAAGACCAGTTTAGAGCTACAACTGAAGTGTTTGTAACAATCCAAACATCATTGTACCAATTAAAAATATCATAAATTATTTTTAAAAATACTAAAAAAATATAAATTTCAAAGTAAAAAAAAGGAATTTGCTTGTGAAGAGTTTTTGAAAAATAAAAAAATCAAATCGGAAGAACTAAAAGTAAGATAATCTGAACAATCAAGTTTCTGATAACAACAAGAGGATGAGTGTGAATTATATGAAAGAGTTCTTGTCCTTCAGGAATATATTTCTTTAAAAAATCTTGTTCAAATTTATTCATTTTCTTTTAAAAAATATTAAAAAATTTACTTAATTATAATCAAAATTTTAAAAAATAAAAAAGAGTTTTAAAAAAACTCTTATTTTAACAAAAGCTTTATCGGACAATGATCACTTCACTCAATTTCTGTCATATAAACCATATCGGAAACTTCATCAATAAAGTCTTTGTTAACTACAAAGTAATCGAGCCTCCATCAAACATTTCTTGGTCTTGCTCCTCATCTATAGCTCCACCAAGAGTAAACATTAACTTTTTCAGGATAAAAATATCTAAAAGTATCAATGTATCAATTCTCTAAAAGTTCAGTTATTTTTTTCCTTTCTATAGGTAAAAATCAAATAGAATTTTCATTTTCTTTTGGTCTTGCTATATCTATTTCTGTGTGGCAGATATTGAAATCTCAAGTTATAATAACTTCTTTTTTTTCTTTAACTAGTGAATTTATATAATTTATCAATTTATCATAAAATTCTAGTTTGTAAGTTAACATTTCTGTTCAGTCAGCCCTAGTTCATCAGTTAGGGAAATATCCATTTATCAAAGCGATTTGTTTACCATCTTTTTCAAAAATAATCTCAGTAATCCTTCAATCATCATGAAAATGATTTATTTCATCAAACTGATTTTTAGTTGAAATTATTTTTATTTCTTTTTTAAAAAATATAGCTGTTCAAGCATATCAAGCTCTTGTTCCAGAATGCCAAACATAATTGTAACCTTCCAGTTCTCAAATTTCTTTTAAAAATTGTGATTCAAAAGCTTTTGCCTCCTGTAAGCATAAAATATCAGGATTCTCTCTATAAACAAATTCAGTAAATCATTTTTTAGCAATAGCTCTTATTCCATTCACATTCCAGGAAATTATTTTCATTTTTTTAATTTTAAAAAATATTTTTCCAATTATACAAAAAAATATTTTTCTGACAAATTTTTATTGACTTAAAAAAATAAAAACCTTTTAAAAAAAAAGTAGTAATTTTCCTAAGAAAACTCTACTTTTTCTCAAATTTTTAATATTTTTTAATTAGTTAGCTAAAACTTTTTTTCTTTCTTGTTTATAAACTCTATTTGCTTCTTTTTCTGCTATATTCATTTGGTTTTTAGCTACATTCATATCTTTTTTAGTTTGTTCATTTCTAGCTTGTGCATTTTTTAATCTAGCATTAGAACTAGCAAGCTCTCTTTTAGAACTAGCAAGCTCTCTTTTAGAACTAGCAAGCTCTCTTTCTGAATTAGCTAATCCTATTTCTGATTCATTCAATCTTGCATTGATTAAATCTTCTTGAGCTTCAAATGCTGTTTCTGTTCAAGTTACACAATCAGCATAAACATCAACATTCTCCATATATTTATCACATTCTGTTAATATATCTTCATTCTTTAAATTATAAGTGAAAGTATTTCAATCTATATCAACAGTAACTATGTTGTTATCACTTTCTGTATGTACTCCTTGAGTGAAAGTATTTCAATCTATATCAACAGTAACTATGTTGTCATCACTTTTTGCATGTGCTCCTTGAGTTAAAGCTAATCAAACTCATAAAGTAACAGCTTTTATAATATTACTAATTTTTGTCCCTCCTCTCTCTCTAGTTTCAGGGCTAAAATCTCTTATTAGTGCATTTTTCATAGTACTAAATTTAAAGGATAAAAAAGATATTTTTCCTCCTTTCTTTTTTATTTTGTAATTATATTTTACCTAAAAAAAATAATTTGTCAAATAAAAAGTATTTTTTTTGAAAAATGTAAAAATTTGCAATAAAAAACTAAATATGATATTCTGTATATAATCTAGAATTTAAATCAAAATTTATGTCAATAGAGAACTGAAAAAACATAGAACAGGCTTCTTTAGCAAAAGTAGAAAAAAGTGAAGAGCAAGTAAAAGCAGAAGTATCGCAAGTAAAGAAATCAATAGATAAAGCAAAAGAGGCTAATAGAGCATGAGACATAGAAACTCAAGTATGACCTATACTTGAGAGATTTTGAATTTCAGAAAAAGAGGTGGATGCTGTCGTAAACAAGATATCTAAAATGTGAGATAAACAAGCAGAGGGTTTTATAAAGAGCTTAAAGGCACTTTGAGTAGCAAATAAGGGAGATGCGATAAAATGAATAGTTAATAGAATAACTTGAGCTCAAAGATTAAATAAAAAGATTGAGGATACACAAAGTAATATAAAAGAGACACAAGAAAACAAAAATAATATACAAGAAAACAAAAATAATATACAAGAAAACAAAAAAGAATCTTTAGAAAATAATCAAAACACACAAAAGTTAGATAAAAATTCAGATCAAAATATAGATAAAAAAAATGAATTTAAAGCTAATGCAAGAGAATATGAATGATTTATCCAAAACTTTTCAGAACTAAGAAATTTATCAGAAAAGTTTAGATGAAAACCTGAGTATAAAGCTTATGCTGATGTATTTAGAAAATATGAAAGCATCACACCTGAAAACAGAAAAGAAATAATCAGAGATTTGAAACAAGCTCTTTCACCAGAGGTTTTGACAAAAATGGTGCAAGAAGTATGAATAAATTCAGTAGAATACAAACAATTGAAAAACTCACTTATCTCAATAGAATGATGAGAGTGAGGTTATTTTAGATCTCAATTTGAAGCTATAGAACAAGTTTGAGCTTATAAAGCAAAAGAATTTGTTAGTCTTTGAGTTGACAGAAATCCAGTTATCAAAAATGCTGACTGAAGCTTAAAATTTGAAAATACTGAAAAAGTAATAAAAGTTGATGAAAATGGGAAAAGAAAAGTTTCTTTGCCTTGAAGTAGTTATGCTTTAGAAGCAGATATAGATGATGAATGAAGCAAAAAACTTATTGATGAGGAAAATAAAAAATTAGAATCTGAGCTTTTACCTATAAATGACGAATTATCAGCTTTAGATACAATAAAAAAATATTAGATAATCCAGATAATAAAGATGCAGAATTAAAAGATTTGATAAATTATATAAAAGAAAATTTTAAGGATAAAATAGATACAAGAAAGATAGAAAATATTTTTACAAAAGAAGATTTGAAAAGATATATTGAAAATAGAGAGAAATTTTTAGAATCATCAAAAAAAGATAAAATTAAAGAAAAGAATCAAAAAATAGGAAATATTTTAGTTGAAAATGCAAGAAAAGCAGAGGAACTAGATAAGAACAAAAGGAAAGTTTTGAAGTTTTTAAAAGAAATTTGATTTGATTTAGTTCCGCAAGAAGCGACAGACTCAGCAATAAATATGATAAATTCATCAGAGCATTTTAGAAAAATGCTAGGTTTAACGTGAGAAATAAACATAACGGAGTGAAAACTTTGAGCCTACAAAGAGGAAAAAAGATTAACTTTAAATGATCAAAGGACATTTATAAAATTATTTAATAAAATGCTTACTTGAAGGGAAGACTTACCAAATGCAATCGACTCTAATTGAGAGATTCGATTTTTTAGCTCGGCAGCTGATTTGGATAAATGACTTGCTTTTTCGTGAGAAAAAAAGAATCGTATAGCTTTTTTGTTGGGGTCAAATCCAAAAGGCACAATTTTTAGGAATCTTTGATTACTAAATAAATAATCCAAATCAGTAAAATAAATATTGTTTACTGATTTTTTTGTTTTATTTAAGATATTTTAAAGTTTTTTAATCATTTCATAAATAACAAAAAATCATCTTGAAAATTCTCAAAAATGATTATAATGTATTTATTTAATTGATAATAATTTAATTTATATGTCAGATAAAGATAAAGACAGTATTTTGGAAGATGATATAATAGACCAAATGGAGTCTGAACTTGATCAAATAGATGAAACAGAAAAACTTGAAGAACAAGAAAAAAAAGAATCTGAAAAACAAAATTCTGAAGACAAAACAAAAGAGATTTTAGCTAAAACTTTGGCAGATTTTGATAATTATAAAAAAAGAGTTGAGAGAGACAAAAAAGATATGATTTTCTTTTTAAAAGCAGATATTTTAAAAAATATTTTACCAAGAATTGATGATATAGAAAGGATTATAAAAAATACTCCTGATGATTTGAAAAGAAATGGTCTTTTTGAAGGTATTTTGTCTTTAGAAAAGAAGCTCTTAACAGATTTAGAAAAACTTTGAGTAAAACCTTTTAATTCTATTTGAGAAACTGTAAATCCAGATTTACACGATGTAATGACAACTGTTCCTTGAAAAGAAACTTGAATCATTTTTGATGAATTTGAAAAATGATATTTATTGGAAGGAAAAGTTCTTAGGCATGCAAAAGTTATAGTTTGAGCCTAAAAGTCACTATAAAAATTTTAAAAGTCAAGTCTTATTTTAAAAAATGACTTGACTTTTTTGATTTACTTTTTAAAATAAAAGACTGCAATGGAAATACTTTATGGAGTTTTTGACTTATTTAAGCCTTGTAAAATATTTTTTAAAAATTCAAAAAAGTATTTTGTTTCAAAAATCAATTAAATTTTGAAACTTCCATTTTTATATTTTAATTTATTATATGCGATATTTACATACTATTTTTGTATTTTTATGTTTTACACTATTAGCATTTTTTTCTTTTTGAATACAAGAAACATTTGCAAATGGACTTATAACTCAAGTAAATGAAAATTCTAGTGAAACAAAAGTTAGAAAACTTCAAGAAGTTTTTAAATGATTGGGATTATATAATTGAGAAATTGATTGAAATTTCAATTCTATAAAAGAAGCTCTTGTAAATTATCAAGTTGAAAATGGTATTGTACCAAACAAAGATCATTATGAAGCTGGGTATTTTTGAAATAAAACTATAAATTCTTTAAAACAAAAATTTTGAAAAAATTTTGAAGATTTACAAAAAGAGTTTTTGACACTTGAAACACCAAAAGAATGACAGGAATGATATTTTATTGTAACAGCTTACTATTCTCCAGTAGCATGACAATCAAAATACACAACTTGAAGTTATGAAACAGAATTAAGACTAAATGGTTGATGAAATACGGCAAACTGAAAAAAACCATCAAATTGAACAATTGCTGCACCAAGAAATTATCCTTTTTGAACAAAGATTTATTTAGAGTGATTTTGAGTTTGAGAAGTAAATGATAGATGATGAGCAATCGTTAATTCTTGAGATAATTGACATCTTCATGATAGAATAGATATTTGGATGTGATACTGAGATGAGGGAAGAATTAGAACTGCTGCTTGGTGAGTAAAAACTGTAAAGGGAAGTATAGTTTCTTCAAATACACAAATAAAAACAAATTTTGAAACTTCTCAGTCTCCAGAAGACAGTACTTCAAATTCAAACAAATCTTCTCAAATTGATAAGTATAAAAATCTTTATGTTTCAGCAGAAAATCCAAACTCAGATGATGTTTTAGATTTACAAAAATTACTTAAAGAGGTAAATTTATACAATTGAAATTTGGACTGAAAATATGATTCTATAAAGGATATTTTGATAAATTTTCAATTAGAAAATAAAATAATTTTTGATAAAAATTCTCCTGAAGCTGGATACTTTTGAAAAAAAACATTTGAAGCTTTTAAAAATAAATTTTGAAACAATTTCGAATTGGTAAACAATTCTCCTACTCCAGTTGTTCAAAATACGTTAGAATCAAAAGAGACTCTTTCTTCGGAACTTACTCAAGCTGAGAAAGAAAGACTTAAATTGGTAAGAGATGAAATCTACAATGAAATGAAAAATAAAGTTTGATGAAATCAACAAGCTTTACAAGAATATTTATTAAAATCTAAAGATACTTTGAGGAATTATTCAAAAAAATATTCTTGAAAAAAACTTGAGATTTTGAATTATTTTATAGAAATTTTATAAAGACTGATAAAAATCGGTCTTTTTTTGTATTTTTTTTCTAAATGTGATAAAATCTAGAGATGTTTATAAATTAACTAAAAATAAATGAAGAAAATTTTTTCTTGTATGATTTTGTCATTTTTTTTGTTTAGTATGCAGAAAAAAAATGTTTTAGCAGAAGAACAGGAAAACAATAGGGAAAAATATTTTATTGTTACTGCTTATTATTCTCCGCTTCCTAATCAAGAATATTACATGAGGTGAGATTTTGAAAAAGAAAAAATTTTGCAATGAAACTGAACTCATTGAGCTTCTTGAAAGTATGTTTTTTCAGGAATGCTTGCTTGACCAAAAAAATATGATTTCTGAACAAAAATTTATTTAGAAGGTCTTTGAGTCTGAGTTGTAGAAGATAGATGACAAGCAATTGTACAAAAATGAGAAAGAGGTTACAAATACGATAGACTTGATGTTTGGATGTGATATTGAGATGAATGACTAAAGAGAACTTTAGCTTGGGGAAAAAGAACCGTAAAGTGAGAAGTTATTGATGATTGATCCAAAGTTACAATAAATTATAAAGAGCATGAAGCACCAGATTCAGCTGTTGCTCACTTAAAATCAAACAAAAAAGAAAAAGAGATTTTTGATTTGTATTTGTGAAAAGATTCTGATACAGAAAATATTAAAAAGCTTCAGGAATTTTTTAAAGAAATATGATTATATAGCTGAAAAATAGACTGAATTTATAATAAAGAAGTTATTTCTATAGTTTATAATTTTCAATTAAAAAACTGAATTATAAAAGACGAAACTGATATTTGAGCTTGATATTGGTGAGAAAAAACTAAAAATTTATTTAAGAAAAAGTATCAGGGTTGAGAATATTTTTCAGAAAAAAATGATGAAAAAACTATATCAAAAAAATCAATTGAAAATAGTACAAAAGATATTTTTTGAGATTTTGAAAATACAAAAGAAGATATAGAAAACTTAGAAAAAATATTTAAAGAATTATGATACTATAGCTGAGAAATAACTTGAGATTTTAAAAATTTACAAAAAATAATTCTTGATTTTCAATTAAAAGAAAATATTATTTCTTCTGTAAAAGATATCTGAGCTTGAAATTATTGACCAAAAACAAAATCTTTATTAAAAAATAAATACGAAATTTATCAAGATGAACTAGTAGAACTTGAAAAGAAAAAAACTGAACTAAAAGAAAAATATAAAATTATAGAAACTGAAGCAAAGGTTTTGGCAAAGGGGAAAATAAAAAATCTAAATTCAATAAAAAAATGAGATGAAAGCCAGGAAGTTAGAGAATTGCAAATGATTTTAGCTGATTTGTGATACTTTAACGAAAAACCTACAGCAATTTTTTGAGAAAAAACATTTAACTCAATTGTTAAATTTCAAATTGATAAAGAATTGATTGGTTCAGAAAAGAGCGACTTAGCTTGAATAGTCTGAGAGGCTACTATTTCAAAACTTTGAGATTCTATTGCTGAAAATTATAAAAATCAAAAACTTGCTGAACAAAACATAACGGCTAATGAACTAAAAATAATTTTTGACTAAAAAAAATAGCTCTTCATTTGAAGAACTATTTTTTTTAAAGTATTAGTATAATCTAGCAAATTTAACCATCAAAGTAGCCATATCAGCTCTAGATATACCAGCATTTGGGTTGAATTTTTTATCAGTAGGAACTGAAATAACTTCTAGATATTCAGCATTACTTAATAATGTATTTTGCCAAGCAGCAGCAGCATCAGTAAATGAGTGCATTTTAGCATCTTTAACTTCGATTCCACTTAATTTGTAAACGATAGCTAAAGCTTCAACTTTAGTAATTTGTGAGTTTGGTCTGAAAACTCTAGCTCCAGATGCATTAGTATCACCATAGATAACATTGTTTTCTAAAGCAGCAGATATAACTCTAGCTTGCCAAGAAGAAGAATCAACATCAGTAAATGGTAGAGATTTAGCAGGAGCATATAAATCATAACCAAAAGCTCCCATAGCGATAGCTAAGAATTCAGCTCTAGTTATAGCTCTGTTTGGTTCGTAAGTAGTAGGAGTAGTTCCTTTTACGATTCCAGCTTTTTCTAGTCTCATAATATCTTCTTTAGCTGTAGAAGCAGCTATATCATTAAATTTAGTTTGGTATCCAGAAATATCAGCTAATATTCTAGTAATTAGAACGTTAGAACCATTCATGTAAGAATATTTTTTACCATTGATTTCTTTTTCAACCATTTTTCCAACTTCTGGTTTGTTGTCTTTTTTAGAATCTGTTTTAGAATCATCTTTTTTAGAATCTGTTTTAGAATCATCTTTTTTATCACAGTTTCCATTTACTCTACAATCTTCTTTAATTGTGAAGTTGCTAGAGTTAGGACTAGAACCATAACCATAACCATATCAGTAACCAAATACTTGATTAAGATCTAGGCTTTTTAGTGGGTTTACTAAAACTGCTAAAGTAGCAACAGCAGCAACTACACCAAATGTAGATACTTTATTTAAAATATTTTTTTTCATAAAAAAAATATAAATTAACAATATAAATTAAAAACGATTTATTCAGTGAACAATAAATCAAAATTTTAATATAAAGGCGGTCCCATTTTACTCAAAAAAATTTTAATTGCAAATTTTTTTAATGAAAAAATCTGATTTTAAAATAAAAATTACTTTAAAGTAGAATAAAACTTATTGTATTTATTATTAAAATTATTATAAATAATGAAATTATCAAAAGATTATCTCAGTTTACAAGAAATTTTACTAAAATCAGCGATAGAATAGATGAAATCAAGTACCAATTTCAAATTTTTACTCAGTTTAATTCATTTTCTAATTTTTTCTTATCAAATTTATAATTCATCTCAAATCAAAATACTTTTCCAATTCAATACAAAAGAAAAAATAAAATTAAAAGATATTTTATTAAAGAAATTTCTTTTAAAATAAGTAAAATAACAAATCCTATCAAATAAAACAAAAATCAAAAATAAACTATTTTTTCAGCTTTTTGTGGATTTTTTATATCTTCAAAAAAAATATTTTTTTCTTGCTTTTCAATTAATTCTTTATTTACAGTTTGGTTAAAAATAGAAATGAAAACTCATATACATAAAAAACAATAAAGATAAATACTTAAAGAATCTGCCCAAGAATTATTTCAAATTAAAATTTCTAAAACCACAAATAAAAGTAAAATAAAGCTTAAAGAAAAATAATATCTTTCGTCAATTGCAAAAAATATTCCGATAAAAAATGATATAAGGATTATGACTTCAATTAAGCCTATTTCCTTGATAAAAAATATAAAAATAGGTAAAAAAATAGAACATCACAATTTTAAAATGCTTTCTTTATTTATTTTAAAATTAAAAATACTATCTTTTTTTATAAATTGAAAAAGTTTTTCAAAAATAGGTAAAAAAATTGGTAAAACTGCTAAACTAAGAGTATTTACGTCAATTCAGATTTCTTGTCAAAATACAGCTAAAACTACAAAAACTGATAAAATTCAAATAGAGTATCAAATAAATAAAATCTTGCTAATAATAAATAACATTTAAATAATCATAAAAATTAAATTTTTTAAATTATAAAATAAATATTTAAGTTTACAAGTTTTTTTCTAAAAAAATTGCTTTTTTCTATTTTTTTTTTATAATTCATTTTGATTTTTATATGAACTTTATTTTATTTATGAATAAAAAACTTATTTCAATAATAGCACCAGCGTATAATGAAGAACTAAATATAGAAAAATTTTATAATGAATTTTTAAACTTTTTTGCTAAAATATGAGATAAATATGATTATGAAATTATTTTTGTGAATGATTGAAGTTTAGATAATACTTGGTCAAAAATTTTTCAGTTGTCTTTACAAGATAAAAAAGTAAAAGCAATAAGCTTTTCTAGAAATTTTTGAAAAGAAATTGCTCTTACAGCTTGAGTAGAATATTCTCAGTGAGATGTAATTCTTACAACTGATGTTGATCTACAAAGACCAATGGAAATAATAAATTATTTTATAAAGAATTGGGAAGAATGAATAGATATATCATATTGAATTAGAACTGAAATGAATAGATGATTTTTTAGAAAATTTTGTAGTTCAATATTTAATTATTTAATGACAAAAATTTCAGATATAAAGTTCGAATCTTGATTGACAGATTTTATGTTAATTGATAGAAAAGTTATAGATTATTTTTTAAAATATGAAGATAAAAATAGGATATTTAGATGAATAATACTTTCTTTATGATTTGCAAAAAAATGAGTTTATTTTGTTGAACCAGAGAGAGTTAATTGAAGTACTAAATGGAGTTTTTCAAAGCTTACTAAATTGGCTGTTGATAGTATTACATCATTTACAATTTTTCCTTTAAAATTTATTTGATATTTTTGAATATTTATAATGTTTTTGTCTTCAGTAGTACTGATTTCTATGTTTGTATCAAGATTCTTTTTATGAAATCCTTATGCTATAACAAATTCTGCATTTTTGATAGTTTCAAATGTATTTTTATCTTGAATTACTCTTACTTGACTGGGAATAGTTGCTATTTATATAGCTAAAATACATTGAGAAGTTGTAGGTAAACCATTATATATTGTTAAAGATAAAATAAATTTTAAAGAGTAATTTTATGAAAAATATTCTTTTTTTAACTTGGAAAGATATTAAACACCCAAGGAAGTGATGAGCAGAAGTTGTAATGCTTGAATATGCAAAAAGATTGGTTCAGGATTGACATAAAGTTACTTGGTTTGCAAGTGGTTTTAAATGATGAGAAAAAGAAGAAGTTATTGAAGGTATACAAATCATTAGAAAATATTCCATAAACACAATTTATTTTTTTGCCTGGAAATGGTACAAAAAATTTAAAAAAAGTAACAAAATTGACCTTATTTTAGATGAGGCTGGATGAATTCCTCTTTTGTCTCCACTTTATGAGAAAAATATTCCAATATACTTTTTCGCTCATCATATAGCCACAGATGAATACAATAAATTTATTTTTCCATTTAATAAATTATGAAAAGCATTTGGTGATTGGACTTACAAATTGTACAAAAATTATCCAACAATTACAGTTTCAACCTCTACAAAACAAGAACTTATCCAAAAATTTGGCTTTAAAAATGTAGAAATTGTAGAAAATGCTGTAAATATTGAGCCAATAAAAAAAATAGATTTTTGAAACAAAGAAAATGAAATAGTATTTTTGTGAAGAATTGCAAGAGCAAAAAGACTGGAAGAATCAATTAAAGCATTTGAAAAATTTTTAAAAAATTCTACAGAATATGTTTTCAATATCATTTGAAACAAGCAAGAAATAGAATATTTTCAAAGTTTGGAAAAATTAATTTCAGAGTTATGAATTGAAAAACAAGTAAATTTTATTGATTATTCAAAAGAAAATGTTCAAAAATATTTAACAAGTGCAAAACTGATGTTGGTTACATCAAAAAAAGAATGATACTGACTTGTAGTTTTAGAATGAAATAGCTATTGACTTCCTGTTTTATCATATGATGTTCCATGACTTAGAGACAGCACAAAAGATTGAAAAAATGGGTATTTGATAAAAAATGAAGATTTTGAGGTTATGGCAGAAAAAATGAATCAAATACTCAAAGATGAAAAAAAATATCAAGAAATCGCAAATTCAAGTTTAGAATATATCAAAAATTTTTGAACTTGGGATGACAGATATAAAGAATTCAAAGAAATAATGAAAATATAATATTTTTTAAAATAAAAATATGGAAAACCCTCTGGTTTCAGTGATTATTCCGACATACAAAAGCTCTAGAACTCTGGAAAAATGCCTGGAATCTATCAAAAATCAAACTTACAAAAATATTGAAATCATAGTTGTGGACAATAATTCTACAGACAACACAAAAGAAATTGCGAAAAAATTTACAGAAAAAGTGATAAATTTCTGACCAGAGCGCACTTTTCAAAAAAATGAATGAATCAGAAATGCCACTTGAAAATATGTTTTTTTCATCGATTCAGATATGAGTTTATCTGAAAAAGTGGTAGAAAAATGTGTTGAAAAATTTGAAGAAAATTCTAAAATTTGATGAATTGCTGTTCCAGAAAGAAGTGTTTGAAAATGATTTTTTGCAAAAATTAGAGATTTTGAAAGAAGTTTTTATAAATGAACTTCGGTCGAATCTGCCAGATTTTTTTTGCTTGATGATGTGAAAAAAGTAAATTGATTTGAGGAAGATTTAGTGTTTTTTGAAGAATCACTTTTGCCTCAAAAAATCACTACAAAACTTTGAAAAAAATGTAACTTTTACATTGATGAATGTATTTTTCATGATGAATCTGATATCACTCTTTGAAAATGGTTTTACAAAAAATATTATTATTGAAAAAGTCTCAATAAATACAATCAAAAAGTAAAAGAAATCTGATTAAAATCAGTAAAACAAGAGCAATTGTGAATTATCTGAAGATATACAATCTTTCTCAAAAATAAAAATTTTTACAAAAAACCGATTCTTGCAATTTCAGTTTTAACCTTAAAAACTTGTGAATTTGGAGCTGGAGCTTTTGGACTTTTATTTGGTAAATTTAAAAAATAATTATGAAATACTGTTTTATCCTTTGAACAAGGCCAGAAATTATAAAATTGTATTCTTGCATTAAGTTCTGTGAAGAAAATAACTTGGATTATTTTTTGATTCATACAAATCAACATTATTCTCCAAATATGGATAGTGTATTTTTTGAGGAATTAAAGCTCAATCCAGCAAAATACAATTTGTGAATAAATGGCTGAAATCATGGTGAAATGACTGGAAAAATGATGATTTCAATTGAAAAAATATTGCTTGATGAAAAGCCAGATGTTGTTTTTGTTCAATGAGATACAAACACAGTTTTGGCTTGATGACTCGTGGCTTCAAAGCTTCATATTCCTGTTGCTCATATAGAAGCTTGACTTAGAAGCTATGATATGAAAATGCCTGAAGAAATCAATAGAATAGCAACAGACCATCTTTCAACATATTTGTTTTCACCAACACAAAAGCAAAAAGATATTTTGTTAAAAGAAAATATTTCAGAACAAAAAATATTTATTACTTGAAATACTATAGTTGATGCTGTTTTGAGAGTAAAAAATGATTTTCAAGACCAATCAGAAAATATTTTAAAAAAGTATGATTTGGAGAAAAATAATTTTATTTTGTTTACAACTCATAGACCTTCAAATGTTGATAACAAAGATAATATAGAGCAAATTTTAAAATGAATTCTTGAAGTAAAAAATATTTCTTGAAAAAAAGTGCTTTTCCCAATTCATCCAAGAACAAAAAATAATATTGAGAAGTTTGGCTTAACAGAGCTTTTATCTGATTTTGAAGTGATAGAACCTGTTTGATTTATTGAAAATGTATTTTTGGAGGATAATGCTTACTTGATAGCCACTGACAGTGGATGAATACAAGAAGAAGCTTGCATTTTACAAAAGAAAACATTGATTTTAAGGGAAAATACAGAAAGGCCAGAAACTCTTGAAGTTGGTTGAGCTGTGCTTGTTTGAAATGATTTTCAAAAAATTATAAATTGATTTGAAAATTTAAAAAATAAAAACATACATTGGTTTAATCCTTTCTGAGACTGAAAAAGTGCAGAAAAAATATTTTCTTATATTTCTAAATAAAAAAATGAAAAAAGTTTTATTTATCATAAATGGAATGACAAAAAGTAATTGAAAAGTTGGTATTTCTGGCGGAGATATCAGGCTTTTTGAAATTATGAAAAATATGGACCAAGTAGAAAAACATATTCTCACAACCACAAATTGACTTTCAGCAATGGAAAAACTGGGAATTTCTTGTAATGAAAAAACTGTTATCAACTATGAAGTGAATCCATGAGCTTTTTCAAATTTATGGATTTCAATTTTGTCATTTTTTAAATCTTATAGAAAAATAAAACTTGAAAAAGATGACATCATTTACAGCTCTTGTGAGCATCTGTATGATGTTTTGCCAGCTATGAAAATGAAAATATTTAAAAAAGCTCAATGGTATGCGGTTTATCATTGGGTTGAGGATTATCCTTGGAAAGACAAAAGAGGAAATACTCCATTTTTGCCAAGATATTTGTATTGGCTCAATAGAGCTTTTTCTGGATTTTTAATCAAGCTTTTTGCTTCCAAAATTTTGGCAGTTTCAGAACCAACAAAAGAAAAACTTATTTCTATGAAAAAAATCAAACCAGAGAGAATAAAAGCTGTAGATTGTTGAGTAAATTATGAAAAAATAGTAGAAGTCAGAAAAAAATATGAATCTGAAAAATGAACTGAATTTGATGCCGTTTTTATGAAAAGATTAAATTATTGAAAATGAGTTTCAGATTTGCTTGAAATTTGGAAAAAAGTTTCCAAAGTGAAAAAAGATGCAAAATTGTGAGTGATTTGAGAGGGAAGTGAAGATATTTTAGAAAAAATTAATGCATTTATAAAAGAAAATAATTTAGAAAATAATATAAAACTTTTTGGTGTTGTGTATGATTTTGAGGAAAAATTTAGAATTATAAATAGTTCAAAACTCTTTATTTTACCGAGTCATGAGGAAAACTGGGCAATTGTTATTTGAGAAGCAATGGCTATTTGAATTCCTGTTTTAGTTTATGATTTACCTGAAATCACTCCAATTTGGAAAGATAATGTTGAGTGGGTAGAGAGATTTGATACAAATCAATTTTCTGAAGAAATTTTGAAATACTTGTGAGATGAAAATTTAAGAAAACAAAAAATGAAAAAGGCAGATGCATTTATTTCAAGTCTTGATTGGAAGAATATAGCAAATAATGAATTAAAATAAAAATATGAAAAAATTTTATATATATTTATTGTGCTTAGCCATATACAGCATACTTTTTTTTCAAGTTGTGTATTATGGTATATGATATTTTTGGGATTGGTCATTTCCAATTTTTAAAGATGATTTTTGGAATTTTTTTGTTATCACAAAGTGAAGTTGGCAATCACTTATGGATGGTTGACAACCATTAAGTTATGTTTCTGATTATATTTTTAGGTTTTTGCTTTCTTGTGTTTGGTATGTACTTCCTTTTGAGCCAGAGCAAATTATTTATATTTTTCTAGTTTTGACTTTTTCAACAGGAACTTACCTTGTTTTTGATACGTTTAAATGACTCAATAATAAATATTTAGTATTTTTAGTAAGTTTGCTTGTTTATCTGAATCCATTTATTTTTTATAAAATACTTGGGTGACACATAAATTATTTGTTTTCATATTTTATTTTTATAGTTATTTTTTGCTTACTTTACAGGTGAAAAGATAGGAAATTAAATATCTGAGATTATGCAAAATATGCTTTGCTTTTTGCTCTGAGTTGAACACAAATACAATTTTTTATTTATACTTATTTGTTATTTATTATTTTTGCAATTTTAAATAAAAATGATTCTGTAACTAAAAAATTATCATTTTTAGTTTTTATATGATTTTTTGCTTATCTGATCCATTGTTTCTGGTTAAATCAATTTTTACTGGGAATTATATCTTTTGAGTGAGTTTCTTCAGTGGCTCGTTCTTGAACATTCAGAGACATCTATATGGTGAGTTTGTTGAGGGTTTTCTGACTTTCTTGAAGCTCAGCAACACTTATAGACAAAATATATTCTTTGGAAATTTTGGCAATTTTTTGACTAAGTTTTTTGTGATATTTGATATACAAACTCATTTTTGAAAAGAAAAAAAACATATTTTTTATTTTGCTTTTAGCTTATACTTCATTTGTTTTTGTTCCACTTACATTTATTTATGATACTCCAATATTTCCTATTTTGAGAGAAACAGGACATATTTTACCTTTGATATTTTTATTTTTACTTTTATCTGTTTTAGTTTATTCTGTAAAAAATTATAAAATTACAGTTGGTTTTTTGCTTGTTTTTATATTTTTAAATTTTTATCATTTTGTAAAAGATTTGCCTTATTTTAGCTATCAAGATTTGAGACAAGAATTAAGCCAAATTCATAAATTTATAAAAAATTCTAGTCCAACAGATAGATTTATGATTTATCCATTTTTCAGTCAATACTCAATAATTTGACATGACACTAGAACTACAGAGACAGGTTTTCCTGTAAATAATTCAGGTTTTGATATGTTGCTTAAATATTCAGGAAATGATTATATATATGATTGAGTGCAGACAGCTGATTTTAGGGATTCTATACAGTGGAACTTAGTAAAAACAAAAAAACCACAGATTTTAGTTGAAAAAGGGATAAATTACATAATTGATTTAAGTCATATTTATAGATCAAATTATGATAAATTTGTTTCTCCAGATTTGTATGATAATAATCTTGTTTATGTAAAAACAGATAAATCATTTTTTAAAAAAATGAAGTGATTGGAAAAAGTTTGAAATCACATATACAAAGTAAAAAATTCAACTGATAGATTGATTTGAAGAAACCTTTCATTTGAGAGAATTGATAGTTCACAGTATAATTTAAGAATTCATTCTTTAAAAAATAATTATAAACTTTTATTTTTTGAATCATATCATCCAGAATGGAAAATTTACCTAGAAGAAGGACATGGTTTGTCTTCTAAATCTATGTTTGACAAAACTCATAAAAAATTATCTAATTCTATGAGTTTGTGGACTCTAGATTCAGAAACTATAAAAAAATATGTAAAAGATAATTATTCTGAGGAACTAAAATCTGAATGATACCCTAAAACTTTAATTAATTGAAAAAAAGATTATAAATATTATACTGAGAATAAAGATGGAACTATAGATGTAAATCTTACTATTTATTTTAAACCACAAGAATATTTCAATATTTGAATAATTGTTTCTTTTGTTACAACAATAATTTTGACTTTGATTTTTGTATTTAATTATATTTTTACTCTTGTGATAAGAAAGAAACAAACAACTTAATAAAAAATATAAAAAAATGAAAACTTTGATAATTTTAGTTATAATTTTCTTTTTACTTGTACTATGAGCTGATTTTTTCTTTAGCTCAGGAGTTTTGTATTTTTTAGATAGTATTTTTTATCCTGTTTATAAATTTGATTGATTTTTTGAACAAACTTTGTTTTGGCATATATATAATTTTTTACAATATTTTTTTTGATTTGAAATATTTTCAAAAATATATTTTTTGATAACTCTGCTATTTTGAGCTTTATTTTGAATTAAGGTTTCTGGATTTCTTTTAAAAAAATTTCTATTAGATTGAGAAAAAAATAAAATATTATTTTACTTTATCTGAATAGTTTTTTCAATAGTTTTTCCATTTTTTTATGAAAGAATAATAACTCAAACTTGAATAGCTTTGTGAACATATTTTTTGTGAATATGATTTGTCTATTTGCTTGAATATTTAGAAGAATTAAAATCTAAAAAATTATATATTTCATCCTTGTATTTTGCCTTTGCTTTTGCTTCTTTTCCACATTCTATTGTTTCTATAATTATAATATTTTTATTAACTTTAGTTTTTTTTCATCAAAAATTTGTTTTAAAACATTTTTTTGTTGCTGTTTTTATTTTTTCAATTTTTAATTTAAATTGGATTATATGATATTTCTTTTTAAATAAAGATTTAGGCTCTATAAACACAATCTGAGCTTTTGATTTTGCAAATATTGAGGCATTTACTCAGGCTTCACTTTGATTTTTGTGAGTTGAGTTGACTTCATTTTTTGGTTTTTGATTTTGGTGAGAAAAATACTGACATTTACATATTCCAAATGCTTCTTTGATTTGGCTTTTGTCAGCTGTTATTGTATTTTTAATCATTGTTTTGTGATTTTATAATATTTGGAAAAAAGATAAAAAATTAGCTAAATATTTTTTAACTATTTACATAATATTTTTTGTTTTATGAATGTGAATATCTTCACCTTTATTTGCTTGGTTTAACAAAATTTTGTATGAATACATTCCTTATTACATTGGGATGAGAGAGCCTTGAAAATTTTTCTGAATAGTTGCTATTTTAAATATAATACTTTTTGTAGTTTGAGTTTACTTTTTATCAGAAATATTGTTTAAAAAGGGAAAACTTGATATTCAAAAAACAAATTTTGATTTTTACATATATTTGTCAGTAATTTTTACATTGATAAATATATACTCTCCTTGAGTTTTGTTATGATTTAGAGGACAACTTCAAGTTACAAATTATCCACAAGAATATTTTGAATCAAAAAAATTTTTAGAAGAAAGGGGAGAATCAAAAAATCTAATTCTCCCTTGGCATAAATATATGGCTTGTAAGTGGGGAACAAATAAAATTTCTTCAAATATTTATCCATACATATTGTGATCTTCTGATGCCATAGCTGCTGATAATATAGAAATATGAAGTGTTTATTCAAACAGTAATAATCCTGTTTCAAAAAAAGTTGAAGAATTTATAGAAACTAAAAATTTAGCTATTTTAAGAGAATTGTGAGTTCAAAATATAATTTTTCAAGATTTTTGTTGATTTTATGAGAAATATGATTTTTTGAAAAAACTTGATTGATTAGAAAAGATTTTTGATAGAGAATTTTTGAAAATATATAAAATAAAATAGAAATTTATGAAAAAAAATAACTATTTTTATATTGTTTTGTTTGGATTTAGTTGAATAATAGGATGATTAATAAATTATATTTATCATCCTATTATGCTTAGATTTATGAGTATTGAGGAGTTTTGAATTTTTAGTAGTTTGATTAGCATTTTCAATATTTTGTCAGTAGTTACAATATGATTTGATTTGTTTTTAAATAAAGAATTTTCTAGAAATTTAGATGATGAAAAGAAAGTAAAATCTGTATTTGTTGATTCTACAAAGATATTTTGAATTATTTGAATTACTTTGTTTGCATTATTTACTGTCTTTTCTCCTTTTATTGCTAACTTTTTGGGTATCCAATCAAATTTTTTAGTAATTATATCAGGTTTGATTTTGGTTTTCTCATTTGGCTGAATTTCTGCAAGTGCATTCTTGAAATCTTCTAAATCATTTGAAGTTTTGTCATTTAATGATGTATTAGCACCTGTTGCTAGGCTTGTTTTTTGAGTTCTTTTTGTTTTTTTGTGACTTTGAATTTTATGAGCAGTACTATGATTTATTGCTTCATACATAATTTCTTTATTATTTATACTTTATTTTTCTTTTGGAAAATTAAAAAATATTGACTACAAACCAAATACAAAAAAATTATTTAAAGACTTTATTTGAAGTAAAACTGAATTATTTAATTTCTTTTTTGTAAGCTTGATATTTTCAATTTTTATGAATGTAGATATGTTGATAGCTAGAAATATTTTTTCATCTTGAGATGCTTGAATATACTGATGAATAACAGTTTTATGAAAGTTTTTAATTTTTTTACTTTTGGCAATTGAAACTATCTATTATGGTCAAATAATGAAATTTAAAAAATCAGAAATTCCTAAAAATTTACTTATAACTCCTATTTTAGTTATAGCTTGATTGATAGTTTTTTCTTTGATTTTCAATTATTTTTTTGGAGAATTTTTATTGTGAATTTTAAAACCAGAATTTAAAAATTATTTAGATATATTTTTATTAAATTTAACTTATTATTGATTTTTGGCATTTATTAGCTTTTTTATGAAAGTTTCTATTTGATTAAATTTTTATAAAATAAATATTATTTCTTCAATTTTATTAATTTTTTTATTTGTTTTTATTTACAAATTTTCAAATCATTCTTTGTATGAATTTTCTCTATCATTTGCTTTGTTTTGAATAATATCTACTTTTATTTTAGCAGTATTTTTCTTTTTTGAATGCAAAAAACTAAAAGCAGAAAACTAAAAATATTTGCTAAGAAAGGCTTTATAATTATAATAATTTAACAACTTAATTTAATAATCAAAAAAATATGTATAAATTTAGAGTTTCTTTATCAGAAAGCAAATATTATTATTTTGTGCTTTTTTCAGAAACTTGAAAAGTGGTTTTAAATTCAGCACTTTATAGAACATTACAAGCTGTAAGAAAGGCTATGGTTTCAGTAAAATACAATTCTTCAGATGATTTAAAATTTGAAAAAATAGAATCAAATGAAAAATATTTTTTCACTCTAAAAGCTTGAAATGATCAAATAATATGAACAAGTGAAAATTATGATTCTCTAAAAGAAGTAGAAGAAGCTATAGAATGATTTAAAACTAATGTTTGAAATTCTGAAGTAGAAGAAAATTTTTCAGATAAATGATGGTTTTGTAAATAGAAAAAATACTAGATTTTGAAATCTAGTATTTTTTTAATAACATTATTAATTCACTATCAGTTGATAATGTTTTGATATTATTGAAAAAATTTTTTTACTTATTTTTATTGTTTTGATTTATGACAAATTTGTATTGATCTTCAACAGCTTCTTTAACAGAAAGTTTAGCCTGCCAATCAAACAATTTTTTGGCCTTATCAGCATTACAATAAACAATATCTACATCTCAAGCTCTTCTATCAGTGATTTTGTAAGGCAAGTTTCCTCAAGTAACTTCATTTGTCATTTTTATAATCTCTAAAACTGAAGTTGCAAATCCTGTTCAAATATTTATCTCTTCATAAATTTTTTTGGAAGAATTTTGTAAAAATTTAAATGCTTTGAAATGTGCATCAGCTAAATCCATAACATGGATATAATCTCTTTTACAAGTACCATCTTCTGTATCATAATCTCAGCCAAATACTTTTAAAACTTCCAATTCTCAAATGGCAACTTTCATAACATATGGCAATAAATTATTTGTAATATTATTTGGATTTTCTCCTAAAAATCAACTTTTGTGAGCTCAAATAGGATTAAAATATCTCAAATTTACAACATTTAATCATTTATGATTTGACAGGTCTCTTAAAATATTTTCAATAACCAATTTAGTGGTTCCATAAGGATTTGTAGTTTTTCAAGTTGTGTTATTCTCAAAAAATGGTGCTTTTCAAGCTGTAGAATCATAAACTGTTGCAGAACTTGAAAAAATAATATTTTTAACAGAATATTTTAACATCAATTCAAACAAATTCAAACTTCAAATTATGCTGTTTTCATAATATAAAAATGGTTTTTCACAACTCTCTCAAACAGCTTTTAATCAAGCAAAGTGAACAACAGTATCAAACTTGTTTTCTTTAAAAACTTTTTCTAGATTTTGTTTGTCTTTCAAATCTATTTCATAAAATTTTGGTAAAACTCAAGTTATTTTCTCAATATTTTTTAATACTGAAATATCTGAATTATAAAGATTATCTACAATAACAATCTCATATCATTTTTCTATAAATTCTAAAGCTGTATGTGAACCAATGTATCAAGTAGCTCAAGTTAAAATTATTTTTTTATTTAAACCTTTGTTTTTTGCTGCTAGTTTTTAAAACATCATATATGTTCATAGCATTTAAAGCTGAATAACTTAGTTTATAAGAAATGTCTTCAAATTTATTACTTGTAATTCTTTGTTCTGAGTAAGTCATAAAAAACAATAAAAATAACACAATAATAAGTTTTTTCATAATTTCAAATTATTAATAAATTTAAGATTTTTCCTACAAAAACAAAAATACTTTTTCAGAGTAAAAGTATTTTTTTAAAAGTAGAAATTAGATATTATGTTTAAACTCTGATGCTGAATTTATAGATTTTATTTATCTACAAAAGTAGAAATTAGATATTATGTTTAAACAATCTTTAGCAGAAATTGTTTTAGAATTATCTACAAAAGTAGAAATTAGATATTATGTTTAAACAAGAGAACAAATGTACTCCATAGAAACATCTACAAAAGTAGAAATTAGATATTATGTTTAAACTAAAAAATTATGAAATTTAACTTGAATATCTACAAAAGTAGAAATTAGATATTATGTTTAAACATTTTTTTTAATTTAATTTTATAATTATCTACAAAAGTAGAAATTAGATATTATGTTTAAACTAAATAAAACCCAAGAATTTATCTCAAAATCTACAAAAGTAGAAATTAGATATTATGTTTAAACAGTTGAATGATACATAGCAAGGGTAAAAATCTACAAAAGTAGAAATTAGATATTATGTTTAAACCCGTTCAAGTTTTATATTCAATTCAATATCTACAAAAGTAGAAATTAGATATTATGTTTAAACAGTGTGCCAATATGAAGTATTAGTATATCTACAAAAGTAGAAATTAGATATTATGTTTAAAAAATGCATTTAGTAATTTAGTGTGTGTTATCTACAAAAGTAGAAATTAGATATTATGTTTAAACTTTTTCTATGAATTTGGATTTCTATAGATCTACAAAAGTAGAAATTAGATATTATGTTTAAACGAGAGAGAACAATTATTTGACGCTATCTTATCTACAAAAGTAGAAATTAGATATTATGTTTAAACTGTATAATTCCCTTTCATAATATTATTGATCTACAAAAGTAGAAATTAGATATTATGTTTAAACACTTGATATGAGTTTACTTGATACTCCTTATCTACAAAAGTAGAAATTAGATATTATGTTTAAACTTAAAAATTATTTTTCTATATATCCATCTACAAAAGTAGAAATTAGATATTATGTTTAAACGACACAAGAAGATAATGCGAACAAATAATCTACAAAAGTAGAAATTAGATATTATGTTTAAACAAATATTAAAATTAAAAAAAAATGAATAAATCTACAAAAGTAGAAATTAGATATTATGTTTAAACTGTTTTGCTTATTTATTTTTTTCTTTATCTACAAAAGTAGAAATTAGATATTATGTTTAAACCATCCAAAGCTTTGACGACCACATCCGATCTACAAAAGTAGAAATTAGATATTATGTTTAAACAGTACTTTTATTTATAATAAGCCAAAAGATGCAAATAAATTTAAAAAATAAATTTATGACTTTTAGCTTATTATAAGGTAGTCAAAAAAATTAAGACTAAGGTTTACATTTTTTATTAAACATAACAGTATAACTTATACTTTTGAAAAAATATTTTAAAGAACATTGCTATCAGCCCTGATTATATCTAAAAAATTTTTATTTTCAATATTTTTTAAAAAAATTTATAAAAATAACAATTCTTCCTCTTCCATTGCGGGTTGTCAATATCTTAAAACTTTTTTATTTACAGCATCTGAGATAGGGAAAATAAGGATGCTATCAGCTCAGGTAAATTTTGGAGCATAAATATTTTCTATTTCTGTTTTTAAAATTGAAAGAATTCTTTCACTATTTTTGACTTCAAAAACACTGTATTGAACCCTTCTTCAAAATTTTTTTAGAAGTTTTCAAAACTTTGTTCTGAGTTTGTCATTGTGTATGTCATAAGCTACAATTAACATTTTTTAAAAATTATTTTTTAATGATTTCAAAATTTGGAAAAGTTGATTTTCACTTCATAAAATATTTATAATATTCCTTTACAAAGCTAAAAATATCTAATTTATAATTCAAAATTTCTTTAAAAAATATTTGATTATATTTTCTAGAATTTTTCCATTCTAAGACATATTGTCAATTTCTAAAAGCAAAATCTTTTTCATTTATTTGTCATAAATTGTAAGATTTTAAAAGTGCTTTATCAATTATACATCTGAAAGGTTCTATCAAATCCAGGGCTAATGATTTTCTTTGATACCAAGTTCTATGATAAACTCAATAATAATTATCAAATCAATACAGCCTTAACATAGCCTCTACAAAGTGGAAAAGATAAGTGTAACCAATGTCTAAAAGTAGATTTTTAATATCAAATTTTGTTCTTGGAGCTCTTCTAACCCATCAAATCTCTAGAAAATAATTTTGGAAAAATATTTTTGAAATATTTCACTCATATCAAAGTAGGGAATCATAGTTTTCAGAAAAATCTATTTTTTTATAAATATTTTCTATTTTTAAAATATTTTCTTTCAAATCAGGACTTTTATTTCTAAAATTTTTTAGTAATTCTAGTTGATTTTTAGCTTTTATTTTTATAATATTTTTGGCTATTTCTAGCATTTGTTCTTCAGTTTTTTCATATTGTTTCTTTCTTAAAACAAAATTTCCTTCAGTTTCGTTTCAAATCACAAGATAGGGAAGAAAATTTTTTTTCATTAAAACCAAAGTAATTCAAAATTCTTGAAATTTTCTGATTAAAACACTAGTTATAGTTGTTTCTCAAATTAAAAAAATAGCAAATATTTTATACATACTTACTTTGTTTTTTATCTCAGAATTTTCTTTAATCACAAGGTTTTCGTTTTCAAAATTTATATTTTTTGTATCAAAACTTTCTATAAAAAGAATTTGTTTCTCATCAAAATCGCTAAGAGAGAGCATATTTATTTGTTATTGAATAATTGAAGCTGAGTATAATTTTCTCAGATATAATAATCACAAAGCTCATTGTAAATACATTGTTTGCATTTTTTAAGATTTTGTTTCCAAGTTTTTTGGAGTAAATTAAACTTTTTGTATTTTTCTAAAATATTTTTAAATTCTAAAATTTCCTTCTCACTTGGTTTGTAAATTCTATATTTTTTATTGTCTTTTACACTATAAATCCATAAACTTTTCACTTCATATCACATTTCTTCTAAACAAAACATTTGTCACCAGAGTTGATATCTTTGTCATCTATAAATTTTTTCTTCTCAGTTTTCATCTTTGAAAATTTGAGTTTTCCTTTCTATTAATTCTCAAGTTTCTATGTTGAAAATGTCAATTTTTCACATTATCTTGTATTCTTCACTATAAACTTCAAGTCATTGAAGAATATTTTTCCTAGAAGAATAGGTTTTGTTATCAATTGCTTGATGAATTAATTTTCATTCAATTTGAGCTTTTTTTTGGAAAAGATTTTCATTATAATTATCATAAAGTTTGTGATAAAATATCGATTTTTCGCAATATATAAAGTCATTTAAGGTAGACAATTTAATATAAGATTCCATAAAAAATGAAAATAAAAATATGTTAACTTTTGTTTATGTTAACATATTTTTTTTATTTTGTAAAAAATTTATATATTTCTTGCAAAATTATCCCAATCTGCATTAAAAATCAATAAATCAGGTTTTTCTGGATTTTCTGAAATTCTATTTAAAATAATTAATCCTTTTCTAGCAATGTTATAAGCTCAGTTATCATCTCAGTTTTTAGGAAATTTTTTAGAATTTCTACTATCAAAAAATGGTTTAACTGGAGATAATATAAAGTCATTTTCATCTCATTTTACATCTTTTTTGGTATTTCTTATTTGACAAATAAGAGAAAACAAATTTATAAATTCTGCAAAAAATTTTTCATTATTTTTTGTTTTTAAATTTTTTATTTGTTCTAAAATATTTCAATTTATATCTATAGAATATTTTTTAAATAATTCTTTGAAATTTGAAAATTCATCTTCTTTAAGTTCTCTGTTAGATAATTTTCAATCAGTGAGATTTGTATAATGGTCATAATCTCAATGATTGTTTGCTAAAAACTTATTCCACTTAAATCTTTCTATAGAACTACAAACAGTCCAAACAGTTTTTTGAGGAAATTTTGAATCTTTTCATAAAAATTTTTTCAAATCATAAGTAAATTCAAATCTATTTTCTTCTGAATTAAAAACTATCTTATCAAATTTTAGAATATTTTCTTTATTGATTTCAGCATTTTGTTTTTTCAAATATAAATTTGGTCTCCATCATGTTATTGGATCAATTTTTGAAGTATAAGCAGCTTCTGTATAAAAAATTACTCAAGTTTGTTTTCATATTTGTTTTAAACTATCTACAGGAACCGCTAGTTGATAAGCTTTTAGAATATTTCCAGCTTTTTCTGGATTTATTTCATTTTTATTTACTAAAAAACTTAGTTTATCTATTAAAGCTTTTTCAAGTTGTTGATAAATACTTTTCTCAATTCAACCACGAATTTGTTTAAACCTAAAATTTAAGTCTTCAAAAACAATAATTGCATTGTGTTTTATTATTAAATCAGCTATTTTTCTCACTAAAATAGAAATATATCATTTTTTTAGATCTTTGATTTGTTCTACTTCTTTCCAAGATTGTCTTTGTAAAAGTCTTTTTCTTTCTTTATATTCAAGTAATAACTTATAATCGACATAATTAACTTTTTTTCAAGTCTCAACTAACTCCAAGTCTGTAAGCTTTCAATCCTGGTATATCTCTTTTATTTCTCTTTCTGGATACGCTATTTTTTCTCAATTTTTATCATAATTTTCTATTCTATTAAAACTTCAGCTTTCTATTATTTCTCATTTTTGATTTATTACAGAAAAATAAGCCAAATGTTTTTCTCATCTATCAATTCAAATGATATTGATATCTGGATTATTTGCTAGAAATTCATTAATTTTTTGGTTAAATTCATTTCTAAATTTTCTTTTTCCTTTTTCTGTATTTGGAATAGGGGAACTTCAGCTATTCTGAACAATGGAAAGATGTAGTGTTATCTTATCTCTAGCAAATCTCTTGTGATTTATTATTTCCTTTCCCTTTTTATCTTTTTTTCTTCATAAACTCTTATCCTCGAGCTTATTTTGAAAAAAGATTTCTCATGTTCATAGTGTGAATACAGATGTTTCATTATTTAAGACTTCCAGAAGATATAAAGAATGAAGATTTTTCTGTTCAGTTGATAAATAAATATCTTTTGAATGTATCTGAAAAAGAAAAAATCAATCCTCAGTAGAATTTGCTTCTGAAAGCTGTCTTTCAGATACAGGCTTATATATAGATTGAATTCATTTTTCTCTAACTAGGTCCCCTATTTTCTTCTGAATATCTTGTAAAGAAAGTCCTTTTTTTGTAATAAGAGAATTAAAGTCTGTTATTATTTCAGTATAATTTTCTAGACTTTTCTTTATTTTCTCTATTATTTTTTCCTCAGGAAGCGTTTCTTTGTCTTTTTTAAAATCTCAATCATAGGAACTACCATAAATAGACCTTGTCATTACCTGACGATAATGAAGTCTATCATATCATGTTGGTTGATCTACATTTATAAAAACATCATCTCTTCTAAAAAGTTTTGCATTTTTACTAACTCCAAGATAATATGTATATTTTCCATCTTCCTCTTTCTTTCTGAATAAGTATCCTCCATACTGTGTTCAATTATCTGATTTTTCTGTTTTACTTTCTGAGAAGCCTCATAAAAGTTTTGAATGCTCAAAATTTAATTTCCATTTTTTATTATCTTCCCAAGGTTTTTTAGAAATATAGTTTCTCATTAAATTATAAGGTTTTACAATCTCATCATATCAATTTTCATAAAATTTTTCTATATATTCATCATAAAAATCATCATCAGTATCTATGCTTAAGTCCCATTTTCTACCTTTTTCAACTGCAAAATATTTTCAAAAAGAATATAAAGTAAGTGAATAATCTGCGAAATCTTTAATAATTCATTTATTTTCTTGATTAAAATCAAAATTTTCTAATTTTTCTCATAAAATATTTTTAGAAATTTCAAATCAAACCTCATATTCTTCTCATGCTTCATCAATTATTCTTCTTTTTAAAATATTTAAAAACTCAAAATTTAGAATTTTACAAAATTGCTCCCAGAGATTTTTATTGTTTCTTTCTAACAATCAATTTTTATTTTCTTCAGATTTATAGTATCTTTCTTTCCAAAATAGATTTTCTGAAGCATGATTTTCTAAAGCTTTTTTTATAAAAATAATTTCAATAAAATCAGGAAATTTATATTTTTCCTCTTTTTTATCAAATTTTATTCATGTAACTTTTTCTTTTTTCATTTCCTCATAAATAATTTTTTCAAATTCTTGTGCATTTCAAAATTTATGAGAAATTGTATTAAAAGCTATTTTATTAAAATAGATCTTTTCAAGATTTTTATCTGAAATATTATAAAGATTTTCAAAAGTATCTTTTAAAAATTGTACTTTTTCTAAAGAATTCTTATAAAATTTTTTCAAAACATCATTAAATTCATCATTATTTTCTATTTCTTCTATAAAATTTCAAGATTTCTCACTTAATATTTGTTTTTGAAGTTTTTTAAAATATGGAATTTTTTCTCCTGTATCTTGCCTATATTTGTTTATAATCTCATTCAATCACTTTAATTTTTCTCAGTTTTCAAGAGTTTCTCATCAAATTATTTTATTATAAGAATCAATTCAATCTTGTAGAAAATAATTATTAAAATTATTTATTTCAAAAAATAAATTGACATCAATTGAAAAAATTTTCTCAACTTCTGAGAAATTTATCTCTTTGTTTTTTATTTTATCAAAAACAACAGTATTTTCCAAAAATATTTGTAAATTATCTTTTATAATTCTTGTTGCAATCGCTGTTGAAGTTCAATCTGTTTTGTAAAAATTGTCTCTTGTATTAAAAAATTTATCAAAATATCAAAGCCATTTTTCCCATCCATTAAAAATGCTTTTTATTTCTCAATCCTTATTTACCATTTGAGTTTCAAGCTCTGAACCATATTTTTCTTGCAAAACTTCAAAAATTTCTTTTCTACGGAAAAATTTTAAGTTTTGATCTTCTTCCTTTACTATTGATTCAAAGCCATTTTCTTTCAAAAAATCTTTTACTGAATTTTCAAATAATTTTCAAATTTTTTCTAAAAATATTTTATCTATGCTTTCTTTTTCTTTTAACAAATCTTTGTTTTTCTTGTCTTTTAGCCAATTTAAATATTTTTCTTCAAATTGAGAAAAGTCAAAATTTGGATTTCTTAGTGCAAAATTTATAAATTCTTGATGTATTTTATTAAAATAAGGTTTTACTTTTTCATAATTTTCTCTTTTTTTCTTGTCTAATTTTAAAATATTTTTTTCCTCTATAAGTTTTTTTGTTCCTCAAATTGGCTTTAGCTCAAATCTAAGGGTTTTGCTGAGTTCATATAAATTTGTAAAATCTTGAAAATTTTTCATGATAAAAAATTAAAAAATAAATTAACCATAATATAATCTAAATCTACATTTCTTCAATAAATTTTTTTATTTTTTGTAAAAAAGATGTTAAAAATTTAGAAATACGTGACCAATAGTTAAAATCAATACTAAAAAGTTAGAAAATCTCCTCACAATAATATAAATTATTTAACTAATAAAAAAAAGACTAGATTTTTTAAATCTAGTCCTTTTTTTATTGGAAATTATTGTTTTAGAACAAAAAATAAAATTAATTTTAGCAATATTTCATGTTTTAAATATTTCATATTTGAATAAATGAAGTAGCTTGAATAGTACAATCTACAAGTTAAAGTAGAAATATACTATCATATTCTTTATTACAATTATGGAGACAACGATATCTACAAATTAAAGTAGAAATATACTATCATATTCAAAAACTAGATAATCTTGAACTTTCTATCTACAAATTAAAGTAGAAATATACTATCATATTCAGTCTAATTCATTCCATTGAGCGAAAAAATCTACAAATTAAAGTAGAAATATACTATCATATTCTTAAAGAATAATAAAAAAGAAGCAACTATCTACAAATTAAAGTAGAAATATACTATCATATTCACTTTGTGAAGAACCTGAGATTTTGGATCTACAAATTAAAGTAGAAATATACTATCATATTCAGTACTTTTACTTATAATGAGACCAAAAGTAAGCTTAAATAAATTAATTTACTTTGCTACTTTTGGCTTAAAATAAGTTTTTTAAAAAAATTAGGACCAAGGTTTACATTTTCTATTGAATATAACAGGGAAACTTATACTTTATTTTGTTATTTTAAAATAATGTTAAAGTACTTCTTATAATTATATTTACAAAATTATTTTTTCAAGTTTTTAGTTATATATCAATCAATAATATTTTTAATTCCTCTTAATCCAATTTGTAAACTTCAATTTTCATCCCCAGTTCTGACAACTTCATACACATCTTCAAATCTTATCTTTCATTTATTTTCAAGATTTACACTTTTTTCACCATTATAGTCACATTTTCTACAAGATATAATATCATTTTCAGAGCCATGCCCAACTACATATAATTTTTTATTATCATCTTTTCAATACACTCAACATTTAGGGCATTTATTTGAAGTGAACCAAGGATCTACAAATCATATAGAGTTAAATAATACCATGGGAGATATTTCAACCTCTCTATTATAAAAATCTTTTTGGTTAGTTTTTTCTTTTTTATATGAATTATTTTTTAGTTCTTTTTCAATTTTATCAATATATGTATTAGTATATCAAGACAAACTCAAATTTTCATAATTTTCTCCCTTTTCTAAAATTTGAACTTTTTTGATTATGGCTTGTTCTATTTTATGATAAACTCCAGTTTGACATAATTTATTATGAGTAGCTTCTACAAAATCCTTATTGACATGTTTACTTCCATCAACTTTATCATCTGTATAAAATGATCAATAACTAGAATTATGTAAATTTTCAAGAACTGTATATGTTTCATATTTTTCATCCTTGTTTTTTGAATATAAAAAGTTAACAATTCAAGCAATTTGAGCTGAAACATTGTTTCTCATTGGTATATTTTTTGTTTCATTATTCATTTTGTTATGATACCAAATAATTCTTTCCTCTTCATTTTCTGGTATTTCTTTATTATCAAAATTTTTCCAATTATTTAATAGTTCTACTATCTTGTAATTTAATTCATCATCAATCAATCATCTTTTATCAATATATGCTTTTAATCAATCAATACTAAAAAAATTAGTTTCATTAGTTTTTACAGCCTCTATTTTTTCCCTTATTTCATTAATATTTTCACTATTAATTTCTTTATATTCTAACAAAATATTTTTTAGTTTTTCTTGATTTTCTTCAAGCCAAAGAGTTTTTTGTAAACGAATTAAGTACTCAAATCTTCTCAAATTTAAATTATTATCTTCACTGATTTTTAGTAAAATTTTCTCATTTCTTTCATTTCTTCAAACTTTAAAATCTGCACAATCAATAAAATAAGTAGTTTTTTCTTCCAATATCTCTCCTACTTTTTCAAAGTATTGAATAGGCAATAAACTGGGTTGTTGGTTTGAGTACTCCAGATGACATAAAGTAGCAATTTTTTTCTCTCAACGATCAAGTCAAATTACTCTAAATTTTTCCTTGTCTTCAACTTTTCTATGCAGATTATAAAACTCTGTCACAAATCATACTTTTATACTTTCTCTCCAGTATCTGTGATTATTTTCTAAAATTTTTTCACTTACTTTTCATTCTTTTTCCTTAATTTTCTTCTTTTTTTCAATATCATTTGCCTGAGGAACATAACTTATCAAAAGCTCTGGATTTAATCTTATTTTAAAATCTGTTTGAGATTTCATATCTTCTATAGCCTTTCTTAAATACTTTTCATGATTTTTTTGATCTCTTTTTTCTCAATCTTTTGTTGTTTCTCAATTCAAAAACTTTGAAATTACTATATTTGGAAATTTTTCTTTTAACTGATCAAAATCTATAAATTTCTCTACAAAATTAATTCAATATTTATCAATAGTATCTAGAATTTTTTGTTTATCTTGAGAAAGATCTTCTAATTTTTGATATATTTTCAAATATTTTTCTTTCCAATTTTCATAATTTGGAATATCTTTTTCTGAATTTAAAACTTTTATTATTTCATCAGCAGTTAAATCTTTGAATTTTAGTTTATCAATATTAGCTCCCTCATCATCTTTTTGTTTACATCATTCATTTTTCAATATTTGTTGCCTATTAGTAAAAATTTCTTTTTTTATATTTTTGAAAGGATGATCTGAATTATACACTTGGTCAAATAACTTTCCAATGGCTTTACTTGTTATAGAATCATATAAAAATATTTTTTCATTTGCACTATCTTGCTTCTCAATTTTTTGGATATATTCATAAAAATCTTTGACCTCACTTTTTTCTCTCAAAATCAATATTTTTTCATTTTTATTATTTTCTCACAATACTGCAAAATATTGTAATTTTTCATGGTTTAATAGTTCATCTTCATATCTTTTTATCATTTGATTCAGAGAACCAACTAGACTTGAAACAATTTTTGCTATATTTAGAACACCTTTATACAATGATGACTCAACAAAAAGGTTTCCTCTTTTTTTAGCATTATCCTTAGGAAATTCTCATTTAAAAATTTTCTCTGTATATGCTTTATATCAAAGATAGGTTACTGTTTTTCAGCCTTTCTTTTTTTGCGTTGTGTTTACATACTTATCAAATCCAAATATTTTTAACTCTTTTTCTGCATCATTCTTTATTTCTTTACATCTTTCTATATATTTTTTAGGTTTATAAACATCACAGTCAACCAAAACAGTCAGAGCAAAACGAAGTCTTTGTTTTAGTCATATTTCTAAAAAATCTTGTTTTTTAGTTATAAATTCATGATATGTTTGATTTTTATTGTTTAAACAATTTAAAACATCATAAAGTGAAAAATTTTTATCTCAAACAACTTCCTCAACAATATCAAAAATATAATTAATTTTATCTAGTAAATTATCTTTATTTTTAACTTGATTAAGCAGAGTATCTTCATTGTTATTGATTATTTCCTTTGATTGTAACTTATCTACAATTTGTTCTGCATATTTTGATAATTTATTTGTTTCTTTATCTCATAATTTCTTTTTTAATTCTTGAATATCAGCTTGTCTATCAGGAAGTTTATTTAATGTATAATAGGATAAAGTCGCTCTTCATACCTCAAAACCATTATTTGGATCTTGAAAATTAGATTCTAAAGTTTGTATTATTCCTGTATTTTTCTCACTTTGGTTCTCTATATTTTCATAAATTCATTTTAATTTTGAAGTTTCTTCATATAAATTTCATTTAAATATAAATATTTTTGAAACATATTTAAAAATTGTTTCATAATTTTTCTTTATATAAAATATCTTCCTATTTATTTCTGACAATCTTTCTTTTTCATAATTTTTATTACTTAGGCCTTTTTTGATGTATTCTATATCTTGAATAATCTTATTGGTTCTTTCATTAACAAAATTTTCATAAGCATCAAAATATGATAAATATTCCCTTTTTAGTAGAGAAAAATATTTTATCAAAGCATTTCTTTCATCAATCTTATCTTTAACTATGTTTATTTTATTTATTTTAAAGAAACTTAATGATATTTGATTTTTTACATCATTTTTCTTTTTACTTTTACTATTTTTATTATCATTATTTTCTTCACTATTATTATCATTGATAACATAATATATCCCTTTTCATAAACTTCAAACCTTTTTTAGTTTTCATAAATTTACTGAAATTTGTTCTTGATGTTCGTTTAATTCTCTTAACTCTCTAACAAATTCTTTAAATTGTTCTATACTTACTTTTAAGTCATCTAGGGCTAAATTGTTATTTTGAACAAATTTTTCCCATTCTAATTCATTTGATGAATTTATATTTCTTTGCAATAGCGCACTTATTGCGTCTCTCATATCCTTACTCTTTTTTATATCTGTTACTATTTTTTCAAAGCTCTCATTTTTAGTATTACCATCCCCTATTGTTTGCAAAGCAGATTGAACAGTTCTTTGTATATTTTCCATAATAAATATATTAAAAAAATAAACTTTTCTAAAATTATAATAAAACTTTTTAAAACACAAGATAAAATTTCCTAATACCAAATTTTTCCCTTTTCCTTCCTTAAACTCATAAATTTTATCTCTTTTTTTGTCTTGCTATTTTTACCATTTATAAATTTTATAACTTCCTGTATATTTGCCTCACTTAAGCCAATTGTAGAGTTTCAGTTTGAAATGTAAAAAATATACCTCAAAACCTCTTTTTTTAAAAAATCTGATAATTCATTAAATTCTGAAATTAAAAAGTATTTTTCTTTAGAATTTTTTTCCAAAAATTTTCCTACTTCAAAATCTACAAAATCCTTTATTTCAGCTAAATAATTCATAAAATTTGAAATATTTTTTTTGTAGTTTTTATTGATTTCAGAAAAATTTGGTAAAATTATGTTTCGAATCTTGTTTCTTGTAAAATCATTTTCAAAATTTGTCTTATCTATTTTGTACTCTAAGCCATTTTTTTCTAAATATTCCAAAATTTCAGTTTTTGTAATTCCTAAAAGTGGCCTCAAGATAGTTCCTGAGTTTTCTTGCATATTTATCAAGCCTGTCAGTTTGCTTCCACGAGCCAAATTGAAAAAAAATGTCTCGATTTTATCATCTAGGTGATGAGCAAGAAGTATTTTTTTTGCTCCATAAATATGCAAAATAGCATCAAAAAATTCATATCTTTTTTGTCTACAAAGTTCTTCTAGTGAAATTGAATTGTAAAAATTTTTATGAATTTCTTTCATATTTGCATTTGCTATTTCCACTTTGAAACCCTTTTGTTTTCACAACTTTTCCAAAAATTTTTCTTCCTCTATGCTTTCTTTTCTTAAGTTGTGGTTAAAATAGCAAGCTACAACATTTTTTGCAAATTTTGTTTCAAGGATTTTGTAGAGTAAATACATAGAATCAGGTCAAGTTGAGCATCAAATTATTATTGGTTCATTAGCTGAAAAATACTTTTCTAAAAAATCTTGCATAATTATTTTTTAAAATTTTAAAATTTGCTTTATTTTAAAAGAAAAAAAATATTTTTCAAATAATTAAAAAATATTTTTCAAAAAGAAATAAAACTTGAAATTTTCAGAAAAAAAAGTAAAATAACTCGTACTTTTAAATCTTAAAAGTGAAATTATGAAAAAAAATATAGTTGTTTTTGAGGCTGAGTGATGAAGTGATAAATGGCTTGATGGTCATAGAAAAGACACTATGCCTATAGTTGAAGCTTTGAAAAAAAATGGCTGGGAAGCTGAAGTTGTATTTTTTCGTGATGAGTGGAGTGATGATATTTTTGAATATTGTAAAGATAGATTTGATTGATATGTGACGAGGGTAAATCCAGGAAATCTTCCAAATGGTGAAGAAAAATATTTTGATACTTTGAGGAGGCTTTCTGATTATGGTTTGGTTTGAATGACTCATCCAGATGAAATGTTGAAATATTGAGCAAAAAATGTTTTGTTCAATTTGAAAGATACTGATTTAGTTCCTGATGACACTTTTGTTTATTATAATTTTGAAGATTTAAAAAATAATTTTGTAAAAACTTTAAAAACTTGAGAAAGAGTTTTGAAACAAAACAGAGGTTCTACTTGAAGCTGAATTTGGAGAATTTCAGTTGTAGATGAAAGGGATTTTTCAGATTTAGAATCTTTGCCTTTTGATACAAAAATAAAAGCTACAGAAGCTGTAGATAATCACACAGAATACAAAACACTTTGAGAATTTATAGATTTTTGTAAAAAATATTTAACTTGAAAAAATGGTTTGGTCGTTGATATGAAGTTTTTGCCTAGAATAGTAGAATGAGAGATTAGAATTTTATTTGTGTGAGAAAATCCTATTTTTGTTGTTCACAAAAAACCAGCTGAAGCTGAAAATAGTTTTTCTGCTACACTTTTTTCTTGAGCTGTTTATAATTATTTTAAACCTGATGATTATAAAGAATTGGTTGATTTATTTTTGAAAAATTTACCTAAAATAAGAGAACTTCTTTGAGGTGTAAAAACTCCACTTATCTGGACTGCTGATTTTATTCTTGATACTGATGAAAATTGAAATGATAAATATGTTTTGTGAGAAATGAACTGTAGTTGTGTAGGTTTTACAGGTCAATTAAATGATTGAATTCAAGAAAAAATAGCTTTAGAAATAATTAAAAATATAGAAAATAAATAATTTTTTAAGAAAAGAAAATGTCAGAACAAAAAGAAAATCTAGTAAAAATACTTTGATCATTTCTTTCAATAGTTTTATCAATTCTTTTGTTTTTTTCTGCAATTTTTATCATTTATGCAAATGAAATGATAATTGATAAAAGTTCCAAAATGACAAATGCTCAGGAAAGGGAATATTATAATAGTGTATTTTTAGGAGAATATTTAAAAAAAGCATCTGATTACAAGGTTTCTATTTCAGTTTGAGCAAATAATCATTCTTGAGATTTTTCAAAGTGGTGAATAAGACTTTTTTGAATTTTGTGGTTTTGATTAGCCTTGAGTTTGTTTTTATTTCCAACTTTTAGTTCAGAACCAAAAGACAAATTGTCAGCCAAGGCTTTTGTTGCTTCTGTTGTGTTTGTTCCAACTTTTATTATTTTGATAAAAATATACTTATTTTACAAGGCTTGATGATTTGCTGTTGATTTTTCATGGTTTACAGATCGATCTTGATGATGACTTTCAGCTTCAGATAAATTTTTTATACTTTTATTTATATTACTTATTTTTGTGGCATTGTGACTGCTTTACAATCATCAACAAAAAGAACAAGAACAAAAAAAATAGCAATTTTAAACTGCTATTTTTTTGTTTCTTTTTTCTACAAATTCTAAAAAATTATCATCTGGAGCGATTTTATTTAGCATTTCTTTTTGGCATTTTTTGCATTTGTGTTTTATCATATATCATTTATTTTTTTTGTATTCTATGTCAATTGGTTCCATAAGTCAATGACAATCAGACTCTCTGTCTCATGGAAAATTTTCATCTAAATGTTTTGAAAAAAGGCAAAAATTACAATGATTTCTAGCACTTCACTCAGGATGTTTTTCCACTTTTTTTCAACAATTTTCACAAATAAATTCTTCATTTTTCATTATAAAATTTCACATATTTTCAAAATATTTTTAAAAATAATTAAGCAACTCTTAAAATATAAAAAATAATTCAAGTTACTGAGCAAATCAGTCATATAAGCCAAAATCTGAAAACAACATTTTCTTCAGTCCATCAAATAGCCTCTAAATGATGATGAAAAGGAGCGATTTTGAAAACTTTTTTCCCATTTCTAAGTTTTTTACTTGTAAGTTGGATTATAACAGACAAAGTTTCAAATATAAACAAAGCTCAAACTATAAACAAGATAAAAACAGTATTTGTAAGCATAGCCATTATTCACAAATTTGCTCAGAGGGCTAGGCTTCAGACATCTCACATATAAAACTTAGCTGGTTTTACATTGAACCACAAAAAAGCTACAATTGCTCAGATTATTGTGATACAAAGTGTTGAAAGTAAATACATTCACTGACTGTAGGTTATGTAAGCATAAACAGCATAAGAAAATAACAATAATCATCAGGCAAGTCAATCAAGTCAATCTGTGATATTTACACTATTTGCACTGGAGATAATCACAAGTATGAAAAATGGTATAAACCAAACTCATAAATGAATATTTTCTATAATTGTTAGGCTTAGGTCTCTGTTTTGCCAATCAAGTTTGTAATAAAACCAAAGTGCTCAAAGTAAAGCAAAACTTATAAGTCAAAACATCTTTATTCTAGCTGACATTCACTTTGTTCTTCAGTTTCATTTTACATTCATATAATCATCTGTTAATCACAAAAGTCAAACTGAAAATAGAGTGAAAAGTGGGAGATAAGTTTCTCACTGAGAAAATAAAGAATTTCTGATAAAACCAAAATTTTGCAAGACAATGCTTACTAAAACCATAAAAAATGTTATCAATAATATGATTGCTCATCCCATAGTTGGAGTTCAAGTTTTTGTTTTGTGTAGTTTTAGAAATTCTATAGCTTTTCCTATTGTGGCTTCTTCTCTTATTTGCTTTCAGAGTTTGTGTTCTATTAAAAATTCTATGAAATATGGTATCACAATCATTCATAAAATAAAGGTTGCAATACCAAAAGAAAACATTTGAACTAAATGCGAATTCATTTTAATTTCTTAAAAAATTATAACTTAGCAATTTTATTAAAAATATTTTTTTTTACAAGTTTTTATATTTTATTTGTAAAAATTTAAATTATTTTTATAATATTTTCTAGAAAAATATTTTTTAAATGCAAAAAATGAACTTAACAAAGGCTATAGTTACTGCTATGAAAGAAGAAGCAGACTTGATAATAAAAAAATTTGGATTAAAAGAAACAAAATCTTTAAAAAATATAAAAATATTTGAATGAACTAGAGTTTGAGATGACTGAGAAGAAAACATAGTTTTAGTTTTATGATGAATTTGAAAAATCCAAGCTGCAATAGCAACAACTTATTTGCTTGAAAACTATTCTGTTGATAAGCTTATAAATATCTGAATTGCCTGAAATTTGACAGGAAATGACCTAAAAGTTTGAGATGTGATTTTGCCAAATACATTTGTTCAACAAGATATGTATTTACCTTTTGAATGAGAACATCTAGATTATGCTAAAAAGCCTATATTTTTAGAATATGCTATTTGAGAAAACTATGATTTACAAAAATTTTGATTGATTTTGAATTGAGTTTGTGCAACTTGAGATGAATTTGTAGACAATAGAGACAGGATGCTAGAGCTAAGAAATGACTTTTGAGCAGATATTTGTGAAATGGAAGCATTTGCAATTTTGACAACAGCCAGAGAATATGGTATACTTGGCAAGTGTATTGTTATAAAAGCTATTTCTGACTGAGCTGACAACGAGGCAAAAGATGCTCACATGAATAATCTAGAATTTGCTATGGAAAATAGTATTGCTATTTTAGAATTTGTGCTGTAAAAAGGATAGCTATTGGAAATTTTAGATTTCAAATATTTAAAAATTAATCCAAAATAACAATTTTTGGATTTTTTATTTTGTAAAATTTTTTATGAATTTTATTTTTGAAAACATTATTTATTATTTCAATGAAAATCCTATCTGACAATTAGTCTGAATCATAGCACTTTTAGTAAATATTTTTACATATATTTCTACAAATGAAAAAAGATTTTTTGTTTTGATGGCTTTGACTTCATTTTGTTGGTGATTTCACTTCCACTTGATGTGACAAATGTCTTGAGCTGTAGTGAATTATTTTGATATAATTTGTAGTTTGCTTGTTTTAAAAAGTAAATGAAATATAAAAGTATTTTCTTTTTTGTGTGTTTTGTATGTTGTGATTTGAGTTTTGACTATTGATTGATGAAATATTTTTTCTGCAATTCCTATTATAAATGGTGTTTTGACAACTTATTTGTTATTTTATTTTTCTGGAGTAAAACTAAAAATATGACTTTGTGTTTTACTTATAGCTTGGCTTGTTTATAGTATTTCAACTCATTCTATTTGATCAGTTATAAGTGACTTTTTGTTGCTTATTTCTTGAATCATTTGAGCAGTCAAAATAAAAAGAGAAGAAATTCTTTTGAAGAAAAAAAGTTGACAATTAAACTAATTTGTATAGAATCCGAAGCCTCAGAATTCAGTTAGGCTAAAAACCTACATCTGTTTTTTGAGGTTTTTGTTAAACTTTATGGAGCTACTTAATGTTATCATTAGACATTGCAATTTTTGAACTGACTCGTAAAAATCTCTCAAATAATAATAAGGAGGAAAAAAATGAGCAGAGATAGAGTTAAAAGAGAGGCCATAAGGCCTCAAAACATTGGAAATTATTTAGATGAAGATTATCCTCATCTAAATAATGATGATAAAATAGCCCTTTTTAAGGGTAGAAGGCATAACAAAAAGGATGATTATTAACAAAATTTTTAAAGGAAGCTCAATAAGAGCTTCCTTTTCTTTTTTTCTTGACAAAATAATATTTTTATTTATACTTAACTTCCATTTTTTAAAAGGAGAAAGCTTATGTATAGCTCAGTTAGAGAGAATATTGAAAGTTTAGAAAAAAACTTACAAAAATGTTCTTGCTGTCATTCATATTATCCTAAAGATAATATGAACAATTTTAGAGGCAAAAACATTTGTGATTTTTGTATTACTGAATATTATGCAAAGACTCCCCCAATTTGAGGGAGTTTTTCTTGACTATAATTTAAAAATATTTATTATATAGGTCCATTTCATCAACAAGGAGAAAAAAAATGGCAAATACAAATCCTCCCATATATAGGTGCACTCTATGTAGAGATGAGCTTATCATAGGGGAAAACTATACTATAGGGTATGAGAGATTTAGAAAAAACAAATTGTGTTGTAATACTTGTATAATTGCAATGGATTTTGAATTCCAAACTCTTGCAACTCAATAGTTTTAAAAATCCCAAATCTTTAAGGTTTGGGATTTTTTTAATACTTTTCTTCAAAAATATTTTTTTCATCAAATCAATTTTTCAAAAGTTCTTTTTTTGCATCATCAACCATTTTTGGGCCTCAACAAATGTATGCTTCTTCAAATTCTTTAGAATTTTTTATTTCTTCTAAAATATATCATTTTTTGAAACTTTGATTTTCCTCTTGGCTTAAATAAACTACAAAATCAAAATTTTTAGAAATATTTTTTAGCTTTTGAATTTCATCTAAATGAAACAAATCTTTAGCTTCTCTCACTCAAAATACAAATTTTATTTTTCAAGAAAAATCATTTTCAATCAAATCTTTGATTTGTGCAAAAAGAGGTACAAAACCTGTTCCTGTTCATAAAAAAAGTTTGTTTAGATTATTTTGTTTCAAAACAAAATTTCCACTTGCTCATATTCACTTCAATTCAGCTCAAACTTTTTGCTCACACAAAAATTTGCTTCATCATCTTCATCAGTTTTCTAGTTCTATTTTTTTGATTATAAATTTTAGATTTTTTCAATCTTTTTCAAGAATAGAATAAGCTCTTGCTCAAATTCAGTCAATCATAAAAGTTATAAATTGTCAAGGAATTACATTTATTTCATTTTCTCATTCAAATTCTAGTTCATAGACATTTTTTGTGAGATTTTTTTTATTTTTTAAAAAATATTTTTGTATTGTTGGTCTCATTTTTTATTTTTTTATAAGTTAACTTTTTGATTTTAATTATTTTTTTTATAAGTCAATATTTTTAAGCAGGCAAAAAGGAGAGGATTACTCCTCCCCCTAAGCTGTAGTTACCTCAGCATATCATTGCTATGTCACTACTAGACATTCTTTCCCCTAACTCTCTTATGACTCTATTAAAGAATTCATAAAAATATACCTTGTATATATTTGTTCTTTGCTTTTTAGTCAAAGATTTCAGTGACCTGTTCTTCTTTAGGAAAATCCTTTTCCAATCGTTGAACAAAGAATAATACAGTTTTCTACCTTTTCGGATTACCCTTTGAGCTATTTCGAGGTACGAAACCTCCTCTAAGCCTACTTGGATGAATTCAAGGGAAAGTTCAGGGTTAACGAAATGACTATTGCTAAGTGTGCTCATATGAGACTCCTTTTCTTGGGATTTACGGGAATTTCCCACAAGCTTTTGCAAGCAAGTAGGTTTTAGTATTATAACAAAATATAAGCCTTTGTCAAAGTTTTTAGAAGAATCAATAAAATATTCTTTACTTTTGGAAAATATTTTTTAAAATATAATGAATTTAAAACACAAAAATACTAAATGAAAAAAATTTATTTAATCGATGGAAATAGCTTTATCTACAGGATGTTCTATGCTTTACCAGAGTTTTCAACAAAGGATTGAAAGATTGTAAATGCTATTTTTTGAATGGCAAAATTTTTTGTAAATACTTTGGTAAAAGAAAAACCTGATTATGTAGTTTTTATAAAAGATGCTAGGTGAGAAAACTTTCGTCACAAGCTTTATAGTGAATACAAAGCCACAAGAGACAGAATGCCTGATAATCTAAGAAGCCAAATAGATGATATAGAAAAAATGATTTCTATGATGAAAATAGATATTGTTGAGATAGAGTGATATGAAGCAGATGATGTTTTGTGAACATTAGCAAAAAAGCTTTGAGCAGACAAAAATAATCAAGTTTTTGTATTGTCTTGAGATAAAGACTTATTTTCTCTTATTTCTGAAAATATTTTTGTTTATGACACTATGAAAAAGGTTATTTTTGATGAAGAAAAAACCAAACAAAAGTTTTGAGTAGAACCAAAAATGATTATAAATTACCTTGCTATTTGTTGAGATAAATCTGATAATATTCCTTGAATCGAATGATTTTGACCTAAAAAAGCAATTGATTTGATAAATGAAATTTGATGAATTGAAGAAATATATTTACAAGCTGATAAAGTAGCTTCTTTAGAAAAAAAATCTTCTGATTTTCCAAAATCTGTGCAATCTTGTTTTAAATGAAAAACTTTTGAAAAATTATTAGAATCTAGAGAAAATGCTTATTTAAGCTTGAAACTTGCAACAATTGATTTAGATGTAGAACTAACAAATTTTGACTTAGAAAAATACAAATTTATTCCAGAAAATTTCAAAAATGATGAAGTTGTAGAATATTTCAAAGAGATGGAATTTAATTCTTTGCTTGAGGAGTGAGAATTCTCTCAAAAAATGACAACTTGGAAAGATTTGTGACTTTGAGTAAAAATCATAAAAAATAAAGATTGATTACAAAATCTAGAAAATCTTATAAAAAATTCAAAACAAATATCTTTTGACACAGAAACAACTTCTCTTGATGTTATGCAAGCCAAGATTGTCTGAGTTTCTATTTATATTGATGACAAAAATATTTTTTATATAAATGTTGAACACAAAGGTGATAAAGTAGATAAAATTGACCTAAAAAACTTTTTGAAAAATATTTTTAATCTAGATATTTTGATAATCTGACACAATCTAAAATATGATTTAGAAGTGATAGAAAATTTTATGAAAACAGATTTTAAAAATTCTGTAGATTTAGCTTCAACACCAGTCCAAACTACTCTTTTGATATAAAAATATTGACAATTTTTTATAAACAATAAAATTCTCTTAATTATTTCTTAAACTTTTGAGAAATAATTTTTTATACTAAATTAATTTAAATTTTAAAAAATAATATATGTTTAAAAGAATATTTTTATGGATAGCTATGAATATAGCTGTTATGATTGTTCTTACAATTTTTATCTATATATTGGGACTTTTTGGAATTAAAGTTTCTTCAAATACTTACTTGGGACTTTTCATTATTTCTGCTGTAATTGGTTTTGCTGGTTCATTTATATCACTTTTTATGTCAAAATGGATGGCAAAAAAAGCTTACAATATTAGGCTTATAACTGCTTCAGATTTAAATATGTTAAATGAAAAAGAAAGGCTTGTTTATGATACAGTAAGTAATTTGTCAGAGAGAAATCATATAAAAATGCCAGAAGTTGGTATTTATGAAAGTTCTGAACCAAATGCATTTGCTACTGGTGCTACAAAAAATAGTTCTTTGGTGGCTGTTTCATCAGGACTTTTGGATATGATGGATAAAGATGCCATAGAGTGAGTAGTAGGACATGAGATGGCTCATGTTTTGAATGGAGATATGGTTACTATGACTTTATTACAATGAGTTTTAAACACTTTTGTAGTTTTCTTCTCAAAAATAATAGCAAATATAGTTGCAAACTCAGTTGATGAAAATTATGCTTGAATAGCTAGATTTGCAGTTGATATTTTATTACAAATAGTATTTGGATTCTTGGCTTCATTTATAGCTATGTGGTTTAGTAGATACAGAGAATTTAAAGCTGATGCAGGAAGTGCATACTATGTTTGAAAAGAAAAAATGATTGCTTGATTGCAAGCTCTAAAAGATATGCAAAATAGCATTGCAAAAGATGATCCAACTTATTCTTCAATGCAAATCTCTTCAAAGAAAACAAGTGGATTTATGAAACTTCTTTCTTCTCATCCAGATCTTGATGATAGAATTAAGGCTTTGGAAGATTTAAAAATGTAATTATAAAAGGTTTACAGAATTGTAAACCTTTTTTTATTGAGAAAAGGAAAATATTTTATAAAAAGGAAAAACAATTTAATTGATTCCTGTCTTCGTAGGAATGACAAAGTGGGAACAGGAATGACAGAAAAATACAAAAAATATTGAAAAAAAAGAGTTTTTTGTTAAAATAAATGAAAAAATAGATTTTTAATAAAAATTTTTATGTATCAAAGTAATATTTTAGAAAATCTAGAACTTAAACTTCAGCAAACTAAAGCAGAAAATAAAGAAAAAATTGATAAAATTGAAAATGAATTCAAAACTGGCTATTCAGCATTTCTTGAAAATATTTTTAAAGATGATAGTTTTGGAATAAAAAGATTTGTTTCAGCTTATTTTCAACTTGAAAAGCTAGACAATCCTGAAAAATCAGATAATGAGATATTTTTTAATTCTTTAAATAAATCTGTAGAGAACCTGTATTTATCAAAAGAAAAGAAAGAAAATCTAGTTTTAAAAATATCAAATCTAGAAAAAAATAAAGATTTTTTTTCAGAAAAAATTATTCAAAATTCAGATATCTCAAAAGATGTAAATTATCCTCTTTTAGAAGATTTAGAAAAAAAATGAATTTTAACAAAGACTGATTTAATTGATATTTCTCTAAAATATAAAGAAAAAAAAGATTTTCTTTCTGCTTCAAAAATCATTTGAGAAAGTAAATTTGAAATTATAAAAAAGAGTTTTTTTGATTTAAATGACACAAAAAGTGCAGATAGAATAGAAAATTTTAAAACAGATTTTTCCTCAGAAATAGAAAATTCTAAAAATATTCAAATTTATCCAAATTTACTGAATTTTGTTGGAAGAAACTATTCTAGATTGAGGCTGAGAGACAAAGTAGAATCAAAAGCTGAAAGACTTAGAAGAATATTTAAAATAGCATTTTTAAAGCTTTATAGACTGAAATATTCTGGAATTGATATAAATGAAATCATCAGAAAAATAGAAAATTTGGATGATTTAGACTCAATGATAAGCCTACTTTTGAAATTTTTTGAACAACTGAAACAAAATCCTGTTTTACAAAAAGATTATGTTGTTAGTGATGAAGTAGATGAAGTTGAAAGTATTGTAAATGAGGCTGAAGACAACAAGCAAAAAAGCATTTTTAATGAGACAACAACAATAAAAGCAAGTCAAATCTTGGAAGAAATAGAAAACAAGCTTACAAGTAGCGACTTAGAAAAGATTTTAAGTGATAAAATAGATTTAGTTTGAGGAAACTTTATTGATAGGGAAGTTTCAGAAAAAAATAAAATTTTAGTCCAAAAAGAAAAACTAGAAAAACAAAAAGAAGAAAAAGAGCTAGATAAAGAGGATTTGATGAAGATTTTTGAAGAAACAAAGCAGGAAATATTTGAACTTGAAGAACAAAAAAGAAATATGTTTTTGACTTGAGAATATGACAAAATAGATGCTCTAAATGATAAACTCATAGAAATAATGAAAAAACTAGAAAAACTAAAAAAATTACTTTGAATTTGAGATACAGATGAACTAAACGAAGAAGAAAACATTACAACTTTTTAAAAATATTTTGATGAAAAATTTAAAAAACTTGAGAGAAAAAATAGATGAAATAGGTTTTTTAATTATAGAGCTTTTGGGCCCTTTTTGTTTAATTAATACTTAATTATGGATATAATACAAATAATTTTAAAAATACTAGAAGAATGTTTCACAGATCCTTTTCTTATTGAAAATAATAAATCTTTGTTTTTTAACTGAAAATGAGTCTACTTTTTACTTGAATACTGAGCTTGATGATTGTATTTTTTTTGTTTACTTATGCTTAATAGTATAATATTTTATACTTTATGAACTTTAGTTTGAGTAATTCCTTGAATTAGTAAACTTATTTATAATAATAAAAATTTGTTTTATATTTATCTAAAAATTATTCCATTTCTTTGAACTTTTTCAGTATTCTTTTGAGCTTTATTATCAAGTAAAGTAAATTTTATAAATAACTTGAAAAAGATTTTTATTTGAAATATATTATTTATGCTTTTAACTTTTATAGTTGCACTTATTTATAATTTTGTAGATAAAAATTATTAAACTTAAAAATATTTTTATGAAAAATTTAAAAAATTTGAGGGAGAAAATAGATGAAATAGATTTTTTGATTATAGAACTTTTGTCTGAAAGGTTTGATGTTGTAAAAGAGATTTGAGATGTAAAAAAACAAAACTGAGTTGAAAATCCTTTTGATGAAAAAAGATGGAAAGAAGTTTTGGAAAGAAATGCTAAAAAAGCTGAAGAGATTTGAATCTCAAAAGATTTTGTAGAAAAAATTTGGGAAGAAATACATAAAGAATCACTAAAAATAGAAAAATAAAAAAAGAAAACTTAATTAAGTTTTCTTTTTTACTCATAAGCAGTTTTAACTAGTTTAAGGGTAGCTTCAATTCATAATTGTTTACCAGAAAGTTCTTTTAGATTTAATTCTTTTTTTCTTGCTTCTGCGATTAGTTTTCAAAGAATTTTTAGATCAGGAATTCCTTTTCAGTTTTGCATGGAAGAAACAAAAGAGAAAGGAATTTGGTTATTTCTAGCGAAATTGATAAGTTCTTCGAGCCTGTCAAGATGAGGAATCCCTTTTCAGTTTTGCATTCAGGAAATAGAAGATAAATATTCAAGAAGTTTTTCCTTTTTGAGAAACTCAATAAACATTTTAAGTTCATCAAGATTAGGAAATCCTTTTCAACTTTGCATAGAAGAAATAGAAGATAAATATTCAAGAAGTTTTTCATTTTTAAGAAACTCAATAAATTTTTTAAGTTCATCAAGATTAGGAATTCCTTTCTTGTTTTGTATTCAGGAAATAGAAGAGAAAGGAATATCTTCTTTGTGTAAAAACTTCATCAAATCAATTATTTCTTTTTTACTTTTTATTTTAGAAAGACGGGAATATGAAGTTCCTCAATACATAGAAGTTATATTTGCAGAACTAGGTTTTTTATTTGTTTTCAAGTCAGCAGATCTGTTTAGTAAACAAAAAATAAAATCATATATTTTAGATCTTTCTTCATCAGAAACTTTTATCTTGTCTACTTTATCAAGAAATTTATAAAAAGATTCTTTTATAATTATTTTTTCTACTTTTTGTTTTGTTTCTCATCTAATTGTAGTAAGTAAACTTTGTCTTCTTTCCAAAGAACGAATCAAATTTTCTCTAAGAAAAATATTATTTGTTTTAGACATTTGTTTTTTAAAAATTTAAAATTAAGTGAATTATAAATTAAAAATATATAATGTCAAGTAATATTTTTCTTGACTTTTTTATTTTTTTCATCATTTTTTGCTTTTGAGAATTTTTTATGATAAAATTTTATAAATTATAAATTATTCTTAAAAAAGGAAAATGGTAAATTTCGTATGAATAGAGAACAATAGAAAGGAAACAAAGCTAAAAAACTTACTAATTGTTTGAGTTTTGATTTGATTTGTAAGCATTGCATTCCACTTTACGGTGGTATTTTTCTTTTGATTGATTTTAGATTCTATATTTTTAGTTTGACTATTTTTAGCGATTTGAAACGTATTTTCACTGGCTTTTGATATCCCAATTTGAGTTTTACAAAAGTATATCAAACCAAAAACATTTATGATAATTTGAAGTGTTTTTATGCTTGTCGCTTGTTTAATATTTTTCAAATTTATCTATTTAGAGTGAATGACTTGAGCTTTGCTGCCTTGATGAAAAATATTTGACTATTTTTCAAAATTTATGGATAGTTTCACAAATATTTTTTTACTTTTTCTTGCTGCGGGACTTTATTGACTGATTTCTGAAATTTATTGAGTAACTTCATTTTCTTACATTTTGGACAACACGAGCCCGTCAGAATACGCAAAATATCTTTCTAGATATAATATCTTTAGTTGAATCTGAAGTATGGCTTGATTGGTTTTTTCTTGAGTTTTGCTGTTTATGAACATAAAAATAGCAATAATGATCTTTATAGCAATTGTGGTTTTTTCTATTTGGTTTTTATGGAAATTTTTTGATAATGGAGATGAAACTCTGACTCTGAATAGTTTAAAAAAATTAAAAATAGATAGTTTTAAACTTGATATGTGAAAGAAAAAATCAAAAAAGATTTCTCAAGTTATTTCTACAAAAAATTTGATGGATTTGACGAAAAAAACAAAAGTTATTTTTATTAAACCTATTGAAGCAAATAAAAAAATCGATTGGAAAGAGATTTATGATTACACCATTCTAAATTTTAAAAGATTTGTAAAGATACTTTTTTCTGTTCCGAGAAACTTGATGATTTTATGGCTTTTCTTTATTTTGATGCAATTTTCTTTTTGGGACACATTTGTTTCGACATTTTTTGTTCAGTACATAAAAGATGTAACTGATGCGGATTCTTGAAATCAAATTATCGCAAATACTCAATTTATCAGTTGATATGCATGGCTTTGAATTATAGCAATTCCGTGATTTTTACTTCAAGATCCTTTTATCAATCTTTCAAAAAAATTCTGAGAATTTAATATTTTGATGCTTTGAGCATTTTTATCAGGTGTTTCGTTAGTTTTGTTTTGATTTTATTCAAAAGATTTTACTATGATTCTTATTCTTTGATTGATAAATAGTGTTTGATATGCTGCTGTAATCTGAGTTTGACAATGATTATTTTCAGAAAGATACAATGTACTTTATGCACTTAAAAATAGCTTAAAACAGATAGATTCTACGGTGTCAGCTGCTCCTTTAAAAATTATTTTAAATCTTGCAAATGTTATTTGACTGATTCTTTGAGCTTTTATTGTACAAACTATGTGATTTGAAGCTTTTTTTATAGGATTTGGTTGATTATTACTTTGATTATTTACTTTTTCAATTGTAAAATACAAAGCTATAAATGATTCTTGAAAAGAGTGAGATTGAATGTTTGCTTGAACTGAAGAAATAGAGAAACACACAAAGGAAATTGAAGAATTTGACTGAGAAGTGTTTACTTAAAAAGACTTGAAAAAGTCTTTTTTTATTTGAGAAAATTTAAATTTTCTTATAATTAAAAAAATAATTTATAACAAAATATTTTTATGCAAAAGAAATATTTAGCTTTATTGCACAAAATTGGTTTTACACACAAAATATTTTTTAAAATATTTGAAAAAGAGAACTGAAATTTTGAGGATTTTTATGAAAATTTGAGTTTCTCAAATTTAGAAAAATACAAAATCGAAAAAACAAAAATAGAAAAGATTTTGGAACAAAAAAAATTGATTGATAAAGATAAGATATTTCAAAAGCTAGATGAACTTGAGGTAAAAATCGTTACTTTTTTTGATGAAAACTATCCTTCAAATTTAAAAAATATTTTTAATCCTCCATTTTTGATTTATTATCGTTGAGATATTTCTGGAAATTTTCTAGCTTTTGTTGGCTCTAGGACGATGACTTCGTATTGAAAAAAACTTATTGAAAACTTTGTTCCTCAAGTTTGAAAATATTTTTGAATAATTTCAGGATGAGCTTATGGATGCGATTTTTATTCTCATAAAGTTGCTTTGGAAAATTGAATAAAAACTATTTCTGTTTTTTGAACTTGAATCGATATCTTTTATCCTTCTGATCACGAAGGCATTTTTAAAGAAATTTTGGAAAAAAATTGAGCTTTAGTTTCTATTTTTCCGCTTTGAGAACCTGGAAATCCTTACAATTTTCCGATTAGAAATGAAATAGTTGCTGGCTGGTCTGCTTGAGTTGTAGTTGTGGAAGCAAAAGAAAAATCGTGAAGTTTAATAACTGCCAAACTTGCCTTAGATTTAGGAAAAGAATTATTTACTTTTCCAGCTGATATTTATAAAACTAGTTCCAGCTGAACAAATAGCTTAATTCAAAAGTGAGAAGCAAAAATGGTTCTAAAAGCAGAACATATTTTGGAAGAATTTAATATAAAGTCTAAAAATTTAGAACAAAAAAAGAAAGTTGGCTTTACAGACGCAATAGAAGAAGAAATCTATAATTTGCTCTTAAATGAGTCATTAAACATGGATCAAATTTCTCAAAAATTACAAATTGACATTTCTACAACTTCACTTAAAATATCTTTTATGGAACTATCTTTGCTGATTAGAAAGGCAGATAATTGAAAATATGAAATAATTTAATTGATTTAATTTAAAAAATCTGTAAAATAGTAATAGTTTAAAAAATTATAAAAACAAAAATGGATATTTTTATAAAATTTGAAATAATAATATTTTTCTTGAGTTTTTGATATATAGCTTACTTTTGATTTCAAAAAATACATAGAGCCTATTTTAAAGTAAAAAAGGCTATTCATAAAGAAGATATTTCTGCTACAAAAACTGCTTTAAATAAAGTAGATTTAAATACAAAGGAAAAAAACTATAAACAAAATCCTGAAAATAAAAAATTGACATCAGAAGAAAAAGAGCATATTTCAGAGCTTTTGAAAAGAGTTAGAATAAACTCTACAAAATGATATTTTGATACAGCAAAAGCTTTGATTGTTGAGTGATTATCAATTGATAAGTTTAACAAAGACTTAAATTTGGAGCTTGCTTTGATTTATGAAAAAGAGAAAAAATACGAAAACGCAGAATACATTTATAAAGACTTGCTTGAAACTCAATGAGACGATATGGAAATCTTGAAAAAAATGGCTTATAATTACGCGCTTGAAAACAAGCTTGAACTTGCAATGGAAACTTATGAAAAAATCCATAAAAAAGATATAACTGATGACAAAGTTATCGATATGCTTGCTGAAATTTCTTACTCAATTTGAGATTATGAAAAATCTTTGAAATATATAAATTTATTTCTGAAAGATAATCCTAGAGATATAAATAAGCTGACTATGAAAGCATTTTGTTTAGAAAATGACTGACATTTCAAGGATGCTTATTCAGTGCATAGAAGAATAGTTGAATTGCAACCTTACAACACTATTTCAAATCAAAAATTAAAAGATTTGGAAGAATATATGCAATAGTTTTCTAACAAATTTTTGACATAAAAATAAAAATACTTTTTACTTTTATGTCTTTTTTTTTATTATTTGTAAAATATTTCTAAAAAATAATTATGTTAAAAGTCCCACCACACTCAATAGAAGCTGAGCAATCGGTTCTTTGAAGTATTTTGATTGATAAAGATTGACTTATTGTAATTTGAGATATGCTTAAGGAAACTGACTTTTACAGTGAAGCTAACTCAAAAATTTATGAAGTGATTATGGAGCTTTATAAAGCTAATAAGGCTATAGATTTGATTACAGTAAAAGAAAAACTTGATGATAAAAATCTTCTTGACAAAATTTGATGAATTTCTTATTTGACTGATTTAACAGAAATAGTTCCTACAACTGCAAATATTTTTGAATATGCAAGTATAGTAAAAAATAAATCTGTTCTTAGAAATTTATTAAAAGCTTGAAATAAAATAATTTGATATGGTTATGATGAGGATAAGCCAATAAATGAACTTTTAGAAAAAACTGAGAAAAGTGTTTTTAATATAACTCAAGTTTTTATCCAAAATAAACTTGTTCATATAAATGATATTTTAGTTAAAAGATATGAAGAATTTGCGGAAATCCACGAAAATCCTGAAATAATTACAAAACATAGACTTCAGCTTGGCTTTCACGATTTGGATCATAAAATAAATGGTTTAAAATGATGAGATATGGTTATTTTAGCTGCAAGACCATCTATGTGAAAAACAGCATTTGCCCTAAATATAGCTCAAAATGTCTGATATGCTTGAAAAAATGTTGCAATATTTTCTCTGGAAATGAGTAAAGAACAATTAACAGACAGAATGATTGCAGCAGCGATGGAAATAGATTCTTGGAAACTCGCAAAATGAGAACTTGAAGATAATGAATTTGCAAAAATTTGAGAAGCGATGGAGAAGCTTAGTGATGCAAATATTTATATAGATGACACTGCTGGAGGAAATCTCGTAGAACTGAAATCTAAGTGTAGAAGACTAAAAATGGAATCAGGACTTGATTTAGTTGTGATTGACTATTTACAGCTTATGAGTAATGGAAACTCTCTAAATAGAGTTCAAGAAATATCTGAAATTTCAAGATGAATCAAGTCTCTAGCTAGAGAGCTAAATGTACCTATTATCGCTCTTTCACAATTATCCAGAACAGTTGAACAAAGACCTGATAAAAGGCCAATAATGTCGGATTTAAGAGAATCTGGTTCTATTGAGCAGGATGCGGATATCGTGATGATGCTTTACAGAGAGGAATATTATGATGAGTTTACAGAAAAAAAATGAATTACAGATATTTTAATTAGAAAAAATAGAAATTGACCAATTTGACATATAGAATTGATGTTTAATAAAAATAGTCAAAAATTTGTTCCTGTTGAAAGGAATTTTTGAAGTGAAATGATAGAAGACTAAAAAGTATTTTTAGAACTTATTTTATCTTGACAAAAAATATTTTTCTTTTATAATTTTAGAACCTCTCACATTTTGTGATTTGGTAAATTGGTTTTCTTTCTTTAAAGGAGAAATTTATGAAAACTTTACTATTATCACTTCTTGCTTTTTCGCAAGTTGTTTTTGGAACAGAGTTAGATGACTCCAACTGTGGAATTTATTTCACAGGAGACTGGGAGGTTGTAGATGGCTATCACATAGCCCTTACAACGGACCTTCCAAGTATGGAGGGATACCTTCATCCTCAGGAGGATGGTGTATATGATATATATGAAGATCATTTTGATCTTCCAAATAGGACGAAAGTCCTGTACACTCTGGGGGAAAATTTAGCGGAAATTGATCAAAGGTTTCCGTCCAAAGATCCACTCTTTAAGAGTGTTCCTCTCAAAAAGGGGGAGACAATCAAAATTAAGTTAGAAGTCCTTCCTCCAAATATAGAAGAAGGAAGAATTGTCGTCTTTGACAAGCTAAGACTTGTCAAAGTAAAATAAGGTTTTTAAGCTCTCTTTTAAAGAGAGCTTTTTTTCTTTCTTAAAATATTTGACAAATAAATATATTATGATATAATATATATGTTAGTCAATTGGCTAACCACCATCACATCCGTGCATTGGTGAATTATCTTTAAGGAGAACTATTATGTTCAAGAAAATCATTTTTGTTAGTAGCTCATTATTTTTAATTTCATCAGCTTCTGCTGACATTTATGTTACTCTAGGTTGTGAAGATTACAAGACAGAGGAAGCAAAGAGCTTATGTAAAAGTTATGAAGAAGAGCGAATGCAGGCTTTTGAGGAGAACTCAATTCTCCATAAAAAACTTAAAGATTTGAAAGCTCAGCTGAGAGAACTCTCTGAGTAAACATAATAAAAAGACTCACTACGGTGGGTCTTTTACTTTCTTTAAAAAAAATTCTTGCTCTTTGGAAAAAATGTATATAATTTCTAAATATTTAAAAAATTATAAAAAATTATGTGCAGAATATTATTTTTAAAATGAAAAAACAAAGAAAGAACTCTTGAGTATTTAGATGCCTTTACTAAATCTGGTACTTGTGATAAAAGGTTTGAGAAATTAACTCAAAATTTAAATATAAAATGACTAAAAGATCAACACATTCATGGTTGGTGATATTTACTTGTTTCTTCAAAAAATGTTTCTACTTATTTGACAAGTGAATTTATTAAAAATGACGAAGTTTGAATGGAAAAGTTAAAAACAGAAATAAAAAATATTTCTTGAGAATTTGTCCTTTTTGCCGAAATAAGAGTTACAGATAAATGATATGTTAGCGCTTTTAACTCTCATCCTTTTTCATTTTCAACTAGAAACTGAATCGAATGATTTCTGTTTCATAATTGATTTCTTGACTGAGATATAGTTGCTAAGAGTATTTGAGTCAATTCTGAATTTTATAAAACAAAAAATAGTTCAACTTTTATTGGTTTATCTATTTCTCAGAAACTAGAGCAGGGGATTACTCTTCCAGAAGCTTTGTTTTTACCTGATCAAAGTATAAAAACAACTTATAATTTGATGCTTTTTATCCATGATAATTTTTGAAAATATAAAGCTTATATTTATCCTCACATAAAAAAATCTGCTCTTTGAATAGACTATATTTGTGATTGTAATAAACTTTTAAGAAAAAATTATGAAGATTTGATTTATATTTGAAGTTCAACTATTTCTGATTATATCCATGAAGAGTTTGAAACTGTTGAAAATAATAAACTTTTAGAGTTTGAAATAAATTTTGTAGAAGAATATTATTTTGACTGAGAATAAATTTTGAGTATAATGTACTTGCAAAAATAGTATTTTATAATTAACTTAAAAAATATGAAAAAAATTATTTCTATTTTGGCTTTATTTGCTATTTTGTTTTTACCTTTAAAAACATTTGCTGTTGCAATTTGAATGGATTTTCAAAAAGATGTAAATGAACTATGAGCTGCGCAATATTTGGCTGATTTGTGAGTAATTGTTGATCATAAAAATGATACAGATAAATACAATTTTAATTCAAATATTTTAAGGCAAGAAATGGCTTGAATGGTTTTAAAAATTTTGAGAAAAGCACCAAATAAATCATATTGTGAAAATGTTTTTTCTGATGTAAGAACAACTTCACAAAATTCTTGGGCTTGTCCTGCAATAGAGGAACTTTATCATTCATGAGTAATTGCAAAAAATGATAAATTTAGACCACTTTCAAATGTTTCAAAAGCTGAAGTTATAGCATTTTTTGTAAATGCACTTTATAAGGATAAACTTGATGAATACAAAGCGAAGAATCCAAATCTATCTTGGGAAGAACAAGTTAAAGGTTTTGCAAAAGAATATAATTTTTTCAGATCAGATTTATGAAATGTAAAAGAAAAAGCAACTAGATGATTTGTTTTTCAAATTGCGTATTATGCAGAAACTTATAAAGAAATATATGATTGGGAAAAAGAATTTAAAAAAGATTAAAAAAATAAAGCTTAATTTTAAGCTTTATTTTTTATTTATTGCAATTTGAAAATCATTTCAAAAAATAGTATCTAACAGTTTTATCCATCCTTCTTTATAACGATTAGGATGTAGTTTATTTCACTTTTCATCATAACAATTTGCATCCATTATATTTGCTATTTCGCTTAGTTTAGCTCAATTTATGATTATATCATTTCTTTTTCTATTTGTCATATTAAGCCAATTATTTATGATTTCATTTTTTTTGTTTTCAGATAATCTTTGCCATTCTTCTTCTGTTCTATTTCATCTGAAATAAAAAATAATTTCCTCTCTACTTAATTTTTCAATTTCAAGATTAACTCAGAAAATAGCATTTAAAAGTTTGATCCAAGCAATTTTGTTATCTACTGGATTAACTCTGTTTCAATTTTTGTCATAGTATCTTGCATTCATTATTCTTGTTATTTCAGTTAGCTTGCATCAATTTATCTCTATGTTATCTTTTTCTTTATTTTTCATATTAAACCAATGATTTATGACTTCATTTTTTTCATTCTCAGATAATTTTTGCCATTCTTCTTCTGTTCTATTTCATCTAAAATAACTAATTATTTCTAATTTTGTTGGTTTATCTACTTCTTCTTTTAAATTTACTATTTTATTAGCTAAATTGTATAGACCGATGCTTACTTCACTTGTATTGAAGACACTTCCTGATAGACTAAAATTCTCTTCTTCATCTAGTTCTGTATCTAAGTGTGATTTATCAGTTTTTTTAGAATTAAAATTATTCTTTTTTAAATTTTCTTTTGGTTTTTTTTCTTTATTTTTTTCTAGTTCTTCTTTATATTCTTCATAAATATTTCAAACCCATTGAATATTTTTTAAAACTCATACATAATCATAATATTTTAATTCTCATTTTCCACGAAGTCAACGTCAAAGCTGCTGAAAATATATTTTTGGAGAATCTGTCATTCTATAAAAAATAACATTTGAAATAGTTGGTAAATCTACAGATTCGTTTAGTTTATCAACAGAAACAATTATTTTTATGTTTCATTTTTTTAATTCTTCTAAAGCTTGGATTCTTTCGTTTTTTGAGTGATAAGAAAGAGCAACTTCTTTTCAAGTTTGTTTATTTAAATTTTCTGCTATTTCGTCGGCTTCTTCTATTGACGAAGCAAAAATTATAGTTTTTTCTATTTCTTTATTTTCTGTTTTTATTTTTGATAAAATATCTTGACAAAGATGCCTTATACTCGGAATTCTTTCTAAAATACCATTAAATTTTTTTTCTAATTCATTTACAAATTTTCTTTTTTCCTTTATATCTTCCAAACTTGTGGCTTTTTGTAGCATTTTTTCTATTGATTTTATCTCATCCACTGTAACTGAAGATCAAATAGTTATATTATATTTCACTTTTGGAGAATATTCACTTGCTAAATATTTACTTAATCAATATTCAAAAGAACTTTCTCAAAAAATCTTTTTAGTTTTGTTATCTGGAGTTGCAGTAATAGCATAAATGACTGGAGAAACTCAGTTCCTTCACTTTTTTACTAAATCATCAATTACTTTTTGATATGTTCACTCTTCTCAAACATTATGAGCTTCATCAATTATAATCATATCAATATTTTCTAATTTATCAGCTAACTTTTTTAATTCTGCAGTTTGAAAAGTTGAAAAATAAAAATTATCTTTAGATCTTTCATCTTTTTCTAATTCATCATATTTATCTTGTATGAAACCATCCAAATCATCAGCTTTTGAGTGAAAGGTATTTTTTGAAATATTTTTTAAAAATTGTTCCTCAATAATTGGACTTTTTCAATTACGACCTTCAACTAAATCATCACGGAATTGCTCAAGTCAATCTATACGATTTGTCAAAATCACAACATTAAACCTTTCAGGAAATATTCCTCTTAAACTAGGATTATTTCTAGCTTTGTTTCTCAGTTTTAGTATATGATTCATTATTTCTCAAGTTAAAAATGTTTTTCAGCTTCAAGTTGCCATTTCTATCAAAATTCCGCTTTCATAATTTCCAGTTGTTTCTCTCACTTTTCCTCTGATTCTGTCTGTTAATATTTTTATAACTATTTTTTCTCCTTCTTTTTGGTATTCACGGGATTTTAATCTTTCTTGCATTATTTTTATTTAGAATTTAACTACTAAATTATACAATTTTAAGTATTATTTGTCAATATTTTCTTAAAGAAATAAAAAATAGGCTTTTTTTGAACCTATTTTTTTAGAAATCTTATTTCTTTTTTAATAAATCTCTGATTTCAGCAAGAAGTTCTTCTTGAGTTGGTCATTTTGGTTTTTCATTAGATTTATTTTCCTCATCTTTTTGCATTTTTTCTTTTGCTGTGTTTAGTATTTTTACAACTATGAATATTGCAATTGCAACTATTAAGAAGTTTATTACAATAGTCAAGAAATTACCATAAGCTAGAACTGCACCAGCTTTTTTAGCCTCAGCTAGAGTCATTCCATCTACTATCTTTGGATTACCAAAGGCAAAGTATAAATTTGAAAAGTCTATATCTCAGATAAGCCAACCAATAACAGGCATAACTAAATCTTCCACGATAGAAGTAACAATCTTACCAAAAGCTGCACCGATAATAACTGCAACAGCTAAATCTATAACATTTCCTTTAACTGCGAATTCTTTAAATTCTTTAAATATTTTCATAAAATTATTAGTATAAAATATAAAACAAATCAATTTTATAGAAAAAAGATTTTTTAGCAAATTTTTTATAAATTTCTTCTTGATTTTTTGTTAAAATAGGGAATAATTTATTTTTTTGAGAGTAAATAATCTTTTACTTTTTCCCAGTTCTCAAATCACTTTTGTCAGAAGTGGATAAAATCTCATCTAAATTCTGAACTTCAGTTTGCTAATCTATCATCAACTAAAAAATCTCAAATATTTAAATCTTTTCTGTGAGTTAAAATTACTCTTTTTTTCGCTTTTTCTCAAAGATATTGTTTAACCCAAGCAACTTTTTCACTCCAAGCAAAATTATTTGACCAAGGAGCTGTTGAAAGAATAAATATTTCAAAATGTGGATAAAGTTCTTCAAAAGCCTCTAATGCTCAATCTATTGGTTCAAGTTCGCTAAAAAATCATTTCAGATTTTTAAAAACTTCTTTTTCATCAAATCATTTCTTAATAAATTTTTGAACTCATTTTTCAAAGTTGGCTAAAACTCAGTCCATATCAATATATAATATTTTTTTCATTTTTTATTTTTTAAAAATTTATTCTTTTTCTATTTCTCATAAACTTGGTCTTTTTTCTAAGAAATCCTCAAAATTTTTTCTGATTTCATTTATTATATTTAAACTATTTTCCAGACTTTCTGTTGTTACAAGTCTTTTGCGATAATCCTTTACTCAAGGGAAATTTTTTAAATACTGAACTAAATGTTTTCTAATCTCTAAGCTTCATTTTTTTTCTCATTTTGTCTCTACAAGTTTTTCTGCATGGAATTGCATCGCATCAAGTATTTCTCAAAGAGAAGGATGATAAACTCAATTTATAAAATTTTGTTTTTTTATTGGAGATTTTTTCAAAAACTCTTCATCATTTATCTGTTTTTCTCAAATAAAACACCAAGGATTTCAAAAACTTGCTCTTCAAAGCATTATTCAGTCCAAATTTTTTACTTTTTGCATTCAATCAGAATAATTCAAAATATCTCAATTACAAATTACAGGAATTGAAACATTTTTTTTCAGTTCATAAATATCTGTAAAATCAGCTTTTCAAGTATATGCTTGCTTAGCTGTTCTTCCATGAATAGTCACCAAACTTGCTCAAGCTGATTCTAATCACTTTACAAAATTTATTAAGTTTTGATTTCAATCAAAACTTAGTCTTGTTTTAACTGAAATTGGCAATTTTGTTGCTTCATTTAATTTTTTTATTATTTCAAATGCAGTTTGTTCATTTATAAGTAAAGAGCTTCAGTGTCAGCTCCTCACGACTTTTTTTGCTGGACATCACATATTTACATCAATTCCTGCAATGTTGTATTTTTCGCTTTCTATTATCTTTGCTGCTTTTGCAAACATTTCTGGATCTTTTCAAAAAATCTGAATTATAAGCGGATCCTCAATTTTATTATGAGGAAGGACACTATCAGCCAAAAACTTAGAATGAACAAGTCAATCAGCGCTATAAAACTCAGAAATACAAAAAATATGTGGACTGATTCTTTTCATAGCTTGTCTATAGGCACTATCTCAATATCAATCCATAGGAGCTAAAAATACAAGTTTTTCGTTTTTTTCTAGTTGTTTTTTCCAAAAATCTTTCATAAAAATTTTTCTTTAAAAGTACGATTTTTTTATATTTTATAGATATTTTTTAAAAATCAAATTTTATATTTTTAAATATTTTTCTTAAATGTCAATGTTTTTTTATTGTAAAATATTATAAATTTGTGTTATAATGGTTTCAGTTTAGATTCTAAAGTGTTTTATGAACCAAAAGATTTTCTCCGCAAAAAAAGAATATAATTTAAAATTAAAAGAAAAATATTGATTTCTAAAAAAAGAAAAAGCAATTTGATTGGTAAAACTAAGTAATAAAAATCTCATTATAGAGCTAAGAGATGCTTTTTTGGATTTACCAGTTGCTTTTATAATTGAAATGGAAAATATTGAAACTGAAAAACTTTGAAAAAATATAGTTGCAACTTCAAAAGTTCCTGAAAGTTATCTTGTTTGATTAGATTTTGTAATTTGTGATAAAGATATTTCTTCACTAAAAAAATATTTAGAAAATTGAATAACACCTATTATTTCTCAAAATAATCCTTTAAAATCTATTTTAAAAGAATTTAATCCGATAAAAAATGAATGAAATTCTTTTATTTATGAAAATGAAAATAAATGGTCGATTTTTTACTCTTTAGTTAGATATTTAGAAAATTATAAATTTCCTTTTGACAACAAAAATCTTGTAAAAAATGTACTTAATATATAAAAAAAACTTCCCATATTTCAGGGAAGTTTATATTTTTTTATTGTCGGATGACGATATGATCATATCCGACAAATATTCTCCAGTTTTTATTGTTAACACCTACATCCTGTAGGGTCTCGGTGAATTTGTTTTTAGCTTTAAGAATATTATTCTTAAAGCTAAATGTTACATTATTACCACAAACCAGTATTGATTCATGCCAGTCGCTCTTCGTTATAATGAAAATCTTTCCTCCTCCTGAAGCACAATTGTCAATAATACTTATCTTAAAGGATTTTTGATTTCCTTCAGCAAGAGAATTACAGCTACAGAAAGCCATAACACCTAAGATTAAGGCTTTTATTTTTTGTTTAAGCATTTTTTGGTCTCCTATAATGTGAAATGCAAATGTATTTTCTATATTTTTTATTTTTTGTCAAGAGAAAAAATTATTTTTTAACGAAATATTTTTATATAAATTTGACTAAAGAAAAAAAACGATTATTTTTATAAAAATTTTAAATTTTAAAAAATTTTAAAAAAAATGGCAAAAAATCTAGTAATAGTCGAATCTCCAGCAAAATGAAAAACAATTGAAAAGTTTTTAGGAAGTGATTTCAAAGTTGTTGCTTCTATGTGACACATCAGAGATTTACCTGAAAAATCACTTTGAATAGAAATAGAAGAAGGATTTAGACCAGAGTACTGAGTAAATCCAGATAAGAAAAAAACAGTTGATAATCTGATAAAATTGGCTAAAGCTTCAAAAGAAGTGTGGATAGCAACCGATGAGGATAGGGAAGGAGAGGCTATTTGATGGCATCTTTGTTATGTTTTGTGACTTGATCCAAAAACAGCTAAAAGAATAACTTTCCACGAAATCACAAAATCTGCTATTTCTGAAGCAATAAAAACACCAAGACACATAAATATGGAGCTTGTAGATGCTCAACAAGCAAGAAGAATACTTGATAGGCTTGTTTGATACAAAGTTAGTCCTATTTTGTGGAAAAAAATCAGAAAATGACTTTCTGCGTGAAGAGTGCAATCTGTAGCTGTAAAACTAATTGTTGAAAAAGAAAGAGAAATCAAAGATTTCAAGCCAGAAGAATCTTGGAAAATATCTGTAGAACTTGATTATAATTGAATAAAAGTTATTTCAGTTTTAAATAAAGTTTGATGAAAAGTAAAAAAGTTTAAAAACAAAGAAGATGTAGAAAAATTTTTAAATATCTTATTTGAAGATTTAAAAAATCTAAAAGAAACAAAAAATAAAAAATGAAACTCTGAAATTTCTATTTCTGATAAAATAAATTTCAAACTTGTAAACTCTACAAAAAAAGATAGCAAAAGAACTCCACTAGCACCTTTTACAACTTCAACTTTGCAACAAGAAGCTTCTAGAAAATTTGGTTTTTGAGTAAAACAAACTATGATGATTGCACAAAAACTTTATGAGTGAATTGATATTTGAGATAATCAAAGGCAAGGTTTGATTACTTATATGAGAACTGACAGTGTAAATTTATCTGATTTAGCTAAAAATCAAGCAAAACAAGTTATTGAAGAAAATTTTTGAAAAAATTATCACAAACTTAGAAATTATAAGACAAAAACAGCTTGAGCTCAAGAGGCTCACGAAGCTATCAGACCGACTGATTTGACAAAAACTCCAGAAAGTCTTTCTAGTTTTTTAGATGCGCAACAGCTTAAACTTTATACTTTGATTTGGAAAAGAACTCTAGCTTCGCAAATGTCTGACGCAATAGTGGAAATTTCTACTTTTACTTTTTCTCCTGAAAATTTTGAAAATCAAGAATGGATAACAAAATGAGAAGTTATAAAATTTGATTGATTTATGAAACTTTATATTGAGAGTAAAGATGATGAAGATGAGGAAAATGAAGAAAACTCTCTTTTACCAAATATTTCTATTTGAGAGATTTTACCAAATAAAAAGTTAAGTTGAGTTCAAAGTTTTACTAGACCACCAGCTCGCTATACAGAGGCAAGTTTAGTTAAAAAACTTGAAAGTGAAGCTATCTGAAGACCATCAACTTATGCTCCAACTATCTCTACAATTATTGATAGGGGTTATGTTGAAAAAGTAGATAAAAAATATCTTGCTCCTACTGAAATTGCTTTTATTGTAAATGATTTTTTGGAAAAATATTTTACTGAAATGATGGATTATAAATTCACTTCAAATGTAGAAGAAGATTTTGATAAAATCGCTACTTGAAAAGAAAAATACGAGAAAATGCTTCAAAGATTTTGGGAACAAACTCTAAAAAAGGATTTACTCCAAGCTGATGAAAATGCTGAAAAAGTAGTTGAAAAAGTATGAAAAAGTTGTCCAAAATGTGGCTGAGAATTAGTTTATAAATTTAGCAAATGAGGAAAATTTATAGGATGCTCAAATTATCCAGAATGTGATTTTGTAGATCAACCAGAAGAGCAAAAAAATCAGCTTGAATATTTGAGAAAAAAGTACGAATGAAAACCTTGTCCTGACTGAGTAGAGTGAACAATTGTCGTAAAAACTTGAAGATTTTGACCATTTTTAGCAAGTTCAGAATATCCAAAAGTAAAATGGATTTGAAAAATAAAATCTGAAAAAGATGAAATTTTAGAACAAATTTTGGAAGAAAAGTGACTTTTGCTTGATGCTGAAAGCGGGGAAGAATTAGTTGTAAAAAATAGTAGAAGATGACAATTTTTAGCAGCAAAAAAATATCCAGAAGTAAAAATAGCAAAACCAATTCCAAAAGAAGTTTGGGATGAGTTAAATAAAAGGTTAGCAAAGGAAGAAGAAAATTAAAAAAAAATCAATTGTTGTATTTTCAACAGTTGATTTTTTTTAATTTATCAATAAATTTTTTAATTTTGATAAATCATGATTATGTCAATTTTGAAATCTTATTAAAGGAATATTTAAACTTTTAAATAGTTTATTCTTTAAGTCATCACTTTCTTTTGTTTTTAAATAATTATGAGAATAACCATCAAGTTCAATTAAACATAATATTTTTCATTTTATATCTGTTATCACAAAATCTATATGTTTTCTATTTATTTTATTAAAAACTGAAATAAAATCTTTATAAGCAACATATTGTTTTGCTTCTATCATATCTGCAATTCTTACTTTTTATTTTTTTTATAAAAAATTATTTAAATGACTATTTCTAGGCTTTTCATCTTATCTTTTGACTCTAGTTCATTTTTCATATCCTTTTCTCATAACTCTGTGTCATAAAAATGTTATTTCTCAATCACCTTTAGATATAACTTCTTTTACAAAATATCTTTCTTCTTCTTGAGTTTCCAGATTTAAAAATAATATTTCATCATTACATAAATCCTTAATAATAGTATATTCTGAATATAAATCTATACTTATTTCTCTAATTACAGGTTTTTCACTAAAAACTGGAGCTTTTCTTTGAGTTAGAACCTTATCAACTCATCTAGTTGTTCAAATATGTATTTCAGAAAGAGTAGTATCATTATCATCTACATTAATAAGGTTACCTAAATCTCTTCCCATTCTTAGAATACTTTCAATACTTTCTCGACTCATAATTTATACTATAAAAAATAAAATTTTCATTATTATAAAAGTATTTAGATGAAAGTCAATAATATTTAAGTAGAAATTTTGATTTACTAAAATTATTTGTATAATAAGCATTATAACAATAAAAATAACTAAATTTACAAAATGAAAATCAAAAAAGAAGAACTTATTTTAGAAATAACTAATGCTTTTAAAGATGTGAAGTTAGGAAATGGTATTTGATTGCAAGAAGGAAATACTATTGATGATTATGCTGATGATAAAACTATAGCTGAATGTAAAAAAATAGATGAACGCAAAAACTGGAAAAATATTTCTTCAGAATCATTAAATAAATATAATTCAGCTCTTAGCTTTTTTGATGCTGAAGCTATGCGTTTTCACCTTCCTGCTTTTATGATAGCAGATATAAAGTGAGAATATATTATTTGAAATATAATTTTTTATTTAACAGATTTGCATTCTCTTGATTCTTATTCTCTCAAAAAAATGGTTTTACTAAACAAGAAACAAAAATTAGCTGTAGCACATTATTTACAATGGATAAAAGAAACTGAATATTCTAATGATAATGAAAATATAGATATATCTATGTCTTTTTGGCTAGATGTATAAAAATATTTTTTGTAATTAAAAAATATTTTTTAATTGTCAATGGTTTTAAGATTTTGTTTTACTATTTTCTGAAATTTTTTTTTGATTTTTAGAGAATTTTATTATAATTCTTAAGAATTATTTTTCTAAAAATGTTTTTATGACAAGAGAATTTCCAAAAAAATATGAACCAAAATCTTTTGAATCTGAAATTTATAAATCTTGGGAAGAAAACTGAAAGTTCCAACCAAGAAATGAAAACATTACTTGAGAACAGTTTTACATACCTATGCCTCCACCAAATGTAACTGCAAAACTTCATATTTGACACTCTATAATGCTGACTCTTGAGGATATAATGACAAGATATCACAGAATGAAGTGAGACTCAACTTTGCTTTTGCCTGGTACAGACCATGCAGGAATTGCAACTCAAGTCAAAGTAGAGGAAAAGCTTGCTGCAAACAATATTTCAAAATATGATATAAGTAGAGAGGAATTCTTAAAATATTGCTGGGAGTGGAACAAACAATATGGTTGAGAAATCCAGAATCAATTCAGAAAAATGTGAACAAGTTGTGATTGGACAAAAGAAAAATTTACTCTTGATCCAGATATGAATGAAGTTGTAAATAAAACTTTTGTTGATTTGTACAATAAATGACTTATTTATAGAGGAGAATATATGGTGAACTATGATCCTATTTTAAATACAGTTATTTCTGATCAAGAAGTTACTTACAAAGAAGAAAAATGAAAACTCTATTATATAACTTATTTTGTTTCAGGGAGTGATAGCGAGATAGTTGTAGCTACTACAAGACCAGAAACTATGCTTTGAGATGTAGCTGTGGCCGTTCACCCAAAAGATAAAAGGTACAAAAAGCTTTTGAAATCAGGAAAAAAACTTATTTTGCCAATTGTAAATAAAGAAATTCCTCTTATTTGAGATGAAATGGTTGATATGGAATTTGGAACAGGTGCTGTAAAGATAACTCCAGCTCATGATCCAAATGATTTCGAAGTTGCCAAAAGACACAATTTAGTTCTAAATAGAGTTGTTTTATGAAAAGATTGAAAAATGACTTCAATTGCTTGAATATTTGCCTGACAAGATTATAAAACAGCAAGAGCAAATATAGTTGAACTTTTGAAATCAAAATGAAATTTAGTAAAAATAGAAGAGCACACTTCAAAAGTTGGTTATTGAGAGAGAACTTGAGCAAAAATAGAAACAATTATTTCAAAACAATGGTTTATAAATGTTGCACCAATAGCAAAAAAAGTAATAAAATGATATAAAAATAAAGATTTTGAAATTATTCCTGCTAGATTTACAAAAACATTTGAAGATTGGATTTTTAATTTGAGAGATTGGTGTATTTCTAGACAACTTTATTGGTGACACAGAATTCCAGTTTGGTACGGGGAAGACTGAGAAATATTTTGTGCAGAAAATGAAGAATTAGCTTTAGAAAAAGCAAAAAAACATTATTGAAAAGATGTAAAACTTAAACAAGACGAAGATGTTTTGGATACTTGGTTTTCATCAGCTCTTTGGCCTTTTGCAACTCTTGGTTACAAAATTTGAGAAGAAAATCAAAATGAATTAGTTGAAAAATTTTATCCAGCTTCAGTTTTGGAAACAGGTTATGATATTATATTTTTTTGGGTGATCAGAATGCTTTTGATGTGATATGAATTTACAGGAAAAACTCCATTTAAAAAAATATATTTTCACTGACTTGTTAGAGATAAAATCTGAAGAAAAATGAGTAAATCGCTTTGAAATTGAGTTGATCCAATTGAAATGATTGAAAAATATTGAACTGATGCCTTGAGATTGACACTTTGCGTTTGAAATACTCCAGGGAATGATTTGAAATTTGACGAGGAAAATGTTGAAAATAATATGTTTTTTGTAAATAAGCTTTGGAATGCTTCTAGATTTGTTTCTGTTAATTTAAGTGAACTAGAAACAGATATTAAAAAGTTATGAAATGAAATAGAAAAAAACTATGATAAGCTTATGCTTCACGAAAAATGGATTTTATCAAGAATAAAATATCTTTCAGATTTAGTCACTTCTTCTATGGAAAACTTCAACTTTTCTGAAGCTGGTCAAGAATTACAAGCATTTACTAGAAATGAATTTTGTGATTATTATATAGAAGAATTTAAGCTTACAAAAGATACATCAGCTTATGGTTCAAAAGTTATAACTTTTGTCTTAAATGTATTACTTAAGCTTCTTCATCCTTATATTCCTTTTGTTACAGAAGAAATTTATAGGAAAATATGATTTGCTTGAGATTTGATAGATTCTTCTTGGCCACAAGTTGCTGAATTTAGAGATAAAAATATTGAAAAACAAAAAGAACTTATAATTGAAGTGATGAAAGAAATCAGAAGACTTAGAGCAGAAAACAATATTATGCCAAATAAAACTATTTGATTAAAAATTTATTCAACTCCAAAAAATAAAGAAATTTTGGAAGAATCTATTGAATTGATTTCTTGAATTGTAAAAGCTGATAATTATGAGATAATTGACAAAAAACCAACAGATACAAATTTGGCTTATTGAGTTATAAAATCGTGAGTTGAAGTTTATATTGATACTTCAAATGCTCTAGATATAGCTAAAGAAATAGAAAGACTAAAAGCTCAAATAGAAGACACAAAGGCTTACATTTCTATTTTGGATAAAAAACTTTTAAATGAGGCATTTATCAACAAAGCTCCAGAAAAACTTGTTAGAGAAGAGATGGATAAAAAAGAGCAAGCAAGAGATAAACTTGTAAAATTGCAAGAAAAACTTGATAATTTGAAAAAATAATTTTTTCTTGACTATTTAAATAAAAAACATATTATTCTAAAAATAACTTTTTACTTTGAATTATGAGAAAATTTACAATTTTTCTACTTTTGGTTTTGACTTCTATTTCTATTACAAAGGCTGATTATTTTTCTGAAAGTGTTGCTAGATTTATTTCTTCACCAAATTTTGAACAAATAGAAAAAATAGAAGATCCAAAAATAAGATTTTGTGAGGAAGCATTTTTGGATGGATACAGAAGAAGAGAATTTACAGAAATGGAAAACTTAATTTGTTCTGATTTCTTTGCTCAAAAAATAGAAGATGAACTTAATTATAAAAAACAAGTTCTTTGAGAAAGATGAATTTATTAAATTTAACTTTTAAAAATTATTATTATGGAAGATAAAAAAATAGATAATAAAGGTACTTTATGAAAAAATGAAGCTAAAGAAATTTTTTTTCAACTTTTTAAATTTGATAAATCATTTTTTAAAACTTACATTTTTTATGTTCATATAGCTGCGCAAATATTTTTCCTTGTATTTTATATTTTCCTTATAAGTAATTCTAGAAATTTTAGTTCTGGTTTACTTTTAGTGATTTTTTATCCGTTTGTTGCTCTTGCAGTTAGATTTGCTTTTGAAATTTTGTCTGAAGTCTTTTCTATAAGTGACAATTTGAAGGAAATAAAAGAGCAATTAAAAAAATAATATTTAGAGAAATCTAAATATTTTTTTGATTTTAGAGATTTTTTCATATAATTAGAAAAATATTTTTTAATCCTGAAATATGAAAATAGGAATAGTTTGACTTCCAAATGTTTGAAAATCGACTTTGTTTAATGCTTTAACAAAAAATTATAGTGCTGATGCGCAGAATTTTCCATTTTGTACAATTGAACCAAATGTTTGAATTGTAAACGTTCATGATGATAGACTTGAAAAAATCAGACAAGCAGTAAATTGACAAAAAATAATTCCTGCAACTTGTGAATTTATAGATATTGCTTGAATTGTAAAGTGAGCAAGCAATTGAGAATGACTTTGAAATAAATTTTTAGCAAATATTAGAGAAGCAGATGCTATTTTGCAAGTTGTTAGAGTATTTGAAAATAATGATATAATTCATGTTCATTGAAAAATAGATCCAAAATCGGATATTGAAGTTATAAATTCTGAGCTTATTTTAGCTGATTTAGAAACTGTTGCAAAAAGAATTTGAGCTGATTGAAGAAAGGCAAAATCAGATAAAGATTTGGCTTTTGCAGTTGAAGTTTATAAAAAAGTTGAAGAAAATTTAAATAAATGAATTTTAGTTTCAGATATGAACCTAAACGAAGAAGAACTTCAAGCAATTAAAGATTTACATTTATTGACAAATAAAGAATTTGTTTATGCTTGCAATGTAAATGAAGATATGATGGAAACATCAAGTGACGAATTAAAAAAGATTTTGTGATTAGAATGAAAAAACAATAAGGTTATCCCGATTTGTGCTAAACTAGAAGCTGATATGATAGATATGACTGAAGAAGAAAGAAAAGAATTCTTAGATGAAATGTGATTGATTTCAACTTGACTTGATGATTTGATAAAAGCTAGTTATGACGCTTTGTGATTACAATATTATTTTACAGCTTGAGAAAAAGAAGTCAGAGCTTGGACTATTCACAAATGAGATACTGCTCCCAAAGCTGCAGGAGTTATCCATACTGATTTTGAAAAATGATTTATAAAAGCGGACGTTGTGAACTGGAAGGATATAGTTGAGTTTGGTTGATGGGCTAAGGCTAGGGAAGCTTGAAAAGTTGCTTTGGAGTGAAAAGATTATATTGTTGCTGATGGAGATGTTATGCTTTTTAAATTCAATAAATAAAAAAGAACAATTTAAAAATGTTCTTTTTATTTTTTTCTTAATTTTGCGATAAAAAAACCTTCACTTTCTTCACTTGGTAAGATTCTTCTTACTGATTCTGAAATTTCTTTTTTAAATATTTTTTTTCAAAAATTTTTTAATCAATTTCTAACAAACTTATAATCAAAATCCAAATTCAAAATTTCTAAATCATAGTTACAAAGCAAAAAGTGAACTATATCTTCATTTTCTTCAGGAGAAATTGTACAAGTTGAATAAATCAATTCTCAACCTTTTTTCAGCATTGGAACAATATTTCTTAAAATATCTTTTTGAAGTTTTGCATTTTTATTAACGATTTCTTGTTTCCAGTATCAAAAAGATTTTTCTTTTTTAAAATTAAACTTTCCTTCTGCACTACAAGGCAAATCTGCAATTATTTTATCAAAATATTCTACAAAATCTTTTCTTTTTTCTAGTAAACTTCTTGCATCAGTTTTTATAATTTCAACATTTTTTATTCATTGCCTTTCTAGTGTAAATTTTAGCTTATCAATTCTTATTTGATTGTTATCAATTGCTTTTATTTCTCAAGAATTATTTAATAATGATTGTGCTTGACTAGTTTTTCCTCCAGGAGAGGCTGTTATGTCAAGTATTTTATTTTCAAATTCTAAATCTAAAAAATCTACAGGAATCTGACTAGAGAGCGATTGTAAGTATATTTTTCAATCTTTAAAAATGTCTAAATTCCATAAGTCTTTTTCTTTTCAATTTTCTAAAACATATCAATTTTTCAAAAAAACTATTTTCTTGGCTTTTAAGCCTTGTTTTCCAAGAACTTCAAAGATCTCACTTTCATCTGATTTCAAAGTATTTATACGAAAACATGTTTTTCTTTTTTCTATTTCAAAAGCTTTTTCACATAACTTTAAATCTTCTCAGAAATAAATCTCTTTTAATTTTGCTAAAAATTCATCCTTTTGCTTCATTTTGTTTTATTAAAAAATATTTTTAAATAATTATATAATAAAAACTTAATTTGACAAATAAAAATTTTTATTTAAACTATAACCATTGGTAGTATAAGCCTCAAAAAAAATCCCTAAAACTAAGGAGTAAGATGATCTTTGTGATTATTAGGAAAAAGGGAAAGAGCTGTCAGCGTTAATTAGGCTAAACTCTGTTTAGGCCTATATTGAGTTTGCTGATGTGTGTTGGTTACAATCCAACTACTACCACCTTTATTTTACAAATATGAAAATCATTGTTTGTAAAATACTTTTAAGAGAGCTAAAACTAGCTCTTTTTACTTTTTTAAAAAAATATTTGACAAATCATAAAAAGCTATTAGAATAATTCCTGCAGTGTAGTAAGAGCAACCATGATTTATATTATGGGTTTCTAGTGATGACCGAACACATCGGTCTCACCCTACCAATTTGCCCTGCTAAGGTTATGAATGATTGCGTCTTAAAAGTCCTTCTTTATCATCATAACTTGCCACTTTTGTGGCCACTGTACCAGATTTTATTTTACTGAAGTAGAATTTTCTATCTTTGGTAAATATTTTAAAAGAGCTAAAATTAGCTCTTTTTTTATTTCCAGAGGAAAACTTGACAATTTTTAATATTTATTATAATTACATATTGTAATGGTATGACTGTATTTTATTGAAAGCAGTCAATAAACTAGAAAACTTTGTTTTTTTATGGGTTGAAAACTCTAGTGAATTGGATAAAACCGGCCATTACACCAGATTTTATTTTACTGAAGTAGATTTTCCTATCTTTAGTAAATATTCTAAAAGAGCTAATTTTAGCTCTTTTTCACTTTTTTAAAAAAAATATTTGACAAATAAAATATTTTTATTATAATTCACTTTGATAGTGTTCAGCAAGCTGACTATTAGCTTGAACTCCTAAAGGTACTGGCTTGCTGAATGATAAAATATGGATTTTTTGTTAGCTCTTCTCTAAGGGCCACTATCACAAATTTCGAGATATGGGAATTTTTTCTCAATTATCTAGTGAAATTTGTAATATGAGGGATTTACTTCCTCTTTTTTTTGTCTAAAAATATTTTGACAAACAAATGATAATAATTAAAATAAAGTCTGTGACATAGCTTAAGACAGACAAACAGTTTTTTGTATGGTGTAGCGTTGTCTGGTAAAACGTTTACTTAGAAGATAATAATTCATTGGTAAATTGTAACTAAAGCGGCTAATTTTAAATTTATATAGCAGATGTAGGTTCAAATCCTCCTGTCACTTTTGAGATGGATGTATTCATTGTTCATCTTACAAAATTTTTAGAGCTTTCAAAGCTCTTTTTCTTTTTCTTAGAAAAATATTTGACAAATAAAAAATATTTCTTATAATATATCTTGTAATGGTTTAGGATTTTTTAATCCTTAAGTAGGCTACTCCGTTTCGTGTTTAAGGAAAAAATTGCCGAAGTTGGTAAAACCAAGCCATTACATCCAATTATTTTTACTAGAGTAAATAATATTTATCTCTGGTGAATATGATTTAGAGAGCTTATAATAAGCTCTTTGTTTTACATAGCATAGTTTAATTTAAAACTTTAGAAGCGTTTTGATGTACCTCCATTATTTCCATAGCCAATGCTTCTAAAATTCTGGTGAAAGTCCAGATGCTATGATCAGTTCCTATCCAGGGAGTTAGGGTCCCTTTGAGGATTTGTAGTCAAATCCTCTTTTTTATCAAAAAATTTGACAATAAAAAAAATATTTTTATAATACCCGAACCACTGCAAGCATTTTATCAAAAATGATTTGAAATGTTTGCTACCAAACAGACCGCGAGAACGCCTAATCCAGGTCTGTAGGGCTCCTTAATTGGAGCCCTTTTTTTACAAAAAAGACTTTATTTTTTTGAATAAAGTCTTTCCATTTCTTCATTTTTTTCAATCATATATTTTTTAAATTCTTCTTTCTTGAATTTGTAGATATAAACTCAAATCAAAACTAAAATTCAAATCAAAACATATCAAATATAATTTAGAATTATTTTATAATATTCTACAAAAACCATTCCTAAAACTACCATAGTTGTGGCCCAAATTATAGATCAAATAACATTGTAAATCATAAAATTTTTTCCTTTCATTCACATACTTCACGCAATAAAAGGCAAAAAAGCTCTTGTTATTTGATGAAATTTTCAGAAAATAATTCACCAAGCTCACCATTTATCAATTGATTTTTTTAAATATTTTACTTCAGTTGTTCCTACTCCAAACCGATTTCAGTATTTTTCAAAAAAACTATCTCAGTATTTTTTTCAAAGTAAATATCAAACATAATTTCAAAGAATTGCTCAAAGTGAAGCCAAGATTCCAACATAAATAAGATTCTCTTTTCAAAGTGAACCAAAAAAACCTCAAACAATCATCAAAATATTTTGTCCAGGAACAACAACTCAAAGCACAGGAAAAGCTTCAATAAAGCTACTTGAAAATATTATCAAATAATTCCAGTATCATAATCAATTTATTTGTATTTTTAGCCATTCTATAAATAACTCAAACCACTCTTGCTTAAAAATAGAGATAAATGCTAAAACTAGCATTAAAATTATAAAAATGATATTTAACAAATTAAACAAGAATTTTAAAATCTTTTTTTTCAAGTTCTCTTCAGACATTTAGAAAATATTTTACAAAATAATATTTTTCTAATTATAATAAAAAAATCAAATATTGAAAGATTTTTTAAAAATATTTTGTAGAAAATAAAATTTGCATTTTTTTCTTTTTAATTAAAATATATAACAAAATACTATTTAATACAATTTTATGGACTTTTTGAAATTTGATTATTTAAAATATAGAAAACTATATTTATCTATTTCTGCAATTTTGATTTTGATTTCTGTTTATTTCTTATTTTTCTGAAAGCTAAATCTTAGTATTGATATGACTTGATGAGTAAATATTGAATATTCGTATAAAAATAGTTTAGATTTAGATAAGCTGAAATCTGAATTTGAGAAAGAAAAAGAATCTCTTACTTTTAAAGGAAATAAAGTTATAAATAATGTAAATATTTATTCTACAACAGGAAAAAAGGATATAACTTTAATAACTTGATTTAATGATATTTCAGATGAAAAAGAACTTGATAAAATAAAAGCAAATTTTAGAGCAAAAGCTCTTGAAATAATTAAATCTGCTGATAATACAGCTGAAGAATTAAATTATACAAATATTTGAAAAACTTTTTGAGATTATATAAAAAATACTGCATATCTGACATTGTTTTTAGCAATGATTTGAATGTTTGTTTATATTTATTATGCATTTTCTTGATCAGTTTCTTGAATTGCTTGATTTTATTTTTGAATAGTTACAGTTTTAGCTTTATTTCATGATATAATTATTTCTACTTGAGTTTATATTTTTGTTTGAATGTTTTATTCAGATTTTCAAATAGATATTTACTTCATAACAGCTTTATTAACTATTCTTTGATACTCTATAAATGATACAATTGTTATTTTTGATAGAATTAGAGAAAACTTAAAAATGTTTGCTTGAAAAGAGTGAAAGAACTGAAAGAATTTGTATGAGATCATAAACTTATCAGTTTTGGAAACATTTAAAAGAAGTATTTATACAAGTGTTACGTTAGTTTTTGTTTTAATAACTATTTTAGTTTTCTGACCAAAATCACTTCAAGGATTTATTTTTGTAATGCTTGTTTGAACAGTAATTTGAACTTATAGTTCTATATTTATAGCTTCTCCTATACTTTATGAAATGAATAAAAACAAAAAACTAACAGTTTACAAGAAAAAAATTTACAATCCTGAAGATAAAATCGTTGTTTAAGACTCTTTTTGAAAAGAGTCTTTTATTTATAAATTTTATTTGTATTTTTTCTAAAAAAGAATAATATATCGCAACTATAAAACTTAAAAAAAAATTATGATAAATCATTTATGAATAATAATGGATTGAAACAGGAGATGGGCAAAAGCGAGGCTTTTACCTTCTTTCATGGGACATAAAGCTGGTTTTGACAATGTTAGAAAAATAGTTGATTTAGCAATTAAAAAAAATATTAAATATTTGACTTTTTGGGCTTTATCAGTTGATAATTTAGAAAAGAGGGAAGAAGAGGAGTTACAATGACTTATAAAGCTGATAAATAAAATTTGAGATTCTCTTTGAGAATTGCTTGAGAATAAAGTAAAATTTCAGATTATTTGAGATATTTGAAGACTACCAAAAGAAAGTCAAGAAATATTAAACTCAACAGTAGAGAGAACAAAACAAAATGAATCTATAATTGTTACAATTGCATTGGTTTACTGATGACAAGATGAAATCATTAGAGCAACAAAAAAAATAATAAAAGCTTGAATTGATCCAGAAACTTTGACAAGAGAAGAATTTAGAAAATACTTAGATATATCTATTTTACCAAAACCTGATTTAATCGTTAGAACTTGATGAGATATAAGACACTCTTGATTTTTACTTTTTGATTCAGAATATAGTGAATATTATTTTTCAGAAAAAAAATGGCCAGAATTTGATGAACAAGAACTTGATAAAGCTATAGAAGCATTTTGAAATTCTAGAAGAAATTTCTGAAAATAACATATTTAAAAATAAAAATATACTTTGTAAAGAAAAAATACATATTTATTATGTATTTTTTTGTTTTAAAAAAATAAATATGCTAGAATTATTTTGTAGAAAAAATTTTATTTATTTAATGGCTTTATTTATATGTTAAAAAGATTATTTTCCACAATATTCTTAATTTTTATTTTAGGGCAAAATGCTAGTTTCTTGGTTTATGCTGATGAAACTATAAATTGAGCAAATTCAGAAACAAAAACTGAATCTTCTGCTCAACAAACAACAAATTGAGATTCTTGAAAAACTTCTATAAATCTTGAAAATAAAGAATCAGAGCAAAGCTCTGATAATCAAGAAATCTCTTCTGAATCACAAAATAATTGAATTTTGATAAATGATAAAGAAAAAGAATCTCCTGAATGAAAAATTTCAGAAAAAGAAGAATCTCAAGCAAATTCTTCTTGACAAAATATCTGAACTTGAACAATAGAAGAAAAACAAGAAAATCAAAAACCAAAAGTTAGAAAAAAGAGAGATACTGAAAAAGAAGAATATCCTATTGCAAACTTAGATTTTATTACTATTTCTAGCTGAGAGACAGAAATTATTGATGTTTTGGCAAATGATGGGAAACCTTGAGATAATTTACAAATAACAAGAGTTGATCCTCTTGATCCAAATATCTGAACTATTAGTATAGAATGAAATAAAATAAAATTAAGTATGCGAAGAGATGCAGAAGCTTGAAGATTTATAACTTACTATTATGTTACTTGAGATAATTATAAATCAGAATGAAAGTGAGAAATCAGTATTTATTGAAGATGAGTTCAAACAACATTTGAAGATGACGAAGTAGAAACAGAAATGAATAATCCAATTGAAATAGATATTTTGGCAAATGATACAGCGTTTGAAGACGAGTATAAAGTTGCTTGAATTTATGATGTATCAATAGGTTGATCTTTTGAAGTTATTTGAACTGGACGTAATACAAAAGTGAAATTTACTCCAGAGAGAGATTTTATTTGAACAGTTACAGGAGAATATGAAATAGCAACAGCCTGATGAGAGTGAGATATAACAGTTTGATCAGCAATAATAAAAGTTAATGTAAAAGCAAAATCAGAAGGTCCGTATATAGCAAATGATGATGAAAGTCAAACAGGAAAAAATCAATGAATTATTTTAGATATTTTAGCAAATGATACTGCACCAAGATGAGTTGAGTTTATAATTGAAAATGAAGAGAACTGAACTTTTGAAATAGTTGAAGACTGATGAAGAAAAGTAGTAAATTTTACACCAGACAGAGATTTTGTTTGAGTAGCTAAAGCAAAATATTGGTTACTTAAGAATTGACAAAAAGAATCTTCTGCAAATATTACAGTTAGAGTTATAGACTGAGGTTGAAGAAGACTTAAAGCTCATGATGACCAAGCTGAAACAAATAAAAATGAGTCAGTAATAATTGATATTTTAGAAAATGATCTTGCTCCTTTAAATAATCCATTTATTGTTTGAGATGAGGAAAATTGAACTTTTGAAATAGTTGAAGACTGATGAAGAAAAAAAGTAGAGTTTACACCAAATCAAGATTTTGTTTGAATAGCTAAAGCAAAATATCGGTTATTGATAGAATCTGTAGAATCTCCAGGAACTTTTAGAGAAGGTCCAGATGCAAATATTACTGTAAATGTAAAAGATAGAACTCAGAGAAATAATCCTCCAGTAGCTATTGATGATATTTTAGAAACAAATAAAAATACTTCTCTTGATATAGATGTTTTAGCAAATGATTCAGATCCTGATTGAGATGATATCTCTATTACTCAGGTAACAGCTATAAATTGATGAACTTTTTCAGTAGTTTGAGGGAAAGTTAGATTTATTGCTGAAACTGATTTTGTATGAATAGCAAAAGCAAACTATGAAATAACAGACACAAAATGAGAAAAGGCAACAGCAAAGATAGAAATTAATGTCAAAAATGTACCTATAAATCGTGCACCTATTGCTATAGATGATGAAATTCACTACGAATGATTTAGATCAGTAGAAATCAATGTTTTAGCAAATGATTCAGATCCTGACTGAGATACTATTTCTATAACTAAAATAGAAAATTCACAAAATTGAAACTTTGTAATTGTTTGAAATAAAATAAAGTTTTCAAATGATAAAACTTCAGGATTACATACTGCAATTGCAACTTATGAAATATCTGACACAAAATGAGCAAAGACAACGGCAAAACTTACTTTGCACTTTTGATTACCTTCAGATGATGAAGCAGAAACAAGTAAAAATCAACCTGTAGTTGTAGATGTTTCAGCAAATAATTGAGATTTCAAACTTGTTTCAGTGGAAAATAATTCTTCAAACTGAACTTTTCAAATAATAACTCAAAGTGGTTCAAAATTTATAAAATTTACTCCAAACATAGATTTTGTTTGAACTGTAGAAACAATTTATAAAGCTTCTAGATATTCTGATTTGGATTCTAGGGAAGTAGAAGTTCCAGTAAAATTAAAAGTAATTGTAAAATGAACTCCAGTTATAATTCCAGCTATTCCTATAAATAGAACTCCAAAAGCTGTAAATGATTTTGCAGAAATTGAAAAAAATACTTCTATTGAGATAGATGTTTTAGCAAATGATTCTGATCCTGATTGAGATGCTATTTCTATCACAAAAGTAGAAAGTCCTCAAAACTGAAGTTTTCAAATTATTTGAGAAAAAATAAAATTTATTGCAAATAGAGATTTTATAGGAGAAGCAAAAGTCATTTATGAAATAAAAGATATAAAATGAGCTAAGTCAAAAGCTGAAGTAAAGGTTAAAGTTAAGGAGGCTCCAACTAGTCCTTATATTCCACCAACTCCTCCTGTACCTCCATCAATTCCACCAATTGTTCCTCCAACTCCACCAATTATTCCATCTAATCCTTGAAATTGATGAAGTACTCCAAATAGGAATATGAAGCCTTTAGCAATTGATGATAATTTAGAAACTTTAAAAAATATTCCAATTGAAATAGATGTTTTGGCAAATGATTCAGATCCTGATGGAGATAGTATTTTTATCACAAAAGTAGAAAATTTTGTAAATTGAACTTTCAGACTTGAAAATGGAAAAGTATTTTTCAATCCTGATAGAAATTTTGTTTGAGAGGCAAGAGCAATTTATGAAATAAAAGATACAAATTGACAAACTGATAGTGCAAATATTTTTGTAAATGTAAGAGATATAACTCCTGAAGTTATAGAGAATCCTGAAACAAAAATTGTTCCTATTCCTCCTGAAACAGACATACCTCAAATTCCAGGAATAAACGATATTCCTCCAACTGAAAATATTCCACAAGAACCAGTTTATCCACTTCTTCCACCTGAAGAAAAACCTATGATTCCACCAAAACGTTATAATCCTCCAAAAACACCAGTAAATATTCCTGAGGAAGATGAACCAACTCCTGAAGACGAGGAAAAAATAATTCCAAAAGAACCAAAACTTCCAAATCCAAAAGAATTACCAAAAACTTGACCAGATAAGTTGATTATATTTTTGATAATATCTTTGATTTTACCTTCAATGTACCTTTTCTGAAAAGATTCTAAAAAATATATAAAATAAAAAAAAGTAGAGTAATTTCTCTACTTTTTTTATTTAATAATTTTATCAATTATTCAGTATTCTAAGGCTTCTTCTGCTGACATAAAATTATCTCTATCACAATCTTTCTCTACTTTTTTTACATCTTGCCCTGTATGTTTTGCAATTATTTTGTATAAAGTGTCTCAAGTTTTTACTATATGCTCAGCTGCTAATTTTATATCAACCATTTGTCACTCAGCTCAACCAAGTGGTTGGTGAATCATTATTTCAGAATGTGGAAGAGCAAATCTTTTTCATTTTTCTCATCAAACCAAAACTATAGCTCACATACTTGCAGAAAGTCAAAGTGAAACGGTATGTACTGGACAACTGATATATTGCATAGTGTCGTAAATTGCAAGTCCAGCAGTTACATGTCAACCAGGACTATTTATATACATAGTAATTGGAGCTTTTGGGTCCTGTTTTTCCAAAAATAAAAGTTGAGCAATTACAGTATTTGCGACATCACTATCTATAGCATCTCAAAGGAAAACTATTCTGTCTTCAAGTAATCTAGAATAAATATCATAAGCTCTTTCTCAACTTGGAGTCTTATCAACTATAGTCGGGATTAAAAAATTTTTAACCATAAATATTTAAAAAGAAAATAAAATCTATTATATTATAATTGAAAAACTTATTTTTTCAAAAATTTTTTTTAGAATTTATAAAAATAATAAAAACATTTTTTCTTTACAAAAGCTGAAATATTTTTATAATTAGGTAAATATTATTTTTAAAAATAAAAAGATGAAACAAATAGTAACTAGATTTGCTCCAAGTCCAACTTGATATGTTCATATTTGAAGCTTGAGAACAGTTTTGTTTAATTATCTTTTTACGAGGCATAATAATTGAAAATTTTTGCTTAGAATAGAAGACACTGACAGAACAAGGCTTGTTGAAGGAAGTGTTGAAAATATGATAAATATTTTAACAGAAGTTTGATTAGTTCCAGATGAATGACCAAATAATCCTTGAGAAGTTTGACCTTATTATCAATCTGAAAGATTAGATATTTATCAAAAATATATAAAAGAGCTGATAGATAAAGATATGGCTTATCCATGCTTTTGTAGCTCTCACAGGCTTGAAGAGTTGAGAAAGGAGCAAACAGAGCTCTGACTTCCAACAAAGTATGATAAAAAGTGTAGATATTTGACAAAAGAAGAGATAAAAGCTAAAATAGATGCAGGAGAAACTTACACTGTTAGGCTAAAAGTTCCAGAAAATCAAGTTGTAGAATTTGTTGATTGAGTAAGAGGAAAAATATCTATAAATTCGAAAGAAATAGATGATCAAGTTTTGATGAAAACAGATTGATTTCCAACTTACCATTTTGCTGTTGTTGTAGATGATCACTTGATGTGAGTTACTGATATAATCAGATGAGACGAATGGATTCCTTCAACTCCAAAGCATATTTTGCTTTATAATGCTTTTGGTTGGGAAATCCCGAATCATTCTCATGTTCCTCCTCTTGTTTGAGCTGATAGAAAGAAATTGAGTAAAAGAACTGGAGATGTTGCTGTAGAAAAATATTTAGAAAAATGATACTTGGTTGAGGCTTTGTTAAACTTTTTGGCTCTTTTAGGTTGGAATCCAAAGACAGTAGAAGAATTTTTTACAATGGATGAATTGATAGAAAAATTTGAATTAAAAAATGTTCAAAAAGCAGGTGCATTTTTTGATATTGAAAGGTTAGATTTCTTCAATACTCATTATTTGAGAAATTTAGATGAAAACTATCTTTATGGAAAACTACTAGAATTTTTGGAAAAATATGATAAAGAATTTTTGGAAACTTTGAAAAAATTTGATGAAAATTACAATAAAAAAATATTTAAGGAATTAAAAACTAGAATCAGATATTTTGCTGAATATAAAGACTTTACTTCTTTGTTTTACAATGAACCAAAACTTCTTTGAAAAGATATTTTTGTAAATTGAAAAATGAAAATTGAAAGCATAGAAGATGTAAAAAAAGCTTTGAATTTTTCACTTGAAATACTGAATTCTATTGGAAATTTTGAAGATTTTGAAAATATAAAAAATATTTTTATAGAGAAAATAAAAGAATCTGGACTTAAAAACTGACAAGTTCTTTGGCCTTTAAGATGCGCTTTGTCAGGGGAAGAATTTTCTCCTTGAGCACTTGAACTAATCTATATTTTGTGAAAAGAAGAGTCAGAGAAAAGAATACAAAAAAATTTAACTAATTTAACTTAAAAAAATGAATTTTGAAGCATTAAATTGACTTATAAACTCTATTTTGGATTGATATCTTTGTCCTCATTGTTGAGCAAAAGTTGATAAAAGAAATATAAATATTAAAAATATTGATTGAAATGCTGTAACTCTTGATATTTTTTGTAAAGTTTGTAAAAAAAATTCTATTGTAAAATCAGAAATTGTTTCAATTGATTTGGCAAAACATTTAAATGAACAACAATTAGGTGTTTTAAAAAATACTTTAAATAAAGGAAAATTAAAAATAGGGAACATTTCTGATTCAGAAATAGTAAAACTTGATAAGGACTTAAAAAAGGAAAATGTAAATGTTAGTGATTTATTTAACTAAAAATTTTATTTTTTTAATTTATATAAAAATGGGAATTATTAAAAATATTATTTTGATTTTAGTGATTTTAATCACTTTGTATATTGTTTGACTTTTTGTTTTTCCTGAAAAGACAAGAAGTATTTGAGATTATATTTGATTGCAAAGTTTTAATGATTTTGTTATTTCTTTTAAATGAGATGTTGATAAAACTTCAACAAAATATGATTCTACAGATATAAACTTGAGAAAAATTCAAAGTTGAGCAACTGAAATGATTGACTCTATGAGTAATTCTGCAAAAGATTTGATAGATACAGTTTGAAATTGAGCTAAAGATTTGAAAGATAAAGTTGATTCTGTTAGATCAACTGCAAGTTGAGTTGAAAAAACTTATAATGAACTAAAAAATCAAATGGAAGATGCATCAAAAACTGTTCAGGAAGCACAAGAAAAAGTAAAAAAGTTTAATGAATTATTTAATTAAGAAATGATATTATCAGATAAAAAAATAAAAGAAAGGATTTTAAACTGAGAGTTGCTTGTGGAATCTCTTCTTTGAAAAGATATCTTTGAACAAGTTTGACCAGCAAGTCTGGATTTTAGACTTGGAACGACATTTAAAATCTATAAAAAGTCAAGACAAACAGTTATTGATTCAAACATCTGAGTTGATGCAAAATATGTAGAAACTATTACTTTAAAAGAATGAGAAAAATTCGTCTTGCATCCTTGAGATTTTGTTCTTTGAGTGACTGCTGAAAAAATAAAGATTCCTTATGATTTAGTTGCAAGATGTGAGGGAAGAAGTAGTATTTGAAGGCTTGGAGTGATTATTCATTCAACTGCTTGATTTATAGATCCAGGTTTTGAGTGAACTATAACACTAGAAATGACAAATATAAATGAAGTTCCGATTGCTCTTTACGTTTGAATGAGAATCTGACAATTTGCTTTTGAAAAAGTTGATGGAGAAGTAGAAATGCCTTATGATAAAAGAAAATGAAGTAAATATATGAATCAACTTTTACCTGAAGAAAGTAGAATTTGAAAAGATTTGTATTAAAAAAATAGGCTATTGCGTCACGCAATAGCCTAAAAGTTGAAATTTGAATATTAATTATTTTTTATGAATATTTTTTTATATGATCCACAGGATTTCTCAAATGTTTGTACTATTTCAAGAACTTTGGAATTCTTTTGAGTAAAAGATTGTTATGTTTATGATAACCACAATTTAATCAGAGAAAAATACTGAAAAAGTTATTCTAGAAGGCTAAAAACACAAAGTTCTTGAGCATTTGAAAAGATAAATTTTCATAAAATAGAAGATTATATTTCTTTTCTGAAAAAATACAATTGAAGAAAAATAATTACTCTTTTGGATGAAAAAGCTGATAGTTTAGAAAATTATAAACCTTTGGAAAATGATATAATTATTTTTGGAAATGAAGGAATTGGCTTACCAGAAGAGATTATTTCCCTTGCTGATGAAAAAATTTATATAAAAAGAATCTGAAAAACTCAGAGTTTAAATCTAAGCAATACAGTTGCAATTGTTGTGTATAATGTAATAAATAATAAATGAGAAAATATTTTATAATGACTTTTGGTTGTGCTATGAACCAAGCCGATAGCGAAAAAATAAATATGATTTTGTTGCAATCTGGATTTATGAAAACAAACGAACTAAAAGAAGCAGACCTAGTTATTTTTAATACTTGTTCTGTAAGACAAAAATGAGAAGATAAAGTTTTTTGAATGATAGAGGAAATAAAAAAAATAAACTCTCAAAATAAAAAAAATTGACTTGCTCATGAAATAAAAGTTTGAATAACTTGATGTATGGTAAGAAGAACCTGAATCTGAGAGAAATATTTAGAAAACTATAAAAGAGATAGAAACAAAAGTAAAAAAATAAATTTACTAAAAGATTCTTCAGAAATATTTAATAATGATGATAAACTTTTCCCTAGAGCAAGAGGTTTCCTTGATTTTACTCTTAGAATAGAAGATATCAGATTCTTGACTTTGATGTTAACTCACATTTATTGAGAAAGTATTTGAAATGATTCTAAATTTGACGATTATTTGAAGTCAAAGCAATTGAGAGAAAATCCGTACAGTGCTACAATTATTATCCAAAGTTGATGTGATAATTTTTGTACTTTTTGTATTGTTCCTTATACGAGAGGAAGAGAAACAAGTAGACCAATTGAAGAGATAGTTGCTGAAGCTAGAGAAGCTGTAGCAGCTTGAGCAAAAGAAATAACTTTGGTTTGACAAAATGTTAATTCTTACGGAAAACAATTTGTAGACAAAAAGTATTGGAATGAAGAAAAAAGTAAGTGGAATTCTTGAGCTTGAAAATCACCCTTTAGACAACTCCTTGAAGCTCTTGATCAAATAGAATGACTTGATAGAGTTAGATTTACTTCAAGCAATCCTCACGATATGACAGAAGATATTTTGGACGCACATTTTGATTTGAGAACAACTTGTAATTATCTTCATATAGCTTTACAATCAGGAAATAATACTGTTTTGAAAAAAATGAATAGAAGACATAAGTATGAAGATTTCAAAAAAATAGTTGAATATTTAAGAAAAAAAGATCCAAATTTTTCTATTTCTACAGATATAATTGTTTGATTTTCATGAGAAACTGATGAAATGTTTCAAGATACAGTAAAAGCCTTTGATGAGCTAAACTTCGACTTTTCTTACAATGCTCGTTACAGTGTCAGAAAATGAACAATCGCAAGCAAGATGTTTCCTGACGATGTTTCTGATGAAATCAAAGCTGAGAGATGGCATATTTTAAACAATAAATTATTAGAAAATATTTTAAAAAGAAACAAAAAAATGCTTTGAACTATTGAGGAAGTTCTTGTTTCAGGTCAAAAAGATGAGTTTTTCTTTTGAAGAACCAGAAATTTTAAAGAAATATATTTTGAAGCAAATGAAAATGAAGTAAAGATTTGAGATTTAGTAAAAGTAAAACTTACAGAACTTGACAGATATGTGATAAAATGAAGCTTAGTTGAATAAAAGCTAGAAATATTTATTTCTAGCTTTTTAGTTTTGTTCAGGAATGTAAAGAGTTTCTAAAAGTCTTTTTACGTTTGGATTTTCTTTTTTGTATTTAATATTAGCTAAGTAATGATTATTTTTTATAATATATAGATTAGACTTATAATATGAATTATTATTTTTTTCAAATATATCTATTATAAAAAATTCTCAAAAATTGTAAACTTTAGAATAAAAATTTTCATCTTCATAAACTCTTATTAATTTTCTATTTTCTTTTGGATAAAGATATATGCCAGATATTTTTGAATGTCATTCCAAATCATCAGGTTTAATTATGTCTGAAGATTCACTTATATCATTTTGTGTATAATATTTCCCAGAGTCATCTTTAGTAAAGGTCATACATCACATATTATTACATCACATATACTCTTTTGATATACAGTATGTCATATTAGCCTTTCTAAAGTTAACCTTTTGCTCTCATTCTTTACAAGTAGGTTCTTTATCAGAAAGTATAGAATAGGGAAGTTTATCAAGTTTTTCTATTTGATTTGCAGGGAAACCTACTATTTCTACATTTCAGTACTTTTCTATTTTTTCTTCTATTTCTCAAGTATTTGTTTCAGTACTTCAAGTCTGAGCTTTCTCTATATCTTTATTAAAACAAGAAGACAAAGATATTATTGTAATAAATAAGATAATTAGTTTTTTCATAATTAGATATAAAAATATTATTCTATTATTTTTGATAAATCTATTGTTCTTAAACTATAATGATTATCTGGATTTTCTTTGTTATGTTTTTCTATAGATCTTTTCCAATTTTTTAAGTGTCAAGCTCAAAAAATTATAGGAACCTCTTTTTGGTTTTTTGGAATTCTTTTATCTATATTTTTTATAACTTCTAATTCTCTTTTTCAATAAATTTGCTCTAAAAATCAAAGATAGTATTTATGTTCTTCTGTGTTTCATTCTGGAAAGAATTCCATAAATATATCTAAGATATTTTCAGGATTCTCTTCTATTTTATGGACAAATTCAATTCTTTCTTCATCAGTTTTAAGTTCATCAATTATAAAATAACATATATCATCAATAGTTTTAATAGCATTAAATCATATATTCATATTATCTAAATCTTCTTTAGTTGTGTCTTTTGTCAAATTTTTTTCTATAAGAATAGGAGTTTCCATATTTATAAATTTCCTTCTTTGTTTGTTTTTTAAAACATGTTCAACTCAAAAAAGATATTTTAAATCATTATCTTTTTTAAAATATTTATTTATAAAATATTTAATAGTTAAAAGCCAATAAAATATCTTGTAATTATCTGCCTTTCTATAAGGTTTTCATATAAATTCTATTTCTGAAAGACTTTTAGCAAATTCATCTATCTTTTTTTTATCATCTTTATTAGTTATATCAATAATAACTTCAAAATCTATAAAATTTACTTTTATATTTCAAGTTTTTTCTAAAAAAGATAAAACATTTCAAAGATAAAGTCAATCTCAAGAATGTTGCATTTTCACAGGATTTTTTAATCATTTAATATCCATAGCTACCCCCTCATTTCAAACAGTTAACCCATCTTCTAAAAAATATTCAATAAAAACTTCTATAAGTTTTTGTGATTCTACAGTCTTATTAATCATCAGTGGATCATCAATCTCTTTTCTATAATGTGTTTGTCATATCATTAAAATCTCTTTTTTAGTGTTTTCATTTTTTTCCACTACAGTCTTAGCTCAATTTTCCTTTAAATAATAGAAAATATATATAAATTCACAATAAGCTCATAATTTTCTCATATATTTACTTTTTGTGAGTAAATCATCTTTTGTATCTTCTTTCATTAAGTATACTTTTTCTGATATTTTATCTATTTTTTCAATAAGTAAACCTAAAACATTAGGATCTTTTCTTAGTTCTAATTTAAGTTTTTGTAATTCTGAAAAACCTGAGTCTATTTCATTTGATGATATTATTTCATCTACTTTTTTTTCTGTTTGAAATCAGCTCAAAATACTAGAAGCCTTTTTAATACAACTACTAATTGAATTATTTATTCTTAACATAATTTAATTTTTTATAAAATATTATTGATAATAATAA
>MOLU01000002.1 GCA_003260325.1 Candidatus Gracilibacteria bacterium GN02-872 | reverse complement strand
CTATTTTTTTATTTGTTTACTTCATCAATTATTTTTTTAATAATTCTCTCGATTTTATTTTTATCTTTCTTTATAAAATCAAGAGTAGATTTTATCATTGCATAAATATTTATATTTGATTTTGCAGAATCAATCCAAGTTGGATTTTCTGTGATTTTGTTGTCAATAAAATCTATTTTTGGTGAAACAATTGTTATTTTTTTCACCATTCTCAAATTATATTTGTTGAAATCTAAATTTTGTAAATATTCTCTGATAAATTTATTTGCTCATCATCAAGCTATAAAAAATTGATCAGGACAAACATCAAATCTCAAAATATCTTCTAAAGCAATAATTAAAATATCACTAAAAATTTCTAAGAATTCTTCTTTTTCTTGTTCAAAAACATTTTCATCAATTTTCTTTATTATTTCACTTCTCGCTAAATTATACTTTCCTCTAACAATTTTTATAAAATCATTTATTCAAAAAGTTAGTTTTTTAACTCATAAAATATTTCAATTTCTTTTGACTATTATTGAAGTGTGAGTGTTTCCTAAATCCAGGATAACAATATTTTTTCTATCAGAAAATAATCAAACTAATGCGTATTCTGTCGGGATTATACTGACAACATCTTTTTTTAAATAGTTTGCCAGTTGGTTTTTTATTTCAAATTTTGTTCTCGTGATAAAAATATTTAAAACTGAAGCATCGATAAATCTTGCTTTTTTTCAAAGCAAAACTTTTGATGGCTGAGAATCAAGCATAATATTTGAAATATTACTTATAATAAGCCTTAAATCATTTTTATCATAACCAGAGCTTGATTTTATTCTTTTGTAATGATTTTTAAAAATATTTAATTCTATATCTTTTAAAATTTTATACATTGATTCGTCATCAATTTCCTTTTCAGGTTCTTGTTTTATATAGTTTACAGTACTTGACTCAAAAAAGATATTTGAAGTAGGTATGTTTACCATAAATTCTTGAACTTTCATTTTTGCATCGATTTCGGCTTTTTCTACAGCTTGTTTTATGTTTTCACAGACATTTTCTATATTTTTTATTTCTTGAAGATAAATATCGTTTAAATCTTGTCTTTTCTCTCCATATCAGATAAGTTCAACATTTCTATTAAATACTTTACAAATACCTACCCTTATTTTGTAGGTTCAAATGTCTATTATCCCGACAAACTTCGGTTCAATCTTTTTTACATTGAAATCCATTTGTGTTATCTATCGCATTTGAGCAAGAAGCAAGTAAGGTTAACGATGTAATAATTGCAGTTGCAAGCATTTTTTTTGTTTTCATAGTTTTAAAAATTAGTTTGTAAATTATTTTGTATTTTTATTTTAATTATTTATTTTAAGAATTCAGTAAGTTTAAAAAATATTTTTAAGTATTCATCAAAGTTACTTGATTATTTCAATTTAATTGTCTAATCTCATCAAAAAAGTTTCAAATATCTAAATCGAATTTATTTGTTATTTTGTAAGTTAATTCTACTAAAATATTTTCTTTTCAGTTTTCATCAATAATTGCGGAAGAATAATCTGTTGCTTCCAAAACAAAGCTATTTGTATATTTTCCTAGAACTCAGTCAAATGTATTGCTGAAATCTTGCGTATTTGATGTCTTGATTTTTAAAATTTGAGTTGCAAAAGCATCTTCTCAAAATAAATTCATTTTATACATCAAATAAATAATTAAAGAAACTGAAATTGTTCAGACAAGAGCAAGTAAATAAAATTTTATTCACATAGACATTCACACAACTACCGCAAAAAATATAAATCAAAGATCACGAGTATCTTTCAAAGAATTTCTGAATCTAACGATAGATAAAGCTCACATCATCGTGAAAGCAGTTGCTACATTTGAACCAACAATCATCATAATCATTGAAATAATTACTGGCATTATAATGATTGTTTGTACATAAGATTGTCTGTACATATTTCATTTATACGTTTTTTTGTAAACAAATCCGATAAATGAACTCAAAATAAATGTTCAAAATAAAACTATTAAAATATCACTTACTGAAAATGATGAAACATCTCACAAATTTGTCGTAAGATTAGTAAAAAAAGTTGTAATATCCATAATATCTAAAAATTAGTTAGTTAAAGCAAATTTTGTTTTTAAATTTTCTTTTTTTTCAAAGAAATTATAATAATCTAATTGTGTCAAAGGTATTTTTAAATCTTTTTCTGAAGATTCTATTGCTTGACAATATTTACTAAATCTTGTTGGAGTTATATTATTTTCCTCTAAAAATTTTAAAATAAATTCTGGGATTTCACTGTTTGCTTTCACTTCCATTATTGTAAAATTTTGTTCAACAATATTTCAATCTTTTTTCTTTTTATTGTTCAGCAATAAATCATTTCTTTTATAAAAAACTTCAGTATCAAAAGTAATTCTTAATCAAGTTTCAGAATCTGTTCCAAAAAAAGCTTGTCTATCATAAGAGGTTATTGCTTTAGGTTTTAAAGAATTTTGTTTAGCTAAAATATAAATTTCATCAATAACAGCTTTATCTTGTTCTTTATGTTCAGGAATTATTCATTTTTCAACTAAATTTTTTGCTTCTTTGTAAGTCATTTTTACTCTTCTTTTTTCAGTTATTTCATCAACTTTTTCCTTTATTTCAACAAACACTTTTGAATTTTCATCAAAATTTCAATTTTGATCAACATATCTTCTGATTCTAAGTTTTTTCCTGTATCTGTTTCCGTCAGCTTTTTCCCAGTAAAATTTTAAATCGTCTGTATCATAATAAAGGCTTTCAAGTTTGTAGTTCCCTGAAGAATTTCAGTTCGTGTCTGGAATCAATTCTTTTGTAAATTTTTTTAATAAATCTTCTTTTTGCTTTAAAGTAAGTATATATTTCATTTCTATTCTTTTAAAATTTTTTATTTCGTTTCTCATTTTTTTTTAAATTAGTTTGTAAAATATTTTATAAATTTATTTTAACACTTTAGTTTAAGAATTTGGTAAGTTTATTTTTTTGCCAAATATTTTTTGTTAAAAAAAATTTTATAATTTAATTATACAAGTTCCAATTTAAGAAAATAGTAAGTTTGAATTTTTATCTAAAAATAGCTAAATAAAAAACTTAGTTTCAAAAACTAAGTTTAAATTTCATCAAAAAATAAATTTTCTTCCGAAGAGAAATCAAAATATTTTACAGAGTTTTTCAAAAAATCATAAATTTGTTTTAAATCATCTGTTTTAAGCCTAATAGTTTTATTTCAAACTCAAGGATTAAACATAAAAAATTCATTTTCAAAAATCTCTTTATCAACAAATATTTGAATTTCATCATTTTCAAAACCAAAGGGAGGAATGCTTCAAATAACAGCATCAAGTACAGCAGTTATCTCGTCTTGATTTGCAAAACGGATATCTTTCGTTCAAAATTCTTTTTTGAATTTTCTTGCTTTTATTTCTTTATCTCAAATTGTAGTTACGAGATAAAAGCTTCATTTTGCGTGAAAAACAATATTTTTACTTCAAATTCACTTAAGTCAAAGCTCTTCACGAAATTTTTTTGAATCTTCGCAAGATTTACTTTCTTTGTGTTCTACAAGCTCAAAATCAATATTTTTTTCATTCAAAATTCTTAAAATATTTTCAAGCATAATTATATTTTTTTACAGATAAAATAAACTCTTTCGCTTTCTTCCATTACTTCTCAATAATGAAAATCTATTTTTTCTAGAATTTCAAAATTTTTTGATTTCAACTCTTTTTCTATTTTTGAAATAGGAAAACTGATTTCCCTGACATTTTCTTCAGTTAAAATATACTTTCAATCTTTGTCAATCTCAAATATTTTTATCAACCATTCATAAATTTTACCTTTTTTAAACATTTCTAAGCAAACTGTATTTTTTCAAAAATTGTAAAATTGAGCAAAATCACGAGTTATATTTTCAAATTCAAAAATCGTATTTATATCAAAAACTAAAATTCATCATTTTTTCAAATGTTTTTCAGCCATTTCAAAAAAATCTTGCCAAGATTTCCAGTCAAGTAAGTGACAAATTGAGTTATAATTACACAAAACTATGTCAAATCTTTGGTTCAGATTAAAATTCGTCATATCTCACAAAATCAATCTTTTTTCTAAATTTTTTAAATTTTGTTTCGCTTTTTCAAGCATTTTTCAATTTATATCAAGTCAAGTGTAATTGTAACCAAGTTTTATCAATTCTTTTGCGACTATTCCCGTTCAGCAAGCAACTTCTAAAATATCTTTTGCTTCAGGATTATGTTTTTTTATAACTTCATTTTCTAAAAAATCAGTTTCATCATCAATCGGAGAATTTATTCATCTAACGATTTGGTCATAATAATCAAGAAATTTGTCGTAGGTTTTCATTTTTTATTTTTCAAAATATTTATCAAATTATAATAAGTTTTATTTATTTTTCAAATTAAAAAAAGAACAGTTTTTAGTTGTTCTTTTCATCGATTTTTTTTAAAAAATCTTTTAAATCTTTTTTTATTCTAGCTTCAAGTTCCATTTTCTTATTTTTACCATAATGAAAAAATTTTATTTTCCACGAGTGAAGAGCTTGTCTTTTTAATCAAAAATTTTTCTCAAAAAATGTATTTTTTTGTTTATCTCAATAAGTTTTATCTCAAACAATTGGGTTTCAAATTGAAGCCATATGAACGCGAATTTGATGCATTCTTCCAGTTTCGATTTTGACTTCTACTTCTGATAAAATTATTTTTGTTTTTGCTGCTTCCAAAAAATGTTCTTTTAAAAGTTTAAAGTGAGTTATTGCAGTTTGTCAATCATTTGCAACTTGAACTTTGTTTTCTCATTTTGCATTTTCTATACGTTTTAAAGGTTTTTTAATAGTTCACTCTTTCCTTGACAATCTTCATAAAACAATTGCATAATAAGTTTTTTCGATTTTTTTATGATTTTTGAAATCTGAAACAAGCTGAGTTAAAATATTTTTTTTCTTTGCAATCATCAAAATTCCCGAAGTATCACGATCAATTCTATGAATTAAACTTGGTTTAAAAGTCAATGAATTTAGTTTTTTTCATAAATAATCTTGAACCTGCAAAATCACATTTGTTTCTTTTGTTTTATGATCTCACGCGTGAACATTTATTCCTGAAGATTTGTTTATAATAAGCAAATCTCCGTCTTCATAAACTATATCATTTTTATCAAATTTTTCAGAACTTTCTATAGTTTTTTCTATTTTTACTTCAGAGAGCTCTTTAAATTCACTTTCATTTAAAAATATTTTTACTTCGTCTCAAATTTCAAGTTTATATTCATTATCTTTTTTTCTAAATTTTTCTCAATCAGAAATATTTTTTACTTTGATTTTATCTTTTCTATTTAGTTTGTAAATCAGACTTCTTGTTGCGTTTGGAAAAAGCTTTTTTAAAAATTTATCAAGCCTCTGATTTGCATCATTTTCTTCGATTTTAAATACTTGCATTTTTAAAAAATTATTGAAATACTGTAAAGTTAAAGGCTTCATTTACTGTAGTTTGAGGAGCTTTTATCTCTAATCTCTTTACATAGCCATTTGACTTTCATTCTGATTTTATATCTGCATATCTTTTCCTAAATTTTTCTGTATTTTCGAGCTTCCATTCTAAATAAGGAAGAGAAATACCATCTGCAGAGGAACTCACACTAGCCAATTTGGCTGATAAAATATTTACAACTGAGAATTTTAAAATACAAGAATTACTTTGACATCAAAGCTTCTGATAAGCATCAGATAAACTTTTTCAAGTCTCAACTGTCGCAGGATTAGAAAAATAAATTTTTCATGTTGTTTTTCATAGATTTCAAATAATAATTTTCTTGTTTTCTGGATTGTTATCCTTTTCTATTATTTTATCTTTTTGAAGGGAATTTATTTCATCAGAGTTTATAAATCAGTTTTTTGAAGTTAATTGCCAACTAATAAAAGGCTTCCCATTCGCAATAAGTTCCATTTTTTGATTATTTATTTCAGGAACTTTGAAAGATACTTTTAAAGTATCTGGATTTATTCATTTTATATCCATCTGTATCGGCTTTCAAACATTTATAATATTATAATCTCTATCAAATTCACTTTCTCATTGCCCTGGTTCAGGTTCTATTTGTCAAATATTTTGTATTTCAAGAAATGTAGATTTTAATTTTGTTTTAGAAATTTCTTCGTCATCATAAGTTTCAAATTTTTCATTAAAATATTTTGAAGGAATTTCTGTTGGTTTTTTAGGACTAGTTGGAGATTTATATTGACTTTCTTCATAAACTAAATCATAAAGTCATTGTTCAAGTCAAGAATTCGCTAAATAATAAGCTTTTGATGAATTTTCCATTCAAGTAACTGATTTTGAAAAAGGAATTATGTATTCTAGTATAGTTAAGGCTAGAAGTGAACTGATCAAAACTAATCAAATAGCAATAACTAAACTCAAAGCATCTTTATTTTTTTTCATAAATTTCTTAATTACTAAATATTTCAGTTAAATTTATAGTTGAATTAAAGCTAATTTCTTGAACATCTCATCTCAATCTTGTTTTTATTTTCCAACTAGGCTTTACTTTTACAGAAGTTATTAAATATGGTGAAATCAAATATTTATTTTGTTGTTCTTGTTCATCAACTTTCCAAACCTTTGAATTATCTATATTTGGATAAGCAAAAACCTTAAATCAAGTAATATTTATATCATCAGAAAACAAAGCCTTCCGGAATCATTTATCATCCTTTCATCAAGCAATAATTGAATCATTTGCTGTTAAATTTGATTTTCAAGAAAAACTTTTTGCAATTACCCAAGTGTCTACAACTCAATCATTTTGATATTGATCTTGAGTTGAATCATCGTGATCAAGTCACCAATCTTTTCCTTCTAATTCAAGAAATTCTATCGTTCCTCTACAATATTTAAAATTTGGTGAAGTTGGATTTTTATCACACTTTTCAAAAGAACTTATCTTGTCAGCAAATTCATCTTGTTTTATATTCCATCTAATAAATGTCCTTTTTGATTTATCTCAGCTTAGCAAATATATTTCTTTTAGATCTGTATCTGCTTCAAAAGCTTCTGGTCAAATTCATAAGTATTCATCATCATCGTCTCTTTTTATACTTCAATCTCAGTTTTCATCTCATTTATCATCATCATAATTTGAATTATAATCCAAAAACTGAAAAGAATATTCTCAGTATCTTTGTGGTTGTCACTCATAATCTACATTTTCCGTTTTATTTGTATCTTTTAGAGAATAAGAACTAATATTTTGTTTTTTCACGCATCAATCTCTTCACATTTTGTTATCTTCTCAGTTTCAGCTTAAACAAAAATAAAATTCTTTTCAGTAATTGATTCAAATAGCTTCTGTTCAGATTTTTCAGCCAGATCAAAAATTTCAAAATCAAGTATTTTTTTTATAATGCCCATTTTCTGTCTCAAGTCAAACTATTTTCCTATTAAAATATTCTTCATAATCAAGAACTCATCATTTTTTTATCAATGAAAAAAGTTTTTCTGAGAAATAAAAAACATTTTTTTCTAAGTTTGTTTGTTCAACTATTTTTATTTTTGAACTTGAAGCTTGTAAATAAAGTTGAAATCATGCAATTATCACAATAGAAACGATCAAAATTGAAACAATCACTTCTATCAAAGTAAAAGCTTTTTTTGTTTTTTTCATAAAAATTACTTTTTAAGTATATAATTTATTATATTTCACGGTAAACAAAACAATTTATAAATACTAGGATTATTCCAAAAATATTTTGGCCATTTTCTAAAAACAAAATCTAAAAAATCGTTGAATAGATTTTTTTTCCTTCAATTTTTTGAAAATAAGAATAATTTTACAGAACTGTAAAATGCGAACAAAAAGCTAATAATTAAAAGTATTAACTCAAAAAAATAATTTTTTACTTTCTTTTTTTCATTCATTTTTTATAATTAAGTTTGAAAAATATTTTTTTTATTATAAACTATAATTAAAATTTATCAAAATTTTTATTACTGAAATTTAAAAATATGAAAAGAAGAAAAAATAATCTTGCAAAATTCCAAAGATTCATTTCTGAGTTTTTGAAAAATATAAAATTTGACATTTTAAATCTAAATATGTCTAGATGAACAACTGTTATTTGAGCTATAACTTGAATAATAAGTTTATTTTTACCTTGGATTGTAGACACAAAAAGAAATATTTCTTGGAATGCGTTTTATCCTATTGCTGGAAATGCAGGTTTTATGATTATAATATGACTTTTAATAATTATTTTTTTGACTTTTTGAGCAAATTACAAAGAAAAAATGAAGCTTTATTCAGACATAGATGTAAAAAACTATTTAGTAATACTTTTTACTTGATTCTTTATGTTTTTAGCTAGCATAATGTGAGTAAGTTTCTCCGTTTGACTTGAAACTTTTTGACAAGATACAACATCTGGAACTTGACTAATTTTATGCATAGCTTCAGCTGTAATAATAATCGGTTGATGATACTGGGCTAGGAAAGATTTTTACAAAAATAGCTCAGAAATAATTTTAGAACAATTAAATCAAGAAAGACACAAAGAAAAATGAAAAGATAACATAACTTTGCCTTTTTAGTGCTATATACAGAAAATTTATAAATAATTTGACTTTTTGCAAATTATTGTTATATTTTAACAAAAGTTAATATTAAGTAAATTTAAATGAATGCTACAGTTTTAAATAATGAAAATATAGTAAGGTCATTTGAAGAAATACTGATTTCTTTATCTGAAAAAGAAAAAAATGTTATAGAAAGAAGAGTTTGATTAAAATGAGAAAAAGAGACTTTACAAAGCATTTGAAACTCATTTTCTCCTACAATTACGAGAGAAAGAGTTAGACAAATAGAAGAATCTGGAATTAGAAAAATTTGAAGAATTATAAAAGCCTCTATTTTAACTGATATTCAAGAAAAAGGAATAGAATTTGTAAAAATGAGTTGAGGATTAGCCTCTAGAGATTCTTTGGTGAATTACTTGATTAAAGAACTAAATTTAGAAAAAGATATAAATAAAGGAGTGCTTGAAACTATTGTTCAATCAGATTTTGATATTTTAAAATCCAAGCAAAAGCTTGGTTGTAAGATATATTTTTATCTATCTAAAATTTCTAGATACAATGTTGATGTTATACATAAAGAAGCTATAAAAGTATTAAAAAAGAAAAAAGATGTAATTGAAAAAGAGGAACTTTTTAAAATTGTCTCAGAAAATTTAAAAGATTTGAGAGGTATTTCTGCTCCACTTGTTGGTTCAGTTTTAGAACTTTTTGATGATATTATATTCTGAGAGGATAACCTAGTTTGATTGACAAAATGGAAAATTTTAAACCCAAAAACTTTGAAAGACAAGGCTGTTTATATTCTTAAAAAAGAATGAACACCAATGCATTTTGTTGATATTGCCAATAAAATAATAGAAGTTTTAGAAGACAATGTAAAAATAAACACTATTCACAATGAACTTATAAGAAATGAGGACTTTGTGCTTATTGGTAGAGGAATTTATGCTTTGAGAGAATGGTGATTTAAGCCAGGAACTGTTTTGGATGTCATAAGTTCTATTTTGGAAAAAAGAAATGAACCTATGTCAACTGAAGAAATAGTGAAAGAAGTTTTGAAAATAAGAGATGTAAAAGAAACAACTATCTATATGAATCTGCAAAACAGACAAGTAATTGAAAGAGTTTGAAGAAATTTTTATCAATTAAAACAATAAAATCACTGGGCTTGCTCCAGTTTTTTTGTGGCTAATTTTAGAAAAATGATTTTTATAATTTTTAAAACATTTCCTGATAAATTTAATAGCGAATACTCTGCTCATCTTTTGGAGCATATAGCTCTTTCTACGGAAAATGTAGAAGATTTTTTTGATTTGCAAAAATATAAATGATTTACTTACACTTATTATAGCTATTTTGAGTTAAATAATCAGAAAAAAGAAGATTTAGAAAAATTTTCTAAAAAATTAAATTGAAAAATAAAAAAAGAAATTTTTTTGAAAGAAAAAGCTAGAATAAAAGACGAATTAAGTGAAGAAAATCTACAAAAAGAAATTATTGAAAAAATCTGAAAATATTTTTTTTGAAAAAATTATAGTTATGGAAAAACAAAAAATCTAAATTTAGAAGATTTAGAAAACTATAAAGAAAAATATTTTAAAAATGCTTTGATTTATGATGAAAAAAATGTTAAATTTCTAAAAAATTTTGACAAAAATTTAGAAAAAATTGAGGAAAAATATTTCATTTTAAAAAAAGAAAAATATGTTTTGAAAATTTTTAAGGCTTCTGCTTGCTCTTTTTTTCTGATTTCAGTTTTTGAAAAATTATTTGATTTTTATTTAGATTTTAAACAAAGTCAAAATTGAATTTACTACACAAATCAAGTTTTGCAAGGAGAATTTCCAAAAATAGTTTGGCTTTGTTATAATCAAAATCTTGAAAATATTTTAAAAAATATAGAAAAAGATTTTATAGAAAAATTTACTTTTGAAGAAATCAAAAATCTAAAAAAAGAAAAAATAAGTAATTCTGATATTCCAACTTTGATTGAATATCAAGCTAAAATTTCAATTTCAGATAAAGAAGATTTACTAAAAAATTTATACAAATTTTATAAAACTTTATTTTAAATTTTTACTTGAAAAATATTTTTTATTTAATAAAATGGAAAAGATTTAAATTTTAACCAAAAAAAAGTGAGAATTTTTGTTTTTGATACGGAAACTACTTGATTTATAGATAAAAAAGAAAATGATTTAACAAAACAACCAAGGATTATTCAATTTGCAGGAATTCTTTGAGATTTAGAAGACTGAAAGTTTAAGGAAGTCAAAAGGGTTAATATTCTGATAAATCCAAAAATACCTATTCCTTTTGCTTCAAGTAAAGTTCACCATATTTATGATGTGGATGTGAAGAATGCAGATTTTATAGAAAATAAAATAGATGAATTTTTGAGCTATATAAACGAAAGTGATGTAATTGTTGGACACAACATAGAATACGACGAAGAAATGATAAAACTTGAGCTTAAAAGACTAAATGAAGAGTATAAGTATAATCCTAAGCAAGTTATTTGTACAATGAAAACTACGGTTGATTTTTGTGCAATAAGATGAAACTGAGAAAGGTATAAATATCCAAAACTTTGAGAATTGCATAAAAAACTTTTTGATGAATACTTTGTCTGAGCTCACGATGCGATTGTTGACGTAGAAGCAACTGTAAAATGTTTTGTTGAATTGGTAAATAAATGAGTTTTAAACATAGAAAAAAAAGAAGAAGCAATGACTTTATTTTAATAAATATTTTTAAAAATTATGTCAAATTTTTGAGATTTAGTAAATATAGAAGAGTTTGATAAAAAAGGTTATTTCAAAGAAGAAAGATGAAAAGTTTCTTTTTATTGTAAAGATTGCAAAAAAATAGTTGAAACTGATAGGCCAAACCCTAATGGATATGTATTTATCTGTAAAATATGCTGATGAAAAAATATAGCGATTTGAACAGAAGAGTGACTAAAATCAAACTATAAATTAGAAAAATAAAACTTGTGAAAATTTAATTTTGAAATATAATAAGTCTTGAGTATTTTTTAACAAAAAAACAAATATGAACAAACAAGAAGCACTAAAAGAAGCTCTGGCTCTGATTGAGAAAAATTATTGAAAAGGTTCTATTATGAGGCTTTGAGATGATTGAGCAAGACAAAAAGTTGAAACTATTTCTTCAGGTTCTATTGGACTTGATATAGCTCTTTGAGGATGATATGCAAAAGGAAGAATAGTTGAGATTTATTGACCAGAATCAAGTGGTAAAACTACTTTGACCCTTCATGCGATTGCTGAAGTACAAAAAGCTGGTTGAGTTGCTGCTTTTATAGATGCAGAGCACGCATTGGATCCAGAATACGCAAAAAAAATTTGAGTAAATATTGATGAGCTACTTATTTCTCAACCTGATTTTTGAGAACAAGCTTTGGAAATAACTGATAAGCTAGTAAATTCTTGAGCAGTTGATTTGATAATTGTTGACTCTGTTGCTGCATTGACACCAAAAGCTGAAATAGAGTGAGATATGTGAGATTCTCATATGTGACTTCAAGCTAGACTTATGAGTCAAGCTCTTAGAAAAATAACTTGAGCAATAAGCAAAACAAATTGTACAGTGATATTTATCAACCAACTTAGAATGAAAATCGGAGTTATGTTTGGTAGCCCTGAAACTACAACTTGAGGAAATTCTTTGAAGTTTTATGCTTCACAAAGAATAGATATCAGAAGAAAAAATAAAATAGAAAGATGAACTTGAGATAACAAAGAAGTTATTTGAAATGAAACAGTTGTAAAAGTTATTAAAAATAAAATAGCACCTCCTTTTAGAGAAGCAATGGTTGACATAATGTATAATGAATGAATTTCTAGAATCTGAGAAATACTTGATTTTGGTGTAGATTTAAATATTATCAAAAAATCTGGAGCATTTTACTCATACTGAGACAAAAAACTTGGTCAGTGAAGAGAAAATGTAAAAGCATTTTTAACAGAAAATGAAGAATTAGCAAACGAAATAGAAGAAATAATCAGAAACAGTTTAGAAAAATAAAAAGAGAACCTGAAAAAGGTTCTTTTTTGTAAAAAAAATTAGAATTTTCTTGCTTTTTTCTTAACTTTATGGTTTAATATTATAAATAATTTTATTTACCTAAAAAGGGAGAAAATGTTGAAAAATTTTGTAAAAAACTATTATTATTTCCTGGACCAAAAAGTAAAAAATGGAACTTTGGTCATATTAATCATATCTTTGATAATAATTTTGATTTGATTTCTATCAAAACACGAACAAACTATAAGTCATATAAAAACAAGTTTAATAGAAGCAAATATTATTTAAAAGTCTCTTTTTTGAGGCTTTTATTTATAAATAAGATCAAATTCAAAATCGATTTCAGCTTTTTTCAGTTTTTGATTTATTTCTCATTTTATATCATCTTCAAGTAAAATAGCTTCAGAATTAAATATTGGTTTATTAGTCCTGATAATCACTTTATTTTCAAGAATTTTTATAGAAATTAGATATTTTGAAATATCTAAATCTTTTTTTACTTGAAAAATATTTTTTATAGAGTTCCAAACTGAAGTTTTTATAAACAAAATCTTTTTTTGTTCACTCAAATGAAGTTTCATACTTTTTAAAATAAAATAACAAATTCTCATTTCACTTTTGAAGGATTTTCCTTGAAATAAGCTATTACTTCAAATATTTCTCATCTAATAAATTCTTCAAATTTTTTTGTTAATTCTCTTGCAACAACAATTTTATGATTTTCTCAAAAATAATTTCATAATTCTTTCAAAGTCTTTTCTATTCTATGCACACTTTCGTAAATAATCATAGTTTCTGAAAGTTTACTATTTTTCCTTTCTACAAGTAAATTCAAAAGAGTCTGTCTTCCCTTTTTTAAAGGTAAAAATCACAAATACAAAAAATGATTCATTTGCATTCCAGAAGCCATAAGGGCCGTTGTAAAAGCTGTTACTCAAGGAATAGGAATAACTTCTATATTTTCAAGAATTGCCTCTTTTATCAAAACAAATCAAGGATCCGAAATTCACGGAGTTCAAGCGTCAGAAATCAAAGCAACTTTTTTTCCTGATTTTAGTGCTTCCATAATTTTATCTATTTTTGTAACTCAAGAAAAGCTATGGAAAGATAAAAGTGGCTTTTTAATTTGATAATGATTCAATAAAACCGAGCTAGTTCTAGTGTCTTCACATGCAATCAAATCAACTTCTTTTAGTGTATTTATTGCTCGAAACGTGATGTCTTCCAGATTTCAAATTGGAGTAGAGACGATATACAACATAAAATTTAAACTTTAAAAAATATTTTTCTAAATTATAAAAAAAAAACTTAAATTTTCAAGAACAAAAAATCTAGCCTTTGCTAGATTTCATAAATAAAACTAAGTTTGTAGAAAAAACAATTTTTATCTACAAAATCTCAAAAGAAATATTTTCTCGTCAAAAAAATATCATCAAAACTTACTTTTCAAATATGTCTTTTTGCTCAAAAAACCTCTAAATCAACTATTTTCCCATATAAATCAATGAATTCATCATCAAGCAAAATATTTTTTATATAAGAATATTTTTCTAAAAACTCAAGAAAAGCCTTTGAATAAGGAAATTTGACTTTATCTTCAGAAATATTTTTCAAAAGAGCAAAAAACCTAGAAAATCACAAAATATGTCAATTAAAAAGTACATTATAAAGGTTTTTTTCAATTAAATCATTTTCTAGAGAAAAAGTAAGATTTTTTGAATTAAAATATTTCCTAAATGGCTTTGTGATCTGTTCTTCAATCAATAAATCAAATATTTTTTGGTAAGAAATAAGCATAGCTAGTCAATCAACTTGTTTATTTTTTCTCAAAAAAGAAAATAAAAGCTCTGAAGAAACAATATTTTCAAGAATATCTTTTGAAAAATAAATAAATCTTTCTTCTCAAAAAAAATCAGAAACTTGATTATAAACCAATTCTTCAATATTTTCAGAAAAAAAATTTTCTTTTTGGTCAATTGATTCTCAAGAAATTCTTTCAATATTTATATTTTTAATATTTGATAAAACTTCTCTTTTTATCCATTTTTCTGCTATTTCTAGCTGTTTTTTAAGTTTTCTGTTTTCTAAAATCAAATCTAACATTTTTTTTATTAAAAAATATTTTTATAATTATAACACTTTTTAAAATTAAAAACAAAAAAATAGATGTAGGACAACCCAGAGTGAAAGGAGAAAACTCCGGTGCCGTCTCTACATCTAAATATATTTTAATACATTTTTATAAAAAATGCAAATTTTTTTTTGACTTTTTTTATTTTTTTGTAAAATTTAATTATTATAAATAAAGATTTTTATGATTATAGTCAACTTATCTCAGGATTTTAGCAAACAAAATAAATATCTTTCAAATACACTTTTAAAAGAAATCAAAAAAAATTTAGAGCTAAAAAAGAAAATAATTATTTACATAAATAAAAAATGAGAATATTCAAGCTTGATTTGCGAAAACTGTAAAAAAATTTTTAAATGCAAAAACTGTGATTCTTCATTAAATATACATTCTGAAAAAATGATTTGTCATATTTGTGGTTATAGTGAGGATTTGAAGAATAATTGTGACAATTGTAACTCAAAAAATTTATTAAAAATATGAGTTTGAACCGAACAAATCGAAAAATCTCTAAAAAATATTTTTCCAGAAAAAAGAATTTTTAGGTTTGATATGCAATCTGTTAGAAATAAAACTGAAAAAGAAAATTCTTTAGTTTGGCTTAATGATGCTGACATCATAATCTGAACAAAAATGATTACAACTTGATTTGATTTTAGCTCAGTTTGATTGATTTGAGTGATTTTAGTCGAGCAAGAGCTACAAATAGCGAAATATAATTCTGAAGAAAAGTTATTTATAAACATAAAACAACTTATTTGAAGATGAGCTAGAAGATGAGAAGAAACAACTTTTGTTCTTCAAAGCTTTATTCCTGAAAATCCGACTATAAAGATGATTTTGGAAGATAACTACAAAAATTTTTTTATAAAAACTTTAAAAGAAAGAAAACTTTTCAATTATCCTCCATTTATAGAATATGCGATTTTAGAGTACAGAAATGCTGAAAAGACAAAAGCATTAAATTATATAAAAAATTTGAAAGCAAAACTTGACAATTTAAACTTTGATTGAAAAATAGAAATTATTTCAACCGAAAATGCTTTTAAAAAGTTTAATCAATTTCACTACAAAATAATTTTAAAATGAAAAGATTTAAGAATATTTTTAGAATGAATAAAAAAAGAAATCTTTACAGAAAGCCATTTAAGTTTGAGTTTTGAATAAAAACTTGAAAAAAAATATTTTTTGAATATAAATTTAGTGTATTTATTTTCTAATTTTTAAATTATGAACTTGTACCACGATATTCCACTTGGAAATGAAGATTTTTCTGAAATAAATGCAATTTTAGAAATACCAAAAGGAAGTAGAGTAAAATACGAATTTGATCATAAAACTGGAGCTTTATGGGTTGATAGAGTTGGAAAAACTCCAATTGATTATAGTTTCAATTATTGAGATTTGCCTCAAACTTGGAATGAATGAGATAATGATCCTCTTGATGTAATAATCCTTTGCTCTTATCCAATTGCTCCTTGAGTAGTTGTACCTTTGAGAGTTGTTTGAGGTTTAAAAATGGTTGATTCTGGAGAAGATGATTATAAAATCTTGGCTGTAGCTGATGATAAATATTATTCTGATATAAATGATATCGCGGATGTAAACAAAAAAGAACTTGAAGATATAGAGTACTATATGCTTCACTACAAAGACTTACACTGAAAAAAAATAGATTTAAATGGTTGGGACGACAAAGCAACTGCTCAAGCTATTTTAAAAAAATGTCATGAAGATTACAAGAAAAAATTTTGAAAATAAAAAGTAAGTTTAAAAACTTACTTTTTTTAATCCCTTTTTAATCAGCCATACTTCTGAGCATCCAAAGATCTTTTTCATAATCTCAAACAAGTCCTGTCAAGAAATCTTCAGTTCAAACATCATTTATTTTTTCAGCCTCAACAATTCATTCTCTAAGTAATTTCAAAATAGCAATTTTATCATTTGCTAGTGATTTTATCATCTCTGATGCATCTATTTGCTCTTTTTCATCATCTTTTACAACTGACAACCCTAAGTATTCTTTAAAAGTACCTTTTGTATAGCTTCAAAGTGCTCTGATTCTCTCAGCTATTTCATCAATTCTCTCAAAAGAAGCAGTGTAAAGTTCTTCAAAGTATGAGTGTAGTTCTCTAAATCTTTTTGATTCTACATTCCGATGGTATTTTCTGTTTTTAAGATTTGCAACATTTTCAGAAGCAAGAATAATTTGTAACAAAGAAACTACTTTTGTTGTATCCTTTAGTCAAATATTAAAATCTTTCATATTTTTATAATTAAAAAATAAAATGATAACAATTCTCATTATAATAAATATTTTTCTAAAATCAAATTTTTATCAAAAAAAAAGTGATTTTTATCACTTTTAAAATTATTTTATAAATTTGAAAGAGTTAACTACAGAAGTCAATCTTGCATCATCATTATCTCAAACAACAGTTTTTGTAACGATAAATGCTTGTTTTTTACCATTATCAAAAAAGTATTGTTCAAAATTTAATTTACTTCCTTGTGTACTCATAGAATAAGTAGCTTTTATTCATTTTGTTCAATTTATAGTAACATCTTCTCTTTTGATTTCACTAATTCATTGTTCTTTTAGTGCTGCTTTTAAGTTTTTAACTGATTCTTCAAAATATTTTTCTGCATCAACAATCCCAGGAGCTCTAGAATAATCTTCACTCAAAACTGAAACAGAGTTTCATTTTTTCATATCAGCTATAAATATTTCTGTGTTTTGAAATCCAACTTGTCCATCTAACCCATCAGCTTTTTTAAAAGAAATTTCATATCATTTTTCAGTATTTTTAAAAATGGAAACACCATTTTCTTCAGTTATACCTGTAGTTGCAGTTGTTGAAGTTTTTGCAGTAGCATCAGCAGATCAAGTAGCTGTTGTAGTATCAGTTGAACTAGTTGAAATTTTTGGAGTTTCAGTAGTTCCAGTTTTTACTGTAGTGTTTGTTTCAGTTTTTGTTCAAGTTGTTGTGTCAGTTTTTTTCTCTTCTTTTTGTCCACAACTTGTCAAAGCTAAAGTTGAAACTAAAGCTAAAATTAAATATTTTTTCATATATTTCTTGATAAATAAATAAATTGTGTGCGAGAATTATAATCTTTAACTTTAGAAAATCAAATAAAATGTGGAAAAATAAACTTGACTAATTAATTATACCTTTTCTAATTATAATTTCTAGCTTTCATTGCATCAAAAATTCTTTTTAGAGAAATGGCATAAGCTCCTTTTCTATAGCTAACTTTTAATTCTTTTGAAATCTCAAAAACATCTTTTGTTGCTTTTTCCATTTTTATTTTTAGTTTTTGTTCTATTTCATTTTCTTCCCAATAAAAATTTGTATTATTTTGAACTTGCTCAAAATAAGAAACCATAACTCATCAAGCATTCGCTAAAATATCAGGAATAACTGGAATATTTCTTTTTTCTAAAATTTCGTCAGCTTCTGGTGTAGTTGGTCAGTTAGCAAGCTCTAAAATAAGTTTTGTTTTCAAATTTGAAGCATTTTCTTGAGTCAAGCGATTTTCTAACGCTGCTGGAACAAGGATATCACACTCTTTTTCAAGTAATTCATCATTTGACAAAATTGATGCATTTTTGTAATCAATGACAGACTTTTTATTTTTTTTCAGAGAAATAATTTCATCAATTTCTAGTCAATTTTCATTATAAATAGCTCACTTTGAGTCAGAAACTCAAATTAATTTTACTCACAAATCTTTTAGCAATTCTATAAATGTCCCTCAAACATTTCCAGCTCACTCAACAATTATTTTTTTATCTTTAATAGAATCATTTTGTAATTCCAGCATCTTAAGTAAAGCAAAAAGTCATCATTTTCAAGTTGCTTTTTCTCTTCATTTTGAGCCTCAAACAGTTAAAGGTTTTCAAGTAAAGCTTCCAGGAGTATAGACTCATGCAAGTTTTGAATATTCATCTGTCATATAGGCCATTATTTCGGCATTTGTATTTACATCTGGAGCTGGAACATCAACTAAAGGTCAGATATTTTTATAAATTGCTCTAACATAAGCTCTAGAAAGTCTCTCTATCTCATTTTTTGATAAATCTTTTGGATCAACGATTATTCATCACTTTCCTCATCCTAAAGGTAAATCTACAACTGAGCATTTTATAGTCATCCAAATTGAGAGAGCCTTTACTTCATCAATATTTACATTTGGATGAAATCTAATTCATCATTTAAAAACTCATCTTGCATCATTGTGTTGGCTTCTATAAGCCTTGAAAGTTTTTATTTCTCAATTATCCATTTTTATAGAAATATTTACTTCCAAAACTCTTTTTGGTTCCAAGATAAGTTGCAATTCGTTTTTATATTTTTCTCAAAAATTTGCAGACTCATAAGATTTCAAAATCTGTTTTTGAGCATTCGAAAAAGGATTTGACATAAATTTTAGTTAAAAAATATTTACTATATTTTATATAGTAAACTAAAAAACGCAAATTTTTTTATTTTTTGCAAAATTTATGTTATAATTTTTTTGTTAATAAATATTTAAATTATGACTGAAAATAAAGAAATCTCAAGTGAAGAAAAAGTAAATGAAATATTTGAAAAAATAGAATTTCTAGAATTGACTTCTGAGCAAAAAGAAGAAGCTGCAAAGGAAATAGTTGAAAATATAGCTTTTGACAAATTGTATTTTTTAGAAATATGTTTGTCAACAATAATCATAGTTTTTTGATTATTTCAAGATTCTGCTGTAGTTGTAATCGGCTGAATGATTATTTCTACGCTTATTCGTCCAATAAATTGATTATCTTTTTCAATCGCAAGATGAGTTGGAAAAGTTTTTGTAGAGTCACTTTTGGTTTTAGTTTACTCAGTTTTTTTAGTTATAATAATTTCGTTTTCACTTACAAAATTTATCTGAAGCTGAGAAACAAACGAAATAATTGCTAGAACAACTCCAAATCTAATAGATTTTTTTATCGCAGTTTTTTCTTGAGTTTTTTGAGTTTTATGGATAAAATACAAGAGATCTTATCAAAGTCTTTCTGGTTTTATCTTTGCTGTTTCTATCCATCCTCCACTTTGTGTAATTTGAATAGAAATGGCTTATCTAAACTATAAATCAGCTTTTTGAGCACTTTTACTTTTTGGTTCAAATATCTTATGAGTAATTTTGATTTCAACAATAATTTTGTGGCTTTATGGTTTCACTCCACATGAAAAAAAGCTTCAAGGAAAAGTCTTTAAAAGAATAATTTTTTTCTTATTTTGCTTGATAATGATTTTGGTTCCTCTAAGTTTGGCTTCAAATTCGATGAAAGTAAAGAAAAATTTGAGTAGTGAAACAGAAAAATTTTTAACAAAGAATTTAGAAAAAAAAGTAAAATATTTTGAAATAGAAAATATAAAAATAATCGAAAATTCAAACGAAAAAATTCATTTAAAAATAGTTCTGAAAATCAGTGAAGAAAGCAATTTAGAAAATATTTTTCAAGATTTAAAAAGAGTTGCTGAACAAGAATTGGGTAAAAAAGTCGATATTGATTTTGATATAATAAAATTTTACAAAATATAAAAGCTAGAGTTTTTCTAGCTTTTTATTTTTCAAATTCTACATAATTTACTTTTATTTTGTCTTCTCTAAAAATAGCTTCAAATTCAGTTAAATTTTTTGAATTAAATTTATCAGTTTCGGATTCATAATCATAAGATTTCAGAATAATTTTCCAAAGTCAAATTTTTTTAAATAATTCCAAAGTTGTATCAAAATACTCTTTATGATCAGTTTTAAAAATCAATTTTCATCATTTTTTTGTTTTTTTATACAAATCCAAAATAAATTTTTCAGAAAAAAGTCTATGTTTTTTCTGTCTTTCTTTGTTTCACCAAGGATCAGGAAAAAACACATAAGTTAGAGAAATTTCTTCATCTCACAAAAATTTATCAATATTTTGTCATTTAGTTTTAAGCAAAACAAAATTTTTTCATCAGTTTTCCAGAGTTTTTCGTTCTGTTACAAAAAGTCTTTTGTATTTTATTTCCAGTCAAATAAAGTTTTTTTCTGGAAATTTAGCTACTTCTCCAGAAAAAAAATTTCAAAGTCAAGTTCAGATTTCTAAAACAATTTCATTTTTATTTCAAAAATAATTTTGCCAATTTCAGGCTTGCTCAAAAATAAATTCTTCATTTGTTAAAATATTTTTACTCTGAAAAACTTTATCAATGTAAGGATTGTTTTCTCTTCGTTTTTCCGTTATTTGTTCTTCAAAAACCATTCAAAATTTTTCTGATTTTTTCATAAATGGATTTGTATTTTTTCTTGTCATTTTTAAATTTCTAAATTTTTATAATGTTTTAATTTATAACTAGTTTTTCATTTTAAAATAGTAATAACTTCAAAAAATATTTTTTCAAAATCTAAATTGTTTTGTAAAACATAAAACTCAATCGTTTTTCTAAATTTTTTCAATTTTGCTTTTGTAATCGAATCTTCAGGAAGTCAAAATGCTTCATTTTCTCTGTATTTTACTTCAAAAAAATAAGTAAATCAATCTTTTTGCGCGATAATATCAACTTCTCAAAATCTTCAAAATTTGAAATTTGTATCAATTATTTCAAAATCTTTTGATTTTAAGTATTTTATCGCGATAAGTTCTCATTTATCTCATTTTTGTTTTGTTGTTTTTTCCATTTTTTAAAAATATTTATCAAGTTCAGTTTTTACGTCTTCAAAAACTTCTTCTATGCTTCTGTTTGCGTCAATTATGACAATATTTCTTTCAGATTTCAATTTTTCAGCTGAATCCAAATAAAGTTTTCTTACCTTGTTTAAAAAATCTAATTCTTCAAAAAATTCTTTTTTGGCTCACCTTTCAGAAATTCTTTTCTCAATATTTTCTAAGTTTACATCAAAAATAAAAGTCAAATCTGGAATCAAAATATTTTTGTAATTGTGTGCCTCATAAATTTCATCAAAAGTCAGTCACTGAGCTCACTGGTAAGCAAATGTCGAGTAATCAAAACGACTTGATAAAATAGTAGAACTTTTCATCATTTCTCTTCTAAAAGGGGTTGCTTCTTCTCTATCTTTTACAAATAATTCTAGAGCTTCCCTTCCATCTTTAAAGCCATCTCAAGATAATTTTTCTAAAATTTTTCTTCAACTTTCTGTATTTTTTGTTGGTTCTTTTGTCGACCAAATCTGAATATTTTTATCTTTTTTCCTTAAGTAAGTAAAAGTCTTATCAAGCTGTGTATCTTTTCCACTTCCATCAACTCATTCAAAAACTATAAACATAAATTTTTTTGTTAAAAATATTTTCGCAAAAAATTATATTTTTCAAAATAAAAAAGTCAAAAACTAAATTTTGATTTTGTTAAAAAAATGTGTAAAATTGATTTATAATATTTTTTAATTCAAATTTTATGGAGTATGAAATAATCTGAAAACCAAGTTATTCATGTTTGCATTGTAAATTACAAAGTTGAGAATCTATGAAAATAGAGCCTGGATCAATGGTTTCAATGGATCCAACTATTCAAATTGAAGGAAAAATGAACTGAGGAATTTTGAGTTCTCTTTGAAGAATGTTTTTAACTTGAGAATCTTTTTTTGTAAGTGAAATCGTAGCAAACAGAGAAAATAGTGATATCTACCTTGCTCCTCGCTCTGTTTGAGATATAGAAATGTTTGAAGTAACTCCAGGAAAGGACTGGATAGTTCAATGAGGATGATTTTTGGCTTGTACTTCAGAAGTTGAAACAAATACAAAGTTTGAGTGACTAAGATGATTTTTTTCAGGAGAATGACTTTTTATGATCCGTGTCAGCTGAAACGGAAAATTTTGGGTTTCAAGTTTCTGAGCAATAGTTGAATATGAGTTAAAATGAGATGAAAAATTTATCGTTGACAATGCTCATATTGTAGCTTTTGAGAGTAGTTTAGATTACAATGTAAGAAATGCTTGAAGTTGATTTTTTTCTTCAATAAAAAACTGAGAATGATTGGTTTGTGAGTTTTCTTGAGTTTGAAAAATATTTTTCCAAACAAGAAATGTAGGAAGTTTCTCAGAATATTTAAATCCATTCTTGGCTAGAGCTTCAAGTTCTCAATGAGAAAGTTCAGTTTTGGGATGAATCTTTGGAGGATAAGTAGCTTTTTCAGATATAATAAATACTTTAGGACTATTAAATTGTAGTCCTTTTTTTCTTATTAAAATATTCAATTATTAGAGCTTAGTTGATAACAAAAAATCTTATTTTTTTGAAAAATCATACAACAAATTAAATACTCTTTACTTTTGTAAAATTTCAATTAAAATAAAAAAAATATTTCAAAAAAATTTAAAAAAATATGTGAATAGTTGAAGATTTAGAGTGAGCTATAGATATGGTAGACTTAGTTTGAAGGTATACAAAGCTAAGAAAGGCAGGAATGAATTACAAAGCTCTCTGCCCTTTTCCTGGTCATAGTGAGAAAACTCCGAGTTTTATGGTTTCTCCAACAAAGCAAATTGCATATTGTTTCTGATGCCATAAGTGAGGTTGAGCCGTAAAATTTATAATGGATATAGAAAACTGTAGCTTCAAAGAAGCGATTGAAATCCTCTCAAACTACACTTGAATCAAAGTAAACAGTAATTTCAATGAAGCAAATTTCAAAGAGAAAAAAAACTTATATTCACTTTACAAAGACGCAACAAATTATTATAAATCGGCTTTGAAAAACTATCCTGAAATAAAAAAATATTTATACGACAGAGGCTTAAATGAAGAAATAATTAACAATTTCAATATTTGATATTCTGATTCTGGAATTGAACTTTTTGGATACTTAAAGAAAAAATGATACGAAGATGAGCAAATAGCCGAAAGTCATATATTTTTAGATATAAAATCAAAAAAAGATAAATTTATCTGAAGAGTAATTTTTCCCATCCAAAATAGTAGATGAGATTTTGTAGCTTTTGCTGGAAGAATAGTAAATTCTTGAGAACCAAAGTATTTAAATTCACCAGCTTCAAAAATATATGATAAAAGTAACATATTGTATAATCTTTTCAACGCAAGACAAGCAATTACAAAAGAAGATTTTGTAATAATTTGCGAAGGTTATATGGATGTGATCGCTTTAAATAGATGATGATTTATGAATTGTGTTGCAGTTTCTGGAACAGCATTGACAGAAAAACATTTAGTTTTACTAAAAAGATTGACTAAAAAAGTATTTCTTTGTTTTGATTGAGATTGAGCTGGGCAAAAAGCTACAAATTTGAGTTTAGAGAAAATGAAAAACGAATGATTTGAAGTTAGAATAATAGCTCTACCTTGAGGAAAAGATCCTGACGAGATTATTTCAAGCTGAAAAGATTTTTGAATTTATATAGAAAAAGCATTGACTCCAATTTGATATTTTATAAAAAAATCAAAATTTAACACTGGAAGTTTAGAAGACAAAAAAGAACTTTTGGGAAAAGCTCTTGAGCTAATAAAAAGCTATTCTGACAACATAGAAAAAGATTTTTATTTGAAAGAATTAAGCAAACTTTTGGAAATAAAAGAAAGCATTGTTTACGATAGATTTAACAAGATCAGGTTTAAACAGCAAAAATCTGAAGAAGAAAATTTAAAAATAAAAAATAATGTTTCTTCAAGTGAAATGATAATGGCTTATTGTTTACTTGATCCAAAAAATATAGATTTTTTTAAAGAAAAAATCATTTTTAGTGAATATTTACCAAAAGATTTGAAAGAAATTTTTGAAAACTGAATTGAAAAAATAAACAGTTTTTCTCTTGATAAAAAAGAAAAAATCAGATGAATTTCTCTAAAAATAGAAGATTCTGATTCTTTTAGAAATTCTTCAAATAAAGAAGAAGAACTTGAAAAAATTATTTTTTGATTAAATAGGGAAATTTTTAAAACAAAAGAAGAGGAACTGAAAGCAAAGGCAAATACTTGAGATAATCAAGCACTTTTAGAATACACACAACTAATTTCAAAGGCCAAAAAAGCAAAAATAAAATAAAGACTTCCCTTTTAGGAAGCCTTTTTTGATTTAAAAAGTTTGATAAAAATTATCAAAAATAAAAGTATCACTGAAACAAAGCTGATTCCTTCAAAATCTTGAATTTTCTTTGGAATTTCTTTTTGTGATTGATCATATCTTTGATTTTCTGTTCTTACAAACCTTATCATATCATCTCTTGTTTTTATTTCTTTTGATTTAATTTTGCTTCTTATAAGCATCAATAAATCATATTCTTGAAATGGACAACAGTTTTCATAATACAGCCCTGGCTTTTGATCTTTTTCACATCTTTTTAACTTTGGTACTTGAAATTTCTTCTTTTCAAAAACAGGCAAGCATAAGTTTTCACTAAGTTTCATATATCAATTAAAGTCTCATCTTTCTCAATAAAGCTTAGAAAGAGTATTACACTCAGTTATATAAATACTGTAATCAAAAATAGAAGGTTTGTAGTTCTGATAGCAAAGATTTCACAGATTATAAGTAGTACCATTATACTTTTCTAATATTACATTTGGGTTAACATTATCTTTTATCATTATATCATCACTTGAAAAGGCTCATTTCTTAAATTTATTACTTTCTTTTAGTATTAAGTAAAATGATGTATCTCAAATATTAGGCCTTCATAAACTATCAACTACTATTTGATTCTCTTTTATTCAATAGCATTTGTTACTTCAAACAAATCATATTTCATCTTCTTTTAGTTTAGTTTTTAAGCAATGATAATCTTCAATAGGTTCTGCTTTTGATAGAATTATTGGAAATAAACTGTATATTGTATTCATAAAATATAAAGTTATTAGTTAAATCTTATAAAATGAAATCTATTAAAGGTTCCATTATCAGCATGTGATGTAAATGTCTTTCAGTTAAAATTTATCATTCTATTAGCATGATGCTTTCACCATCAGAAATTTCAATATAGTTTATTAAATCATTGGTATCAATGTATCACTATAGAGTGCCCTATTCAATTAGAATCTTCATAAGACATTAAAAAAGGACGTCAATTATCTATCTCAGCTCTAGCTTGATTAAGATCATTTATTCTTAGTATTTCTTGTGTCTTAGGGTATATATTATTCAAATAATTAACTCCTCACTGATATCATTCTTCATAAGTTGATCCATTCTCTGTCTTTAAAGCACTTGTTAATTGTCTTTGTATTTCTTGAACAGAATACGTATTAGATTCAGGAGCTACTTCTCAAGGAAAAAATTTATCTTTACCATTTCTATCATAAAATCAATAAAGTATAGAAAAAGCAGTAGACACACACCCAGATATTCTATATTTTCCATCATCATATTTAACATATGTCTGACGATAACAAGGAGTATATCACAAACAGTAGGTATCTATTATAGGATCTCAAACCATAGCTCAAGAATTTGGATTTGGAGTAGTAACTCTTCAGTCATTCATAGGGACAACTCAACTACTTTTTATGATTCAGTTTAAGGTATTTATAGGCTTGTTAATAGGTTTTTCTTTTTTAGCTTCATCTTTTAGTTTTTGAAGCTTTTCTTTAAGTTTTGATGTATTGTTTCATAAATTCTGAGATTTAGCAGAAAGTGAGTTTACAGAATTTATTGAATAACTAGTATTTAATGAAGCTTTTTCTACAAGTTGTTCATTATCTGGATTTATAAATCATATTTCTCATGTTTCTGGATTTTCAGAGAATTGTTCAAATACAGAGAAATAATAATTTTTTGAGTTTTTTCCACTCATCTCTCACATCATTTCAGAAGGAGTTTGTCACACACTTGAAGCCTCAGGAATATCAACATCTGTTCAATCAAGGTTCACCATCACATATCAACAGTCTTTTCTATCATCACAGGAAACTTTGTATTCTATATATGAAGGCTTGTTTTCATCTCAACTATAAAATAGTTTTTCAGAAACTATTTTTGGATTTTTTCATTTCCAAAAGTAGTCAAATGTAGATGCGTCCTGTATATACTTATTTGCTACTTCTTTTGTATTTGATGAAGCAAAAGTATCTAGATTAGGAACTAAATTTATAATAAGGACACTAAATAAAATTAAAAATATTTTTTTCATAAATTTTAATTTAAAAAGTAAATCACTAATGTACAAATTTTTCAAGTTCTCTGGATCCATGAACTTAATTGAATTATATATATTTTCAAAAATATTGCAAATAATTTTTCTAGTTTTTATAATTTTACTATACAAAATATAGTAAAATATTTTTTAATTATACATTTAAGAATATAAGCTAAAAATTTTGCAAATATTTTTCTTGTAATTTTTTAAAAATATATTATAATATAGCTATAAATTAAGAAATTAATTTTTTTAGAGATTTGAAAAATTTGAATAAATAACACTTTTTGCTCCTTCTATAAGTAAAAATGAAGGAATTTTTTGTGTTATCACTTTTTGTATTTCATAACTTTTTTGAAAAATGCCAAAAAAAACAAAAAAAGAAAACAAAGATTCTCAACAAATAGAAGAAATTTCTCTAGATGAATTGGGATTTTTATCTATTTGATGAGAAGAAGAAAACAAAAAAGAAAAAAAAGTAAAAAAAGATGAAAAAGTTAAGTCAGAAGAAAAATCTACAAAATCAACAAAAAGTAAAAAATTTGACGATTATGATGATATTTATGATGATGAAGAATCAAAAGAATTAGATGATTTTGACGATTTTGATGATTTTGACATGTTTGACGAAAAAGATGAACCAACTGACGAAGAATTGGAAGAACTTGAAGTTTTTGGTGAAGACTTAGATATGCTTGATAACATTTCCTTTACTGATGACTGAGAAGAAATCGCTTTTGCTTTACAAAAAGAAAGATGACTTTCAAAACTTCCAAAAGATAGAAGTGAAGATAAAAGAAGAATTTGAAAATGAATTCAGAAATTTATTGATACAGAAGTCCCTGAAGAAATGCTGGACTGAATGCCTGAAAGTATTCAAAATTTGATGAAAAAATGAAAAATTCACTGAAAAGTAACACAAGATGAAGTAAATGCAGCTATTCCAAATGCAGAAGAAGATATTGATTTACTTGATGAAGTTTATTCTAGATTTTTGCAGCTTCAAATAGATATAGTTGACAGTATGGACAAGGATAATCTTTTCAAAAATGATAAGAGACTTGAAAGAAAAGAAAAAACAAATATTTCCTTATCTGAAATAAGCGATGATTCAATAAGAATGTATTTAAATGAAATTTGAAGAGTAGAACTTTTAAACAGTGACGAAGAAATAGAAATTGGTAAGCAGATAAGAGCTTGAAGTATGGAAGCTAGAAAAAAACTTGCAGCTGCAAACTTGAGACTTGTTGTATCTATAGCTAAAAAATATATGTGAAGATGACTTTCTCTTTTAGATTTGATTCAAGAGTGAAATGTAGGATTATTTAGAGCAGTTGATAAATTTGATCCAGATAAATGATTTAAGTTTTCAACTTATGCAACTTGGTGGATAAGACAATGAGTAACTAGAGCAATTGCTGACCAAGCAAGAACTATCAGAGTTCCAGTTCATATGATAGAAACTATAAATAAATTTACTCATACTTACAGAAGACTTACTCAAGAACTTACTAGAGAACCACTTATGGAAGAGCTTGCTACAGAAATGGATATGGATATAAGAAAAGTAAGGCAAATAATGAGAATTTCTCAAGATATACTTTCCCTTGATTCTCCTGTTTGAAGTGAAGAAGACACAAGCCTTTGAGATTTCATTGAAGATGATAAAAATCCAACTCCAGATTCTCAAACAAATATGAATTTGTTAAAAGATAATTTGTATGAAATGCTTGATTTTTTGACTCCAAGAGAAAGAAAAATAATTATTATGAGATTTGGACTTGATTGAGGAGATATCCATACTTTGGAAGAAGTTTGAAAAGAATTTTGAGTAACAAGAGAGAGAATTAGACAAATAGAAGCTAAAACTCTTGAAAAACTAAGAGAGCATCCAAATGCTGATAAAATAAAATTTTTCTAAAAAATAAAAACTAGATTTCAATAAATATAATCTAAGAATGGCAAAAAAATAACTTTCGTCACACCAAAAATAGATTTCATAGATGATAAAATAATTGAGAATCCAAGCTGGATTGATTCAGCCAAGTCAAATATAAATATTTATGCGATGATAAAATCAACTCTTGATTTCATCAAAAAAGACAAAAATAAACTTGAAAGAACAATTAAAAAGATTATTGATGAACTGAATAGATAAAACTAAAAATATATTTAAAATCTTGATTTATAATAAACTAGCGTGTTTTCATTAACTAACTATGGGGAGGAAAAATGAAAAAAATCGCAATAGCTTCTGCTATATATTTTGCCTTTTCAGCTGCATAATCAGCTGATGGAAGTTCTTGTTCAAATTTTAAAGGAGGTAAATGCTATTATAATGCAAATATTGCTGTAAGATATGCATTAAATCAAGTATCATCAAATGAGTGGAACAAATGGTTTCCTACATATACTGACTTTGGGGGAAACTGTACAAATTTTGTAAATCAGGCTATACTTGCAGGACTTACAGGGAAAATAACACCTGAAGAAGTTTATAAAAAAGGTAAATTCTTTGCTACTGACAGAAATGCTAATAGTCCAAATAAATGGTACTTTAAGGGAGAGGTATAACTCTACCTTTACTTATTAAAATTAACTAAAAAATATGCAAGCACTTAATTTTATAATTATAATAATTATATCTAGCTTATTATGATATAATATAAATACTTATAACAATAATAAAATAGTTGAGTGATGACCTAATTTTACTGCTAGTTTTGGAGTTTGAGAATTAGAAAGTATTAGTACTTTAAAAAATACAGATTTAATAACAATAAAATTAAAAAACTATAAAAACTATTATAAGTGATTTTATAAAGAAGAGGTAGATAGAGTAAGTGAAGAAAATAAACAAATTAGTAATTCTAAATCTGTTTTTTTAATAGCAAACTCTAGAGAGATAAATAATCTATTAAAGGAAAAAACTAGAAATTTGAAAATATGAGATAAAATAATTTTTGAGAATAAAAGATGAATATTAGACAAGTTAGATTTTAAATCAAACTTAGAATTAAATAATTTTAAATTAAATGAATGAGAAACTTATATTGGAACTCAATTTTTATTAGGTTATTCTTGTGACTGAGAAAAAATAGTTTTAGATAACTTACATTCTAATAATGAACTATGAAATTTTATAAATTCGTTTTTAGTTTCTGAACAATATAGATTTAAAAAAGTTTTTAACAAAATAGTATCTGATAATAATGTATGTAACTAAAAAACTGAAAAGAAAATTTTCATTTCTTTAAATTCAATATTTTCCTAATTGTAGGGAACGACTGCGTCGTTCCTTTTTTAGAATTTTAATTTTTTTTTGGAACGATGCAATCATTCCCTACATTATCTATTTTCCTGTCATTCCTGCGAAGGCAGGAACCAATAAAATTGCTTTTCCTTTTTTAAGTAATTAACAAAAAAAGACTAATATATGTTAGTCTTTTTTTAATTATATTTTTCTTAATGCATACTTTTTCAAAGTAATTTTCTGATTTCTTGATAAACAAGAGGGACAAGTGAAAATGCCCATATAATAGCCCAATCTTTAATAGTAAGTGAAACAGTTCACATAACTTGTTGAAAGAATGGAACGTAAATAATTACGAATATAAACACAAAACTTACTAAAACTGCAAACAAATGAAATGTATTTTTCAAATAATTTGTTTTGAAAACAGATTTGTTTGGAGAAATAGCTGAAAAAGTATTTACCATTTGGATAGTTACAAGTCAAGCAAAAGCTGCTGTCATCGCGTGTTTTAGCTTTTCTGCATCAAATTTTGATCATTGAGCAAAAGTCCATCCATCTCACAAAAGCGTAATTATAAAGATTGCAACGATACAAATTCATAAAATGAAACCTGCCACTACAAATCCTGTAACAAATTTTTTATTTAAAATACGAGCTTTGGGATCTCTTGGTTTTTTGCTCATCAAATCGTCATCAGCTGGTCCAGCTCACATCGAAATCGCAGGCAAAATATCTGTTCAAAGATTTATACAAAGAATCAAAATCGCAGTTAAAACATTTGGAATAAAAAGAATTATAGAAGAAATAATTGTTACAAGTTCTCAAATATTTGATGAAAACATATACCAAATAAATTTTTTTAAATTTTCATAAATTCTTCTTCCCTCTTTTATCGCAGTAACAATTGAAGCAAACGAATCATTCATCAAAATCATAGTTGCAGATTCTTTTGAAACTTCTGTTCAAGTTATTCACATCGCTATTCAAATATCAGCTTTTTTAAGTGCTGGAGCATCATTTACTCAATCTCAAGTCATAGCAACAACTTCTCATAAGTCTTGCAAAAGTGAAACTATTCTCATCTTGTCACTAGGCATAGTTCTAGCAAAAATAAGAGATTTTCTTTGTTTTAAAATATTTTTTAATTCTCAATCAGAAAATGCCTGAATTTCCTCTCAAGTAAAAATATTATTTGTATCATTTGGTCAAATCATTCCGAGTTCTTCAGCAATAGCTCCAGCTGTAAGTCAGAAATCTCAAGTGATAACTATTGTTCTGATTCCTGCTTTTTGAGCAACTGCAACAGCATCTTTTACTTCATCCCTTGGAGGATCAATCATTCAAGTAAGTCAGATGTAAACTAGATTTTTTTCTGCATCTTTGTCTTCTTGTATTTTTTCTCATTCTTCAATATCTCTATAAGCAAAAGCTAACACACGAAGAGCTTTTTTTGCCATTTCCATATATTTTTCATGGATTCTTTTTTTATCTTCTTCTGTGATATCACGAATTTCTCAATCCAACATTATTTTTGTAGAATTTTCTAAAATACTGTCTGGAGAACCTTTAACAAGTACTTTTTTATTTGAAATCACACTCATCATTTTCCTATCTGAATCAAAAGGAAAAACATTTTCTATATTTTTTTCTGAGTCAAGAGTTCCTGGAATAATTTTTTCTCACATTGTAAGCAATGCTCATTCTGTAGGATCTCAAAGTAAAGAATAACCAATTTCATTTTTTACAAGTTTCGCATCGTTACATTTGTAAGCGATTTCAACAAGCATTTTTATATCTGGATCATTTGCATTTCAACTAAAACTTCCATTTTTTGGATCATAACCTTCTCAAACAATATTTATAGATTGTCAATCTGGAGTATTTATTTCTCTAACTGTCATTTCATTTCTAGTTAAAGTTCCTGTTTTATCACTACAAATAGTTGTAACAGCTCAAAGAGTCTCTACCGAAGGTAATTTCTTGATTATAACATTTCTTTTTGAAAGAACTGTTGCTCACAGAGCAAGCGCAATAGTGATAGTTGTAGGAAGTCATTCTGGAACTGCAGAAATAGCAACAGAAACAGCATACATAAATCAGTGAATTGCTTCTCAATCACGAAAATAAAGAATTATAAATATTATAGCACAAATAACCAAAGTGATTTTCAAAACAAATTTTCAAATATCTTTTAATTCTTTTTGAAGTGGAGACAAGACATTTTCTGTTTCAACTGCAAGTTTTGCAATATTTCAGATTTCAGTTTTATCTCAAGTTGAAGTAACTTTCATTATTCAGCTTCATTTTACCAAACTAGTTCACATAAATACTTTGTCTTCCTCTTTTTTCTTTACTGGAACACTTTCTCAAGTTAGGGCTGCTTCACTTATTTGTAAACTGTGAGTTTCAAGTAAAACTCAATCAGCTGGAATTTTGTCTCACTCAGCCAAAATGATTATATCGTCTGGAACGATATTTTTTACATCAATAAGTTTTTCTTCTCAATCACGAATAACTCTAGCTTCAGGATGAACCATTCACTGAAGAGCTTCAAGTGTTTTTTCAGTTTTAAATTCTTGAAAAAATCAAATTCAAGCGTTTAAAATAATTATCACTAAAATAACTGTTGCATCAACTACTTCTCATTGAAAAAATGTGATTATTGCGGCAACAACAAGGATAATTACCAAAGTATCTGAAAATTGTTGTAAAAGTAACTTCCACCAAGGATTTTTCTTTTTAGCTTTCAATTGATTAAATCAATACTCTTTTAGCTTTTTCTCAGCTTCTTGTTTTGTTATTCAACTGTAAGACATTTGTTAAAATTAAAAAATAAATCTTTATTAAAGATTAACATATTTTTTTAATTTAGGCAAAATTCTAACTTGATTTTAATAAATTTCAGTTTATAATTTTGAATGAAAAGAATTTATATTTTAAAAAAATTTTTTTATGAGAAAATATTTAGCAATTGCTTTAATTTCAGTTTTTGTTTTATCAAGTTGTGGAAAAACTGAAGAAATAAAAAAAGAGACAAATTCAGGAAACTCTTCAGAAAAAACAATTTTAACTTGAAAAATTGAAACTGTAAAAGATTTGGAAACTTACAAAAATGAAAAAGCTGGTTATGAGATTTCTTATAAAAATTCTAGCGATTATGAAGTAATAAAACGTAACAAAGATATTTCAAGTTGACCTGATATAAATATTTCCAATAAAAAAAGTGGAAACTCTGCAAATGTTGTTTTTGAAGATTATTCTCTTAGTTCTGCAATAAAAGATTTTGAGCAATATGTAGAAACTTCTATAAAAACTGCAAAAATTATGTATGATTTAGATGAGATAAAAAAAGAAGAAACAAAATTTGCTTGACAAAAAGCTTATAAGCTAACTTATCAAATAATTATTCCTTGAAACTGAAGAAAACTAAACATTACTCAATATGTTTTTCAAAAATGAGAAAACAGAGTGGTTTTTGTTTTGACAAAATGAATAGTTGAATGAACTTCTAATGAAACAGAAAAAGAGTTGAACGAAATCATAAATTCTTTCAAATTTATAAAATAATACTTGATTTCTAAAAATTCATAATTATACTAACACTGTACTTTTATTAACTAATTAAAAATTTATGAAAAAATATCTAATAATAGCTTTGGTTTCTGTCTTTGCTTTATCAAGTTGTGGAAAATCAAATGACCAACCAAAAGTTACAACTTGAAGTAATGAAGCAACTTCTACAAAAACTGTAGAAACTAATGATAAGAAAGCCTCTACTTGAGTTGAAGTAAAAACTTCTACTTGAAATGAAGCTGAAGAAACAAAAACTTGAACTATAACAGAGGAGGATTCAGACAGTCCTATTCAAGAAAAAGACTGAGTAATTACTTACAAACACGAAAAAGGTGGTTATGAGATTTCTTATAAAAAATCTAGTGATTTAAAAACTCTAGAAGATCCTAGATATAATTCTGTTTGAGTTTCAAACACAACTAACAATAGCTCTGTAAGTTTTGGTTTTGAAGACTACTCTCAAGCTAAAGCTTTGGATACTTTTGATAAATATACAGAACTTTCAATTGAAAATCTAAAAAAGCAATTTAGCGCTATTAGCCTAGATATAAGTGATTTTAAAAAAGAAGTAACTGAATTTGCTGGAATGAAATGATATAAAATAACTTACAAAGTAAGTTCTAAACAAATTCCTCAAAAAATGTCTATGACTCAGTATGTTTTACAAAAATGAAATGATAAAAAAGCCTACACTGTAACAAAATGAATATATGATGGGACTTCTGCTGAAGGAGAAAAAGAATTAGATGAAATTATGAAATCATTTAAAATTACAAAATAATTTTGCAAAAATAAACTTAAAGAAAATTTAACAAAGAAAGAACCACAAGCTAAGCTTGTGGTTCTTTGTTTAGTCGAAACTTGAAGATTACTCATCACATGATGAAGAGGAAAGAATAACTTCCCTTGTAGGAGGTCCACTAAAAAATTCTATAGGATCTAAAACTTTTTTAGGTTTTTTTCTAGAAAAGAAATACTTTAACTTAAATCTAATAGAACGTTGTTCCTCAGCAATCTTACTCAATTCAGATAATTTAGCAATTTGCTCAAGTATTCTCCTATTTCTATCTTGTCTTACTATTTCTCTCTTTTTCTCCATATGTTCCTCTTTTATGCGCTCTATTTCTCTCCTCTTTTTTTCTCCAGTAATTGTATCATAAAGATCAAATAAAATTTCAAGTATCCAATTCATAACTTTTCTCCAAGGTTGGCCTAAGTTCTACTAGAAAAGATTAGTGTAAAACACTAACTTTTAAAGCATTAAAATTATATATAAAAAATATTAAAAATCAAAAAAAACTAGAATTTAAAAATTCTAGTTTTTTTGACTTACACTTTCTATAAAAAAATCTTCTAAGTGTCACTTTATATCACTCACTTTTTTACTTTCAACAATTATTTCTCAATTGTGAATAATGCTTATTTTATCACAAATACTCTCTACATCAGCCAAAATATGTGTATTAAAAAATATAGTTGTTCCTTTGTTGTTTAGCTCTACAATCAAGTCTTTCACCATTTTTCTTCAAATCGGATCAAGTCAACTCATAGGTTCATCTAAAAATAACAATTTTGGATCATTGATTATAGCTTGAGCAAGCCCAATTCTTTGAAGCATTCATTTTGAATAATCTTTTAAAAATTTATCTCAAGCATTTTCAAGTCAAAGCTTTTTTAACAAGTTTTGAACTTTTTGATCAAGTTTTTGTCAAAAAAGTCAAAAAAATTTTCAATTAAATTTTAAAAATTCTTTTCCAGTTAAATGTTTGTAAAGATAGGTATTTTCAGGCATAAAACCGATTTGTTTTTTTACTTCTTCATCAAGCACATTTTTAGAAAATATTTTTATTTCTCAAGAATCTGGGTTCATAAATCTCAAAATATTTTTCATAGTTGTTGTTTTTCCAGCTCAATTTGGTCAAAGAAATCAGTAAATTTCTCATTCTCAAACCGAAAAACTTACATTTTTTAAAACCTCTTTTTTTCAGAGTTTTTTGCTTAGATTTTTTATTTCAAGAATATTTTTCATAAAAATTTTTAATCTGTAAGAGTTACATAATTTGAAATATTTTCCTTCACATATTTTAAAAGAATTTCTTCTTCGTCTTCTACTTCATAAAATTTGTTATCTAGGGTTTCAAATTCTGGGCATTCTTTATAAAGATTTGAGAAAGCATCCCAGTTTTCTCTGTCTACATTTTCAAACTTTTCTTTATACTTTTCATAATATTTTTTTGCTTCTTTTAAAATTTCTACTGTTTTTTTAAGTCAAGTTTTTTCCAATAAATCAATAAAAACTGTTTCAAAAACAGAGTATCAGTATCAATTGTAAATCATTTGAACAAATCCTCAGTTCCCTATTTGAGCAGAAAGATTTCTGTAAATAAGTAAAACAGCTTGGTCATCATTTACCCTTTCCCAAACATAATCATCACCTTTATCATCCATTTCATCAAAATACAAATCCAAAATGGCATAAAGATAATCCCAAGTATCTGTCAGTTCTTCAAGTTCTTTTTTAGATATTTTTGGTAAAAAAGTTTCGCTTTCTGTCATTTTTCTAAAAGTTAAAAATTATTTTAAAATAAGTTTGAAATTTTTCTTTCATTTTTGCAAAAGTAAAAATTTTCCATTTATAAAATCATTTGAAAAATCATATTTTGCATCTGTGATTTTGTTTTCATTTATGTGAATTGCTCCTGAAGATACTGACTGTCTAGCATTGGAATTTGAAGTTTCAAGTCCAGATTTCACAATAATTTCAAAGAAATTTTCTCCATTGTAATCAAAACCTCACATAGAATTTTGAAAGATTTTTAATTCTTCATCTGATAATTCTCTCAAAATAGACATTTTATCATCACTTCAAAACATAAATTCAGATATTTTTTTGCAAAGTTCTGCTTTTTTTGTTCAGTGAACGATTTCTACAACTTTGAAAGCGAGGATCTTTTGTCATTCTCTATTTTCAGGCTTTTCTAAGTGTTGCTTTACGATTTCATCTATTTGTTCAGTTTCTATCAAAGTTAACATTTTTAAATACCTAGAAATATCTTCATCAGAAGTATTCATAAAATACTGATAAATAAAGTAAGGAGTTGTTTTGTTTTCATCTAAAAACATAGCATTTCCTTCTGATTTTCAAAATTTCCTTCAAGTAGAATCAGTAATTAAAGGCCAAGTAAGAGCATAAGAATCACCATCATATTTTTTTCTGATTAGCTCAGTTCCTGTCAACAAATTTCACCATTGGTCTTGTCATCCAATTTGTAAAATCATACCATCATCTTTATGCATTTTTGAGTAATCATAACCTTGCAAAAGCTGATAAGAAAATTCAGTATAAGAAATAGATAAATTTGGATCTTCTATTCTCTTTTTTACTGCTTCTTTATTCATCATCGTATTTACTGTGATAAATTTTCAAACTTCTCTCAAAAAATCCAAAAATCACATATTTTCATAAAATGTTTTATTATTCACAAATCTGTAAGAATACTTTTCTCAAGTGAAATCACTTAATTTTTCAAGCATTTTTGAAATTTGAGCTGAAATTGCTGAAACATTTTTATCTAAAACATCCATTGATAAAAAGTTTCTCTCAGCGCTTTTTCATCCTGGATCTCAAATCATTCAAGTTGCTCATCAAGTCAAGGCTGTATATATATTTCCTCTTCTCATAATGTGAATAGCAACCATAAACCCGATAAAATTCCCTAAATGAAGAGAATCTGCACTTGGATCAAAACCACAATAAAAGTTTTTTCATCCTTCATCCAAAAGTTCGAAAATCTTTTCGTCGTTAAATTGGTAAAGAAGCCCTCTATCTTCTAATTCTTTTTTTATCGGTTTCATAAGCATTTTTTAAAAAAATATTACTTTAATTATAAAGATATTTTGATTAAATTCAAGATTTTTATTTTTTTAATTTTGCAAAAAATATTTTCAAACAAAAAAAGTAGTGATATTAAATCAACTACTTTTTTATTTTAATTCAGTTCTACATTTAAAACTTCTTTTCCTGTATTCATATCATTTGCTTTGATTCTGTCTGGAGAAAGAGAATAAAAGTTTTCTCCTATCCAAAGAGCTCTATTTACAGTTGAGGTTATAAATTCCCAAGAGTTGTTGTCAAGATAAGTCCAAACACTTGATCAAGCAAAACAGTATTCTGGAACATTTCAAATATTTTGATATCAACAAATTTCCTTTCCTGAACGCAAAGTTTTACAAGTTTTTTCAGATTTTATCTCGTATTTTTTACATTTTTCTTTTATTTTTTCATTTACTTTATTCATATCAATATTTGAAACTCTAAAATCTTCTTTTATTCAAGTATTTTTATTTATAGTTAAAGCTAAAAGTCCGATAAAAGGAGTTTGTTCGTTTTCTTGTCTACTATCTTCATCAAATCTATTGTTTCTCAAAGAAACTGGCAAAAATAGTTTATTTTTAGCTGAGTTCCACATAAACATTCTCGGATTATTTAAAGCTTCGCTATAACTTCAAGATTCTCAAAAGCTTTTTGAAAATAGTTGTTTTGCTATTATTCATTTGTATTCTCATTTATCACATTTTTCTTGTTCTTCTTTTGTTAAATTTTTATCTCAACATTTTTTATCATAATTTATTTGGTACAAATCAAGTTTTATTCAATTATTTTGAATTCATCAGTATTTATTTTCTTTTGTATCATAACCAAGTCAAATTAAATGATTTTCATCATAAGGATGCAAATAAGTTGAGTATCAAGGTATTTTTAATTCTCAAAGAACTTTTGGATTCTTAGCATCTTTTACATCAATAACAAAAAGTGGATCTACTCGTTCAAAAGTCACTAAGAATAATTTATCTCAAATATATCTAGAAGACTGAAAATTTTCTTTTTGTCAAAGTTTCTCTAGTTTTCAAGCAAGTTTTAACTCTGGATCTAAGATATACAAATTTGTATAATTTCTATCTCTCTTATTCCAATTCTCGATTTGAGTCAAAATTCTGAAATTTCAGTTTTTATCCTCATCCATTGAATACTGATTTAAAGGTCTTCAATCAACTAAAACAGATTTTTTGTATTCTACAGAATCTTTTGTCAAACTAAATTTATTCACCAAAGTAGAATCTTTTGAAGAATAACTATCAAATAAGCACCATCAACAGTAAAAGCTATTTGAGAAGTGCATATTTGAAGTCAAATAAAGATTTTTCTCATTCATAAATAATTCTGCTGAATTTGAAGCAATTATCTTTGTTTTTACTGGAGTGGAAGTATTTTTTATATCCAAAACTGAAATAATACTATAGTTTAAACTAAATCCGTTTTGTTTTACATAATCTTCAGTAGGAAGAATAAAATCAATATTTTTACAATCTGTTGAAAGTTCATTTTTTATACTAAACTTTCAAGAATCATTTTTTGAAACATCTATATTACGAGGAATAGATTCTTCAACTGAAAATTTAGGAATATTGTTTGTGTAGTAAGGATTAAAATAATTTCTTGAAACAAGATAAAGTTTGTCTCAAATCAATCTTGATTCTATATAATTTCAGTCAATAGAATAAAATTTATCAATTTTTAATTTTTCTACATCACTTACATCATAAACTATTGCGTAAGATTTTTGATTATTGTAGTAAAAATTTCTTTCTTTATAAATTTTCTCACTTATAAAATTTCAAACTAAAACTAGTTTTCCTCAAGAAAGATAAAACTCAGTTTGATAAAAATCTTTCGGGATTTTTATTTTTTTCACGATTTTCTTTTTATCAAGTGATAAAACATAAATATATTTTTCCTCAGCTGACCTTGAAGATCTTCTATAATCATCTTTTAAAGAAAAATAATAAATATATTTTCCATCTGTTTTTACGATCTCAGCTTCATCAACTCAAGAAACTTGAGTATTTGTTTTTGAGAAATCATTTGAAGACAAACTTTTTCCAGAAAAATTAGCAGAGGAATCAGCAGTAATTTTATTTTCTTCTGTAGCCATAGAAGCACTTTTATTTAAATAATCATAGCGTCTTTCCCTATTTTTCTCTACTAGTTCTAAATATTTATTAATAATGGCATCAGCTTCACTACAAGTTGAATAAGTTTTCATTTTAAAATCCTCTACTTTTAATTCTTGTTTTTCTGAAGGATTTTTGTTTAATTCTTTATCAATTGAATCATCTATAACTTGAGCAAAAGTAGTGCTTGCGATACACAAAAACGGCAAAATAGCCAAAAAATATTTTCTTTTCATAAAATAAAAATTAAAAAATAAAAAATTTATTTAAAAAGTTCACAATTCCCTTCATGGAACTGTTTTTCATCACAGACTTTATCCTTAAATTTACAATACTTTTTTCAAGAATAATTTTCAAAATCATATCACTCTCCTTCACAAGTATCTTGAAAATCAAAATTATTTATTTTATCCATCATTTTATCAATGCTTTTATCCTCAAGTTCAGTTTTTGAGCTTGTACTAGCTGGTATTGGAGAACCTAAAACAGTAGTATTATCTTTTTTAAGAGTGTTTTGAAATTTTTCTGGGTTAGATTTCATTAAAAATTCTGTATTTTCAGTTAATTTATGATTTTGTCAAATATTTGAAAAAATGAAGAAAAATGTAAATATACAAATAGCTCAAACAACTGGTGCTAAAAAGAAGAAAAACCTTAAAAAACTTTTTTTCTGATAATCTGTTGAAAGCTCAAGTTTGTTTTTTAGCTTTTCCTTGAAGTTTTTGTCAATTTTTATTTCTGGATTATTTTTCATTAAAATTGTTACAATTTTTTCAAGTTGTTCTCTATCCATATCAGGATTGGTTTCAAGTAATTCTTCTAAAATTTTATTTCTTTTCATAAGCTAAAAAATCAGAAAAATAAATAATAAAATTAAAAAATTGGAGTTTATTTTTTTCAAAGTTCTACTTGAGATTTTTTTACAATTATCAAGCGATATTCACAAAATTTCAGATATTTCTTTAAAAGACAAATCATGCCAAATCCTGTAAATAATAACATTTCTCTCGTTATCACTTAAAGTTTTCAAGTAAGAAAGAATATTTTTTATTTCCTCTTTGTTATCCAAATCTCAAGCAAAATCTTGTTCACAAGGCAAATCTATGTATTCACAAATTCCAGTTTCTCTATCACATATCTTATAATGATTTATAGTCTTATTATAAGCTATTTTGTAAATCCGAGCTCTGAAATTTGCATCTTTACTATTTGTATCAAACTTAAAAATATTTTTAAGAGCTGAAAAAAAAGTTTCACTAGTCAAATCTTCTGAAATCTCAGTATTTGTAGTTTTTAAGTAGATGAATTTATAAATCTCATCTACGTATTTTTCATAAATTTTTCAAAAAAGATTTTTTTCTCAATTTTGAATTCTTTTAATTATTTTTAAATCTTCCATAATTATAACAAAATTTGTTAAAAAAAGTGACAAATAATTTTTTAATGATGATAAGAACTTCCCGTTTTTATAGTTTCTGCTCTATAAATCTGTTCATAAATCATCAAAATAGCCTGACAATGAGGAAAAGTCATAGGGGAAAAAGAAAAACAGAAATCAATCAAATTTTTTATTTTTCAAAAATCTACTCAGTAAGCTCAACCTATAACGAAAATCAAATCCGAAAACTGAGCTTGTTTTTCTTCTACAAATTTAGTAAAATCTAAACTATCAAAAGTTTTTCCGTTTATGTAAAGCAAGACTTTATATCATTTCTGTTTTTTCAAAATTTCTTCCAAAACTTGAGTTTCTTCTTTTATTATTTCAGAAATATTTTTTTTACTGCTTGGCTTTAGTTTCAGAAAATCGACTTTTTTTCAAAGTCTTTTTTGAAATTCTTTAATTGACTCACTATAATGTTTAAATGAATCAACAAAGGCAATTATTTTTATCATATTTTTTTCAAAATTTTAATTTGTAACAAAGCTGAAATTATCAATAAAAAAGTCATATTTTTCTAAAAATTGCTCAAAACTAAGATTTTTTATCATATTTTTTTCTTCTTCTGGCTCTATTCACATAACAACATAGATTTCCTGATTATGTTCAGCTAATTGCCTTTCAAACTCAAATATAAAATATTTTTTTAAATATTTGAATTGCTTTTTATTTGGCCTTTTTGAAATATTTTTTAAAAAATCTTTTTTATCAAATTTTTCTCTAGAAAACCAAAAAATAGCTCAAACAAGGTAATTATTTTCAAAAACCCAAAAACTATCTAAATCATAAGTTTTTCAAGTTTTGCAATACATTTCTCTCAAAATATTTTCACAATGTGTGAAGAAAATGGCAAAACTTGCATAATTTTCAAAATCAGTTGGCAAAATGATAGCAGTTTGATTTCAATCGATTTTTGTTTTTATTTTTTGGTCAAATTTCGGAAAAATCCACTTTTTCTTTTTGAAATCTTCCACTTTTTTTATTTTGAAATCTTCACAAATACAAATTCACTCAAAAAATCCATTTTTAAGAATATTTTTATCTATTTTTGTGGTTTTTACACCATTTATTTTATCAAAAATATTTTCAAATTTAGAAACTGCATAACTTCAAAAATAATGTCTTTGCTTGGCTTTGTATTCCTTAAATTCCATTTCAAATCTTTGCTTTTCCTCATCTGTCAAATCAGGAAGTTCAAAATTTTTTAAGTTTATAAAAAAATTTTTAAAAGCTGTTATTTTTTTCAAATTATTTGAAACAAGAGAAAATCGAATTCCTCTAGAATAAGCCATCCCATTAGTTATTGCATCACTTTCATCATAAATATCAGACAAATCTGGAATCAAAAAAATTCTATGCTCTATTTCATGAATAAGTTCCAGCTTATAAGCTTCCCTTGTTTTTAAGAAAACATCTACAAAGTGTAGCATAATTTTTAAAATTATTTTTCTAATTTTTCTATTTCTACTAAAAAATCAGTTTCTATGTGTTTACAAATATTTTCAAAAACCTCTAAAATCAGCTCATTTGTAGAAACATTATAGTAAATTCATTCTTTCCAAAGAGATTTGTAAAAAGCTTGAGAAGCACTTTCTATATTGTTTGCAATAAAACAAACATCTAAAGCTACATTTTCCTTTGTATTTCAATAAAAAGAGAAAAATGCTATCAAATAACTGTATTTTTTAGTCTTTTTTTCTAGATATTTTTGAGATTTTTTATATTTAAAATCTGGATATTTATTTTCTAACAATTTTGCTAATTCAAACATTGCTTCACTTGCTTTCATATTTTTTAAAATACTTTTAAAACTTTATAATTTCGCTTTCTTGTCCTCTTTTTGTTAATTCATATCATCAAGTATCAAGAGTTTTCGGAGAAATAACAATTCTGTTTGGGATTCACCAAAGTTCACAATCACTGGCTTTTTGTCAAAATCAAAATTTTTTTCACATTCTATCATCCAAAATCACAGTTTTTCATTCTGACTCAAGTTCTTTAGCTAATTTTTCAGCTTTTTCTATATTTTCCTCTCAAATAACGATTATGTAGTGTGTGTATGGAGCTACATTTTCAGGCCATGCAATTCAATTTTCTGTCATAAAATATTCAGCCATAACTCACATAAGTCTAGAAACTCAGATTCCATAACATCACATTTCAACATTATCAACTGTTTTGTTATTTTCATCTAAATATGTAATTCCAAAAGGTTTTGTATATTTGTTTCATAAATGAAAAATATTTCAAACTTCTGAAGCTCTTTTGAAAACTAATTTTTCATTTGGAATATTTTTTGAAGTAAATCCTTCAATTGGTTCATTAAAATCACCAAATTCCAAAATATCTAAATCTGAAATATTTACATTTTTACTTGATTTAGCCAAAGAATTTGCTCCTCAAAAATAATTTTTTGCAGATTTTAGAGATTCATCAGCAAAATTTATAATTTTTAAATTTGAATTTTTCAAAGGAGTTACAAAACCTCTGACTGTTCATAAGGTTTGCAAATCCTCTTCAGTTGCCTGTTTAAATCATTCTGAAAACTTTTTCCTGATAAATTTCTCTACTTTTAGCTCATTTACATCTAAATCTCATCTCAAAATTATAGAAAAATATCTTCCTGAATCAGTTTTGTAAACCACAGTTTTAAGCATTTTCCAAAGAGGAGCTTTAAAATAATCAGCCATTTTTTCCATTGTCACGATTTCTGCTACAGAATCAATTATTTCTAACTTTTCTTCTTTTTCAGAAATATTTTTTTCGTCAGCAATTCCTGAAGCAAGTTCTAAGTTATAGCAATAACCACTTGAATCCATTACAATCACATCTTCTCAAATATCTAAAAAAGTTTGAAATTCGTGAGAATTTTTATCAGAAATAGCTCATCAATCAGCATCAGCCATAACTGTATCTTTTGCTATTCCAAGCCTTTCAAAAATCTTATTATAGGCTTTTATTACACCTTTATAAAACTCTTCAAAATCCTCAATTGTTGCGTGAAAACTATATGCGTCTTTCATCACAAACTCTCTTCATCTCAAAAGTCCTGATTTTGCTCTTTTTTCATTTCTAAATTTTTTTTGGATTTGATAAACACAAGTTGGTAAATCTTTGTAAGATTGGATATATTCTTTAAAAATATTTGTAACGTTTTCTTCAGCTGTTGGTGCGATTCTGTACTCTGTTGTTCCCCAACCAGGCACTTTGAAATACTCTGGAATTTCCCATCTATCAGTCGTTTCCCAAAGTTCTTTTGGTGTCAAAATACTAAAAAGCATTTCGTGATAACCAGCTAAATCCATTTCTTCTCTGATTATATTTTCAATATTTTTCAAAACTCTGTATCACATCGGCAAAAACTCATAAGCTCAAGCCATTGCTTGCCTGATATATGAACCTTGTAAAAGAATACTTGTAGAAATATTATCACTTATTTTTGGCCTAGTTTTTAGTGTAGAAAAAGGAAAATTTGATAGTCTTAACATAAAAAAAATACTTAATAATTAAGTATTTTTATTTTATCAAGTTTTAGCAAAAAGTAAAGATTTTTTGATTAAATAACATCTTTTATTCTTTTTTGATATTTTTCTCTTGCTTCACTTATTTTTTTAAACATTTTTTCAAATTCTGTTTGTTCAGCTTCTACTTGCAAATCTTCATTCATATTTTTATAATAATTTCTAAAATTTTTATAATTATAACATAAAAAAACATGTTTTTCAAGTTTTTCTTTGACAAAATCTTGTTTTTATTTATAATTTAAAGACTTAATCACTTTGATTAAGTTTTCATCATCAAAAAGGAGAAAAAAAATGAGAGAGTTAGATGACTTTTTAAAAATAAAGCCCTTATTTGCTCCTTATATAGAGCAAATAAGAGAAATCCTTTCAGGAAACTTTAGTTTCCTCAGAGAGGATCTCCGGGATTTCATTCGAGAGTGTTTGAAATCTGAGAAGAATTACCTGGAGGAACAACAAATAGAAAGAAAAGAAAGGTATTTTCTCAGATACCTTTCGAAACAAACCTCAGCTTAGGCTGGGGTTTTCTTTTTCTTGACAAAAATATTTTTTAAGTATAATTAACAAACTTAATCCTGATTTTTCAAGTGATTAAGTAAGTTGTTTTTTTTAAAAAAGGAGCATAAAATGTCTTTTTATAAAGATGAGTTAGAGAAATGCTTTGAATTAAAAAAGTATAAAACCAAAATACTATCTGTCCTAGATGGACATGATAGTCCATTAAAGGTTGCAGTAATAAAATATTTGGAACTGCATAGTGAAAAAAATCTAAGTTTCATAGAGAAACTTGAAAAGTTATCATTAAAAAGAATAATTATAAAAAATATTTAATAAAAAACCTCAACTTTAAAAGTTGAGGTTTTTCTTTTTTTGATTTTTGTTTGACAAATTTTTATTTTGAATATAATGAAGTTCCTCTTATTTGCTGAAGTTGTAATTGCAGCTATCACGTCTTTTGAGAGGAAATGTGTTCAAATTGAAGATAGGAGTAAAACTTGGACTACGAACAGAAAAAAGCAATAATACTGTCATTTACAGATGACAGTGAAGAACAAAAAATTCTTCAGGAAGGAATAAGCGGAGAGTAGCCTATTCTAAGGATACTAATTGATGAGTATTTTGAAATCCCCCCCAAAAAACAGGGGGAAAAGATATTCTCAAAGGCTAGCTATACTAGCTGAAGCAGGAAGAATTCTTCAGAAAAAAGCCGCATAGACTATTTAAAGCTAAGCAGTTGCTTAGCTTTTTTCTTTAAATTATTAAATATTTAGCACCTAGATAAAAAAATGCTAAAATAAATTTGACAAAATAAATTTTATTTATAAAATAAAAGGTCTGTTTTCATTTTTCAAAATTTTAAAAGGAGAATTGTATGAATTTGAATTTAGAATATGTACCTATAGAAGTTAGAGATGACTTCTGTAGAAAACTAGGATCACCAATACCTTTAGGATTAAGAATGAAAATGCTAAAATACTTAGAGACTGGTTCCCAAGAAATATGGGTTCAAATATTTGGTATTAGTCAGGAGTAATCTTAGCTTTTTTCTTGCAAAAATAATTATTTGGCTTATAATAAGTAGGTATTATTTTTTAAAGGAGGTCTTATGAAAATAAGAGAAGGTTGGGATTTCTAGCCAAAAAACCAAAAGCCAGGAAAATCCTGGCTTTTTTACTTTTTCTTTTGACAAATGATTTTATTTTTCTATAATACTCAGACCTAGTTTTTCTAGCAGTTTTACTGTTTATGGAAGACTTGGTATTTTGTCCACTTAATCTTATAGGAGCCATTTGATGGAAAACCTTAAAGCTAGCCTAGAGTCCTATCTCCTGAGTGATACTGAAGCCTTAAATGAGCTGAAGAGGTGTAAAGATTTCTCTGGGCATCAAAAGCGCTTTAAAAAAATAATATTTTCAAGGCAGGATGTGCTTGGGAATATAGATAAGAAACGTAGTTTGATATTGTATCTTGGCATACACAGAGCTAAGAGAATGGGGTCAATACCAGCAGTAGTGAACTATGTAAAGGTGCGATTAAAAAGTATTCTCTTACAGGAGGTAAGTAAGGCAGCATAATCCTTCCAAGCCAGAGCAAAGCTCTGGCTTTTTTTTACCTCAAAAATATACTTGACTAAAATTTATTATAATTTATAATATCATCAATTTTAGTTTATTTTGCGATTTCAATAAATAAATACTAAAATTAACTCAAACATGAAACAAAAGGAGATAAAAATGTACTTTGGAATCAAATACAAAATTAGTATTACAGAAGCTTTAAATGAAGCTACATTAAGTGTCCTTGATGGACATAAAAAAGCCTGCAATCTAAATAAAATAATCTCTTGTATAACAGGTTCTCAAGGAGAAAGCATGAAAAACAAAATGCTTTTGTACTTGCAACTTATAAAAAAAAAGAGACTAGGAATTGATTTAAATATCATTGAAAATACTGCTTTAACAATTCTTGAAAATGATTTAAAAAGATTTTTTCAAGAAAAATAATTCTACATAAGCCAGAGAAATTCTGGCTTTTTTCTTTTATTAAAAATATTTTAGCACCTAAATAAAAAAAGTGCTAAAATAAATTTGACAAAATATTTTTTTTGAATAAAATAGATACAAGCTTAAATAATTCAAGTGAAAAATATTTATAAATAAATATTTTTACTGAATTTAAAGCCATTTAATAAAATTTTTAAAACTTAATTTTTATAAATATGTGAAAAATTATTTGAATTGATTTATGAACAACTAACTCTTGTGTTGCCTTTATGGAAGGTTGAGAAGCAAAAGTTATCCCAAATGCTGAATGAAATAGAACAACTCCTTCTATCGTAGCAAGCAAAGATGGTTCTATAATCGTTTGAACTCCAGCAAAAAGACAGGCTATTACAAATCCAGCAAATACTATTTACTCAGCAAAAAGATTTATTGGTAGAAAATTTGACGAAGTTCAAGACGAAATAAAAAATGTTGCTTTTAAAGTTGTAAAATGACCAGCTTGAGAAGCTCTTATAGAGTTTGACTGAAAAACTGTTAGACCAGAAGAAATCTGAGCTCATGTTTTGATGAAACTTAGAGAAGATGCTGAAAAATTTCTTTGAACAACAGTTACTGAAGCTGTAATCACTGTTCCAGCTTATTTCAACGATGACCAAAGACAAGCAACTATAAATGCTTGAAAGATAGCTTGACTTGAAGTAAAAAGAATTGTAAATGAACCTACAGCTGCAGCTTTATCTTACTGAGCTTGAAAAGGTAAAAATGAAAAAATTGCAGTTTATGATTTAGGTTGAGGAACATTTGATATTTCTATTTTAGAATTAAGTGAAGAAGGTACTTTTGAAGTTTTGGCTACAAATTGAGACACTCACTTAGGTTGAGATGATTTTGACAAAAAAATAGTTGATTACATAATTGATGAATTTAAAAAAGAGCAAGCTATAGATTTGAGAAATGATCCTATGGCTTTACAAAGAGTAAGAGATGAAGCAGAAAAAGCTAAAAAAGAACTTTCTTCTACAAACTCTTATGATATCAACTTGCCTTATATAACTGTAGATTCTAGTGGTCCAAAAAATTTACTTATGACTATAACTAAGACAAAATTTGAAGAATTGATTTGAGATTTAGTTGAAAAAAGTTTGATTCCTTGTAAAAAAGTTTTGGAAGATGCTTGACTTAAAGCTAGTGAATTAAATCAAGTTTTGCTTGTTTGAGGTTCTACAAGAGTTCCTTTGGTTAAACAAAAAGTTGAAGCATTTTTTGGAAGAAAACCAAATGAGTGAATAAATCCAGACGAAGCAGTAGCTATGTGAGCAGCAATCCAAGCTTGAATTATTGGTTGAGATGTAACTGATGTTTTGCTTTTGGATGTAACTCCTCTAACTCTTTGAATAGAAACAATGTGAGGAATCAGGACTCCAATGATAGCTAGAAATACAACTATTCCAGCTTCTAAATCAGAGACTTTCTCAACTGCTGTTGATAATCAACCAAGTGTTGAGATTCATGTTTTACAATGAGAAAGAGAAATGGCTGCTGATAACAAATCTCTTTGAAAATTTATTCTTGATGGAATAGCTCCAGCTCCAAGATGAGTTCCTCAAATAGAAGTTACTTTTGATATCGATGCAAACTGAGTTTTAAAAGTAACAGCAAAAGATAAATGAACAGGAAAAACTCAAAATATCACAATTCAAGGTTCAACTTGAATGGATGATGCAGAAGTAGATAAACTAGTAAAAGAAGCTGAAGCCAAAAGAGAAGAAGACCAAAAAAAGAAATCTCAAGCTGATGCTAGAAATCACGCAGACTCTACAATTGCTCAAGCTGAAAAATTGATAAGAGATAATGCTGATAAAATAGATGAAGCTGATAAAAAATCTCTAGAAGAAAAAATCTGAAAAGTAAAAGAAATCTTATGAAATCCAAATGCTTCTTGAACTGATTTTGAAGCTCCTACAAAAGAATTAAATGATGAAATGATGAAAGTATGACAAAAGATTTACCAAGCTGGATGAGATACTTCATCAAATCAAACAGAAAATAAATCTGATGACTGAGTTGTTGACTGAGAAGTAGAAAATACAACTAGAGTTTAAAAACAAAAAAATCTTAGAAAATTTTCTAAGATTTTTTTAATAGTTCTGAAACAATTATTTCTTGTAACACATAATTTAAAACAAAATATCTCTTGTAATTTGCTCCTACGGTATGCTTCCCTCAAACATAGTCAAATTTAGCTGAGTCATAAATATAAGAGTCTTTATCTAAATACTTATACACTTCTTTTTGAAGAGTTTCTTTTAGTTTTTGTTTTTCACCTTTATCAAGTTTTTCATATTTTTCTAAGAAACCGTCTATCTTTTTTATCTCATTTTCAGTTATGAAGCTTTTATTAGGTCTGTTTCTATCATTCACAATTCATAACTTTTTGTATATAAATTCATTATCAAAAGAAAAAGTTTTCATAATCTGTTTTCAATCTATGTAAAATCAAAGAACATCTTTATCTAAATTATTCATAGAAACTTCCCTTTCATGTCAAAAGATAGTAAAAACATGTTTTCAAGATAAAGAAAATGTAGAATGAGGCATAGCTAAAGACTCATAAGAAATTTCAAGGATATTTTTTCAATTCAAAATAACTCTAACTTTTTTTACTCAGTCGCTATAATTAATTAAATCGGCTAGATAACTAAATTCATCACCATTCCAATCATCATCACTTGATAAATCTTTTTTTATAGCTTGAAAATCAGTTACAAATTCTCAAGACTTACAAAATGCTCACTGATTATTATAATAATGTTCAGTATTTCAAAAAGCACCTGATCAATCACATTTTGCTGAAACATTTGAAACAATAAAGAAAGATAAAATTATAAAAAATATTTTTTTCATAAATAGTTTTTTTAAATAATAATGAAATATCTTATATATTGTAAAAAAGCTAGAAAAAATCAATCTTTTTTAATTTTTTCTATTGACTAATTATTAAAATATTTCTTAAAATAAAAAATAAAGATTAAAAATTTTAAAATTATAAAGTTATATACAATGTTTCTTAAATTATTTTTACTTGAAGATAAGTAAAGAAATGTTTCTGTAATAGTCTAAAGTGTTACGCTTAGATAAAAAGAGGCTGAATTCAGCCTCTTTTTTCTTCCCTATTTTAAGTTATTTAAATAGCAAGAATAAACTTATTTAAATATATTTTTACAACTAAATTTCAAAAAGTCAAATTTTAACTTGACAATATATATTTTCCTCTTATAATAAAAAAGACTATTTATTTTTTTATTTAATAAAACCCATTTTTTAAAAAACATTTTTAGAATTTATAGATTTTTCATATTTTTAAAGTTAATAAAGTACATCATCAATATTTTTTGTAAAAACGAAAAATTAGAAAAAAGATAGAAAAAAGAAGCCTTAACTGAAAAAAGTTGTAATTACTAAAAAAATTGATAAACAAAAGATATTTTTCATAAAATAAATAAATAAAAAAATAAATAGCTCAAAAAAGACTAGAAAACTGTTTCTAGTCTTTTTTTAAATTCTTTTTAATTTTAAATTACAAGTTTCTAAATTTTTTAATGCATTATAGCAAGCAAAAAGTAGAAGTAGTACAGAAATAGCTTTCAATTCTATTCATCAGTATGGAAAAAATTGTAAAAATCAAGCAAGTCAGAAAAAAGAAGCAAGAGAAAGTGAACAAGCTGGACATCAAGAAACTAAAACTCCGATAAATCAAGCAAAAACTCAAACTCAAGTCTTTTTTACACTAAAATATTTTATTTTGTAAATAGTTGCTCAAAGAAATATTCCAAATAAAATTGCGATTAAAAAGCTCAAAACTATCTCAAAAGTATAAATTCATATTCACATATTGAAAACAATTGTTTGTTTATCTGTAAACAAATACGATGGAATAGCTATTATAAGTACTCAAATCACAGTTCAAAAAAGCCCTGTTGGACTTTTGAGAACTTTTAATAAATTTCTAAATATTAACATATTTTTTTAGATTATTTTAAAGAATCCATAGTTGCAATAATTGAATCTGAAGTTCTTTGAGGAACTTTTGCCCAATCTCAAGTTTCGTTGTTTACAACTATCAAAGTTGGTGTTCATCCAACACCAAAGTGTTGCATTCATTGATTTAGATCTTTTTCAACTGTTGCTTTGTTTTTTCCTGAATTTATACACTCTTCCATTTTATCTTTTTGAACTCCGATTGACTCAGCTATTTTTAAAATATCATCTTTTGAAGCACGAGTTCCTGCAGCAAATACTCAATCTATATATTTATAAAATGATTCTGAATTATTTCCAGTTAATTCAAACACACAAAGTCCAGCTTCAGATTTCATTTGAGCTCAAGCATGAATTTGAGTCAATGGAAAGTTTTTAAAAACATAATTTAAAGTTTCTCAGTTTTTTGAAACAGCATCTTTAACTATACCAGTTTGATGAAGTTGTTGACAATAAGGACATTCTAAATCACTAAACTCATAAATAGAAAATTTTGTTCAAGCTTTTCCATAAACTGGAGTTGTGACTTTTAGTTCTTCAAGAGAAACTTTTCATTTTTCTTGTGGTTGAGTAGCAGCGTTATTATCTCAAACTGTACCTCAGGCATTTTTTACTCTTTCATCAAGCGCTTTCTTAAATTCTTCTAAAGTTTTATATTCACCAAACATTTGGTTATACTGAACTTTATTATAATAAGAAAGTTTTTCATAATTTTCTTTTCATCAGTTAAAATCATATTGATTTTGTTTTAGCATAAAATAAGTTGCTCAAATATTTACCAATGTAAAAATAAGCATTGTAGATATCAAAGGCATCAAAATATTTTGTTTCTCTTTTGTCATAATTTAGTTATTTAAAAAATTAAAATTTATTAGTTCAGAAACTATACAAAGTATAGCATATTTTAAAATAATTGCAAAAATATTTTCTTTAAAATGCAAATATTTATTGTATAATTAAGTTTTTAAAAAGTATTTTTTCTCCAAAAATAACACATTTCTCCTCAATTATAAAGTTTTCTTTTTTTGTAAAAATCTTTTTTCACAATTTTATCAAAATCTAAAAAACTTGAAATAATTCATCAATTTAGATTTTTATTTTTTCTAAAAATTTTGTCAATATCTTTATAAAGTCACCCTAAGTCCTCAGTTTTAAGTCTTTCTCAATAAGGAGGATTTGAAACTAAAGTTCAGTTTAGTTCACTTGATAAAAGTTCTCTAAAATCTTTCTTTTGAAATATTATTTGTCAAGAAAGTCAGGCTCGTTTTACATTTTGTTTAGCTATTTCTAGAATTTCTTCATCTATATCTGAAGCAAATATTTTATAGTTTCAGTTAAATTCTTTTTGCTTTGCGATATTTCTTTCGTTTTCAATAATTTCACTTTGAATAAGTCAAAGTTTTTCAAATGCAAATTTTCTTTTTAGTCCTGGAGCAATATTTTTAGCTATCATAAGAGCTTCTATAACTATTGTTCAGCTTCAACAAAATGGATCAAAAAAATCATTTTTAAATTTCCAGTTTGAAAGTAAAACTAAAGCTGCAGCCAAACTCTCTTTTATCGGAGCTTCTCAAGATTCTCTTCTATATCATCTTTTATGTAAAGCTTCTCATGAAGTATTTAAAAGAATTCTGAGTTTGTTATCAACTAGTAAAAGCAAAATTTCTACTTTTTGCTCATTTTCATCTTCAAAGTATTTATTTTCAGCTCAAACAAGAGAAGAAATTATTGCTTTTTTTCAGAGAGATTGCATAGTTCTTTCTGCAAATAATTCGCTTCGAGTAGAGCTTGCCTTAACTAAAATCGGGTTATTTTTTTTGAAATATTTTTTAAAAGAAATATTTTTTATAGTTTCAAAAAATTTATCAAAATCAATAACTTTTTCTTTTTCCTCAAGCAAAATATAAAGTTTATTTCCAACTCTTGACCAGAGATTTACTGAAACCATAAGCTTTGCATCTCAGGAAAATATAACAAGTCTGTCAGTTACTTCCTCAATTTTCCCTCAAACTCGTTCTATTTCTTTTTTGGCTATAGATTCAACTCAAGCAATAGTTGAAAGCACAAATTTCATAATTTTAAAATTAGTTCTATTTTGGGGTATTTTAAAATTTATCTTTAAAAAGTCAAAACTTTAACACTTTTTTGACAAAACTAAGAAAATTCGTAAAATAAATTCATTATTTTTAAAATATTTTTTATGTGAATAAAAGAAACTTTACAAGACTGCAGAAACAGTAAAAAATGCAGAATGTGGATTATTTGAATTTTAATGGTTATTGTTTTATTCTTAATATTTTTTTGGAAAAAGGCAACAACCGCACTTTGGATTATTTTTGTACTTTTAGCAATTGCAATGTGACTTGAAGGATTTAATTATGATGTAGATTTGTGAAAACTTTGGGAAACATGAAACTATAAAGAATCAAGAGTTGAAAGTGTAAAAGATAAAAATGGAAATACAGTAAGACTTATTTGAAGCTGTGTAAAAGCTGATGTGAATTGTAATAATTTTACAACTCAAGCTGAAGCACAAAAGGTTTATGATACTTGTATGAATGAAATTAAGAAAAATAATAAGTGAGTTTCAAATCCAAAAAGTTTGGATATTTATGGGCTTGATAAAGACAAAGACTGAATTGCTTGTGAAAGTTTACCAAAAACAAAAAAGAAAAAAAACTAGAATTTGTTTAAATTCTAGTTTTTTTAAGCTTCAAATCAAATCTTTTTTGGTGAAATGTTTTTTTCTTTTTTATAATTTTTTATCTCAATTAAGATATCTCTTGAAGTGATTTCATTTCATTTTAAGTTTAAATTATTTTCTATAATTTTTAAAGTTAAGTTTTGTTTTAATCGACGAATAAGCTCTTTTATATCAGCTCAAACAAAATTTTCAGTTTGTAGAGAAATCTCTTTGTAGTCAATATTTTTTACAAAAAGTCTTTCTCAATTTTTTGTTTTTGACTTATTTATGTAAATTTTAAATATTTCTTCTCTTCCCTTTAAATCCGGATAATCAACAAATATTTTTAAATCAAATCTTCAAGCTCTAAGCAAAGCTTCATCTAAAATATTTATGTTATTTGTGGCTCAAACAAAGAAAATATCTTCAGAAGAGACAAATCAGTCCATTTTCTGCAAAAAGGTGTTTAATACTTTTATATCATAAGAGTTTAAATAATCTCTTTTTTGTCAAATTGCATCTATTTCATCAATAAAAACTATAGAAGGAGATTGTAGTTTAGAAAACTTTTCTTCCAAAGCTTCTATTCATAAATTTCACACAAAATCTTTTGCTGTCAACATATAAAAAAGAATTCAGCTCTCATTTGCTATCACTTTTGCAGCCAAAGTTTTTCCTGTTCCTGGAGGACCATAAAGCAAGATTCATTTAGGCATTTGAACTCAAAACTCTTCAAATTTTTCTTTATTTTTTATTTGAGTGATTATTTTTTTAAGCTCTTGTTTAAGTTTATCTTGCCCTCAAATATCCTTTAAATAAAGTTTTTCCTTTTCTGGAATTATTCATTTATTTAAAGAAATCTCTTCTTTATATTTTTCTATGTTAAAAACCAATCATTTAAAGGTTATTTGTGAAGAAAAATTTATTTCTCAAAGGTTTAATGTTCAAACTGCGTAATCATTCATTATTCTTCTAACTATTTCTTTTATATCAGCTCCAGAAAAATAATTAGAAATGTCAGCCAAATAAGCAAAATCTATATTTTCATCATAAATCTCAAAAGAAATATTTTCTTGAACTTTTTTTAAATACAATTTCCAAAGTTTAATTCTCGATTCTTTATCAGGAAGCCCTATAAACAGCTTATAATCAAATCTTCACGGACGAAGGATAGCTTTATCTAAATGCTCAATATTGTTTGTAGCTCAAATAAAAAGTACATCTTTTAGTGTTTTTGTTCAATCTAAATATTCTAAAAATGTTGTGACAACTGAAAGTCTTTCAGAATTTTCATGTCAAATATCTCATCACAAAGCTCCTCTTCTAGGAATTAAAGAATCTATCTCATCAACAAAAAGAATAGAATCTGGTTTAATTTTTTTAAGAAAAGTATCTAAATTTCTAGCTGAATCTCAAATCCATTTTGAAACTATTTCACTACTTGACAAAGTATAAAATCTAAGTCGTAATTCACTTGCAATAAGTTTTGCAATTGTTGTTTTTCCCGTTCCTGGAGGTCAGTAAAGTAAAATACCTTTAGGTTCATCAGCATTCCATTTTTTGAAATGAGTTTTATTTTTGTAACGATTTACTAAATTTTCTAGTTCTTTCTGCAATTCTTCATTTAAAATCACATCTCAAAAATATTTTTCATTTATAAATTCTCCCTCATCTTTATTTATCTTAAGCCAATCTGGTAAATATCAAGTATTCCCCTCTTGAAAATCTGTTTGTTCAAATTCTTCTCAATTTGCTTTTGTTGGTTCTCAAAGATAAATATTTACTGATTTAGAAACATCTTTTTCTCAAAAAACTTCTTCATAAAAAAACTTAAAAATATTTTTTACAATTAAAGAAAATCAAAATATAGAAAAGCCTTCTTCTATAGGAAAACATACAACTCAGCAGTTTAAATTTTCAAAAGCTTCAAAAGAATATTTTTCATCTTTTTTTGGTTGTTTTTTACTTTCTTGTTCTTTTATATTTTTTTCTAAAAATTTTTTAAGTTTTTCAGAAAATGATTTTAAAAATTCTTTTTTAGCTTTATTTTCTTCTTGCAATCAAAAAACGATTTTTCAAGAATAATCTTCATTTTTTTTCTCAATTGTATAAAAAATACCAAATTTGATATGGTTTTTACGGTCAAAGTTGATTATTTTTTGTAAAAAATTTTTATGATTTATTTTTCAATTTATAATTGAATTATAAAAATCTGTCCAAGTTTTGTGATTATAAACGATATTTAACTTCATAAAAATACTTTTTTTATTATTTATTTTACTTCTATTATTTTAATCAAAATCTTTTTTTTATCAAATTTTTGCATTTAAAAATTTTATATGATAAGATATTGTTATATTATATTTTAAAAATAAAATTATGAATGAAACAGGACCAAAACAAGAGGCAAAAGATACTCCTCAAAAAAAAGAAGGGATAAATATAAGTTATTCTAATACAAATTGAAAAGTTGAATTTACTCTTTGAGATACTAAGAATCTTAGTCAAAAAGAACTAGACTTTATAAATAGACTGTTAGAAGCAAAAAAAGAAGAAGCAAATAAAATGATTGAAGAAATAAGACAAAATAGTGGAGTTGAACGTAGAGTATTAGCAAATTCAATAATAAAAGAATTAGAAGCCAGATGAGAAAGATGAAATAAAAAAGAATTCGATGCTTTGATAGCTAGAACTAAAGAATTATTTAACCTAAGTGATGGAGAGAAATTTGCACAAGGTGCGGAAAATTTTTTTAGCAGTAAACCAGTAAGAGCTTTTTCAAAATATTCTACATGAGATGAAGATACTTTAAGTGATAAAGCTTCTCCAATTGTAGAAAGAGTAGGAGGTCTCATAGATGATGCAAAAAATGAAATAAGAATAGCAAATGCTCCAAACACAATTAGTAGTTTTAATGTTGAAAAAGATAAATGAGATATAAAAAAGGTAAAAGAACTTCAAGAAACTTTAATAACTTTATGAAAAAAAGATTTAGGAAAAGTAGATGGGAAATGGTGACCTTTAACGCAAGGTGCTTTAGAAAATTATGTGAAAGAAAATCAAGTTGCGGAAAATAGCATTAGAAATGTTTTAGAAAATCTTGGTTTAGGAAAAGATGTTATTAGTAACTTACTTAATGTAAAATGGGAAGGGGGTTCAGAAAGTCCATACATAAATACAGAAAATATTAAAAAATATATAGAATTAACTAAGGGAGATAATGAAATGAGAAAAGAATTTATTAATCTTTTAAAAACTGTAAAGAATAATAAAGATGCTGAAGCTATGTTTAAAAAATTTGATAAAGACATCGCTCAAGCGCAAAAAAGAAGAAATAACAATAATCCAGGAAGAGCTGTTGTTTAAATCCATTTTTACAAAATCCACTAAAAAGTGGATTTTTTATTTTTTTTAACAAATTTTTTTAATTTTTCAAATCAAAAATACTTTTTTCTTGATTTTCTAGATTTTTTCTTTATATTTATACAAGTTTAGAAATTTAAATTTAGTAAAATGAAAATATCTTACAAAGCATTAAAAAGACAAATTCCAGATTTGAAATCTGTAGAAGAAGTCGCAAAAGACTTAGTTATGCATACAGCTGAAGTTGAAGAAATAGATTATGAATGAGAAAATTTAGAAAAAGTATTTATTTGAATAGTAAAAACTTGTGAAAAACATCCTGATAGTGAAAAGTTAAACTGTACAACTGTTGAAGTTTTAGGTCAAACTTATCCTATTGTTTGTTGAGCTCCAAACGTAAAAGCTGGAATAAAAGTCCCTGTTGCTCTTGTTTGAGCTAAACTAAAAGCTGATTTTATAATAGCAAAAACTAAAATCAGATGAGAAACTAGCGAATGAATGATTTGTAGTGAAGACGAACTATGACTTGTTGATGAAAGACAAGCTGGAATTATGGAGCTTAGTGAAGAAGCTCCACTTTGAGCTTGTATGAGGGATTATTTAGAAAAAAATGATGCAATTATAGAGGTAGATAACAAAGCCATAAATCACAGACCGGATTTATTTTCTCATATTTGAATTTTAAGGGAAATACAAGCCATAAATTGAAAAAAATTTGATTTTGAGTATGAAAATATTGATTTAAGTTCTCTTCCCGATTTAAACATAAAAAATGAAATTCCAAATGAAGTTTCTAGATACATTTGAGTAAAAATGGAAAATGTAGAAAATTCAGATTCTCCAGATTACATAAAAGAAGTTTTAAATAGTGCTTGAGTGAAACCAAAATGATTACTTGTAGATTTATCAAATTATTCACTTTACTTTTATGGTCAGCCAACTCATATTTTTGATGCAGATAAAATAGATTGAGATATCATTATCAGAAAAGCAAAATCTTGAGAAAAATTTTTAACTTTAAATGATACTGAATACAAACTTGATGAAAATGATATAGTTATAGCTGATAATTCAAAAATTTTAGCTTTAGGATGAATAATTTGATGAAAAGAATCAGCAGTTTCAGATTCTACAAAAAATATTATAATTGAATCTGCTCACTTTGATCAAGCGATTATAAGAATTACTGGGAAAAAACTTGGAATCAGAACTGATGCATTAAATGTTTTTGAAAAAGATATTTTAAATGAAATGCAGGACAAATGAGCAAGTTTAATTATTTCTGAAATTTTAAAAAATATTCCAAATGCTAAACTTATAAGTTTCAGTGATATTTATCCTAAAAAACAAGAAAAAATATTTATAGATTTTGACTTAGATTTTATAAATAATTTGATTTGAAAAAAATACGAAAAAACTGAGATTTTAGATATTTTGAATAATTTATGAATTAAGCTAGTTTGAGACAAACTTGAAATCCCTTTCTGGAGGAAAGACTTGACTTACAAAGCTGATATTGCTGAAGAAATAGCTAGAATTTCTGGTTATGATTCTATAAAGCCAACTATTCCAAGTATAAATCTCTGAGCTGTAACACAAAGCAATACTTACAAAATAAAAAATTCTGTTAGAGATTTTTTGACTTCAATTTGATATTTTGATTTGTACACTTACAGTTTTGTAAACAAAGAATTGGTAGAAAAATGCTGACTTTCTACAGAAAATCTAGTAGAAATGAAAAATGCTTTATCTGAAGAATTAACTCACTTGAGAGGAAGTTTGATTCCAAACTTATTGATGACTGTTGAGAACAATAATAGAGATTTTAAAGATTTGAAGTTATTTGAAATAGAAAAAGTTTTTGAAAAAAAATGAAATGATGTTTTGGAAAGATATTTTTTGTCTGGGGTTGAAGTTATAGATAAAGATTTAGTTTATTTTGATATTCAAAAAACAGTTTCAAAATTATTAAAATATCTTTGAGTTGAAAAATATTTTTTTGAAAAAGCTGACAAAGTTCCAGATTTTGCTCACACTTGAAGAACTGCTGTGATTTTAGTTAGAGGACAAGAAATATGATTTGTTTGAGAAATTCACCCAAAAGTTGCAAAAAATTTTGAAATTTCAGAAAGAATATGATTTTTTGAAATAGATGTAGAAAAATTAAAAGAAATGGTTTTTGGTAAGATAAAGACAAAAGATATTTCTATGTTTCAAGAAAATAATTTTGATTTAAACTTTGTTGTTGAAAAAGACAAAGTTTCCGCAAGCAAAGTAAAAGCAACTATTGAAAAAGCCGAACCAAAACTGATTACGAAAGTTGAACTTATAGATATTTATGAAAATAATCTAGTTCTTGCAGGAAAAAGAAGTTTGACTTTTAGAATTTATATCCAGTCAATGGATTGAACTCTTGATGATAAAGCCAAAACTGAAATTATTGAAAAAATAATTGCTGCTGTGAAAAAAATTTGATGAGAACTTAGATAAAAATAAAATAGGAACGTAAAATTGTTCCTATTTTTTTTATTTCTAATAATTAAATATTTTTATTTCTAAAAACAAAAGTCATACATAATAAAAGTACTGAAAATATTCATATTCAAATAAATAAATGAATATTTCTTTCTCTTTTTGATTTTTCAACTTCTTCTAAATTTCTTTTTAAATAAAATCTAGCTGCATCTCTCTGTTCTAATTTTATCTTTAAAAAGCTCTCTGTATAAAAATAAGAATTTCGTTGAGTATTTAAATCTAACTTTAAAAAATATTTTGTTGCATTTTCTATTTCTGTATCAAGCTTAGATATTTCTTTTTCTAAAGCTTCTATACTAAAAAAAACATATCATCAATACTCCCCCAGAGAAAGAGCTTGTCAAAAAGAAAAAAGAAGAATTATTATTAAAAGAAATATTTTTTTCATAAGTTTTTAGAAATTTATTTTATACAATATGTATTTTCTTTATTTTTTATCTTTTTTGAAAGTATATATAGTTCACCAGATTAACAAAATAATTATTCAAACCACTACTATAAAAAACTTCATTTTTCTTTCTCCCTCCTCTTCATCTTTTAACCTAGAAGCAAGTTCTTCTCTCAATTCATCTCTTATGTGAAATGAAATCTTTAAAGATAATTTTAATTTTGAAAACTTCTCTATATCAGATAAATCCTGTCTTAACAGCTCTCTTGTATAACCTTCAACTTCAGCATCTTGCTTTTTGTACATTTCTTTTAATTGAGATGTACTATAAAAAGCATAATTTTCTCAAATAGAAAAAGCTTGTCAAAAAGAAAAAAGAAGAATTATTATTGAAAGAAATATTTTTTTCATAACTTTTTAGAAATTTGTTTTATACAATATGTATTTTCTTTATTTTTTATATTTTCTAAATTTAAAAAATATATCTGAAAATGAAAAGGATTTATTTGATCATTGGCAAAAGTAGGGCTAAATAGAACAAAATTATAGAAAGAATTAGGTGGAAAGTTCATAAAAAATCAACTACACTTATATGCTGCATAAACTCAAAATGGTCACAAAATTAAGAATTCTCAGTTTGGATTCATAGCTTGTTTTTAAATTTTAAAAGTCTTATTAAGATGTATAAGTTCAGCAGAATCATAAAAAGTAACACTCATAAAATTATAATATTTTCATTTGAAGCATAAAAATTATGTTCAGCATCATAAAGTGTATACTTTGGCACATTTCAGTAAATGATTTTTGCTTCCATTGATTTATCATAAAAACTAAACAAAACTTTGGCTTTATTATAACAATTTTTAAATATTTTGCAAATAAATTTTATATTTTTTTACTTTACTATACTTTATATAGTATTATTTTATTATTTAACTTATTTAAAGCTTAATCAAAAATTTTTTAATATTTTTTCAAAAATAATTTTGTAAAATCCTTTGACAATTAAGCCATTTTATATATAATCTATTGGCCTAAAGAGACATGAGAAAAAAATATTTCTTAGAATACATCCTCTTTGTCCCCTGTTTATGCTAAATATTCAAGAAAGTATTTTTTAAATTTATTTTATTCTATATTTGAAATAATTATGCCAATAATTGCTTCTGCAAAAAAACAATTAAGACAAAATAAAAAAAGAAGAGCTAGAAATGATAACTTCAGAGAGTTATACAGAGAAGCTAGAGTTGCTTTTGAAAAAGCTATAAGAGAAAATGATTTAAAAGCTGCTCAAAATATTTTTTTAAACCAAAAAGGTTCTGATTGAAAAACTACTAAATCTGGTTTACAATCTATAATTGATAAATTAGTAAAGAAAAATATCATTCACAAAAATAATTGAGCTAGAAAAAAAGCTAGATTCGTGAAAATGATGAAATCTATATCTTAATTTTTAAAATCGGAATTTTGAAAGAAAAGAAAAAATTATTAAATGATGAAATAAGAGCTTCAAAAGTTCAACTTATTTGAGATGATGGAGAAAACTTCTGAACAATGAGTATTGATGAAGCTAGAGCTAAAGCTAGCTCTATGAGTTTAGATTTGATGGAAATCGGAAGAAAAGATGATTATAGTATCGTGAAATTGCTCGATTATGGAAAATTTTTATACAAACAAAAAAAGCAAGATCAAAAAAATAAACAAAAATGAAAAGCTCCTGATTTAAAGACAATTAGGATTACTTTCAAGATTTGAGAACACGATTTAGAAATAAGAAAAAATCAAGCTGAGAAATTTGCAAAACTAGGACATCCTCTAAAAGTGACTCTTATGCTTAGAGGAAGAGAAAACCAATATGAAAATCTTGCAAAAGAAAAAATGGATTCTTTTGTCACTAGAATTGAACAATTTTACAAGCTAGACTGAGCTGTGAAAAAAACTTGAAATACATTTACAGCGATGTTTAAACCAATTAAATAATATTTATTTTAATAAAATTTATTATGACTTTAAAAACTAGAAAAGGTGTTAAAAAAAGAGTTAAAGTTACTTGAAAAGGTAAGTTTAAGCTAGGACAAGCTTGGAATAAACACTTACTTTCAAATAAAAGTAAAAAATCAAAAACTAGAAATAAATATGGACTTGTTGTATCTGGAAGTGAAAATAAAAAAATCAGAGAACAATTACCTCATTTATAATATTTTAATTTAAAATTTAAAAATTTCACAAAATGGTTAGAGTTAAAAGAAGTCTGATGACTAAAAAAAGACACAAGAAAATCTTAAAAGCTACTAAATGATACAGAATGCTTAACTCAAGAGTTTTCAGTAGAGCAAAAAATGCTTGGATGAAAGCTGGTTTAAATGCATACATTGGTAGAAAAAGAAAGAAAAGAGATTTCAGAAAATTATGGAATACTAGAATAAATATTGCGGCAAGAGAAAGCTGATTAAGCTACTCTAAATTTATAAATGCAATGTATTTGAAAAAAGTAAAATTAAACAGAAAAGTTTTATCAAATCTAGCTATTTCAAATCCAAAAGTTTTTGCAAATGTAGTAGAATTTGTAAAATAATAAAAGTCCTTGAAGAAAATAAATTCTTTCAAGGATTTTTTTAAATTTTCTAAATTTTTAAGATTTATTATGAAAAGCAAGAAATTAAATATTTTCCAAAAGATAATAATAAGAACAATAAAAGTTTATCAAAAATATCTTTCTCCAGACCATAGTTTTTGGGCAAAACACAGAAACCATCCTTATTGTCGATATTTCCCTACTTGCAGCCAATACTTCATAGAAGCAGTTGAAAAAAAGTGAGCTATTTGCTGAAGTCTAAAATGAATTTGGAGGATTATGAGGTGTATGCCATGGAGTAAGTGATGATATGACCCTGTTGAGAAAGAAAAAGGAAAATAATACATATTAATCAAATTTTTTTACTATAAATATAGGAGCTTCTCAAAAAATATTTTTTTCGCTAAAATATAATTTATCATAAAATTTATTCATAGTTTTTTCTAGCAATTATATTGTAACAAGGCCATTTTTCTCAAAAAATAGTATTAATTTCTGCTTCATTATAGTAAAGTATTTCCCAGTCTTTATAAATTTCATTTATTTGTCAAGATTTCAAAAATCATTTAGGTATGTCTTTTTTTTCTAAAAAATCAGATATCACATGTATACTTCAGAACTTAGACTTTTCTTTTAAGTCAAAAATAAATTTAATCTGTTTATCAATAAAGTTAAATGTAAATGTTGAAATCAAATCAGAAAAATCATAACTATCCAAATCTAAAATATTTTTTTTTAAGAAATTATTTTTATACTCAGGGAAGTTAACTTTTAAATCCGAAATAGAAACTTCACTAATATCAATTCAATATATATTAAATCATTTATTTAATAAGTAAATTAAATTCCTTCATTGTCAGCATCCTAAATCAACTATTATGTGTTCCTTATTTAAAAATTTTTCAGCTATTTTTATAATCTCTAAAGGATTACTTCAAAAAAGACTTTTATTTCTTTTATAGTAATTGTCAAAATTCATTATAAATATAAATTAAAAAAAAAAGAGGAAAAAACTCCTCTTTGATAAGAATATATAGTCAAAATTAACTACTATCTGTAGGTAGTATAACAAACTATTTTACTAAGTCAATTTTTTTTTATTTTTTAAACAAAAACTTTACTTTTCAAAAAAAATAATTATAATTTCCAGGCCTTTAAAAAGGAAGACAAAAAAATGTCGCTTGTACCTTATAATTTAATAATATTTTTATGGCAAGAGGAAAAAAATATAAAAAAGCTGTGGAGTTAATCACTTCAGAAAGCTACAACGTAAAAGATGCTGTTGAGCTTCTTGAAAAAACAAATACAGTAAAGTTTGATCCAAGTGTTGAAGTTCACTTTAACTTAAACCTTGATCCAAAATATGCTGATCAAATGATTAGAACAACTATAAATTTACCTCACTGAACAGGTAAAGCAGTAAAAATCTGTGCTTTTACAGAAGATAATGCTGATTCTCTAAAAAAACTTTGAGCTTCTGTTGCAGGTGGTGAAGAACTTATTGATGATATAGAAAAAGGAAAAGTTTCACTTGATTTTGATGTTTGTGTTGCTACTCCTACTATGATGAGACATTTAGGTAAAATTGCCAGAGTTTTAGGTCCAAAATGACTTATGCCAAATCCAAAAGCTTGAACTGTTTCAGCTGATTTAGAATGAGCTATAAAAGAAATTTCTGGAGGTAAATTTGAATTTAAAACTGATAAACAAGGTAATGTTCACTCTATTTTTTGAAAATTATCATTTGGAGCTGCAAAACTAGAAGAAAACTTAAATCATTTCTTAAAAGTTATAAATGAAGTAAAACCAAGCTGAGCAAAAGGTAAATATATAAATACTATTTATGTTTGTAATGCTATGGGACCTTCTATAAAACTTGATTTAGAACAATTATAAAAAAATAGCTAAATATAATATTTAGCTATTTTTTTTATCCTTTAATACAAAACTTTAAAATAAAAAATACTATTTTTATTTGCAAAAACAAAAACTAGATTTAGTTTTGCTTTTTTATTTTTTTCTAGTTCAAAAATCGTTTCTTCATCTTTTTGCTCTATATAAAAACTATCTCAATATTCTTTTTCATCAAAAAATATCTCAAGTAACTCATATCAGATCTTTGTAAATTGTTCAAAAATATCTTTGTTTTCAGTAAACTTTTTATTTATTTTTGAAATTATTTTTTTATTTTCAGTTTTTATTAGGTTTGAAATCATTTTAAGAAATTAGTTTTAAAGAACTCAAGAAAAATTTTTTCATGATAATGTTATTTGTACCTTTTTTGAATTTTTAGAAAAAATTAAACAAAGTAAAATCTCAGTTCAGGCAATGTTTGATATTTCATTGAACTGGTGACTATTTGAAGCTTTAAAATTTATTCATCATAGCCTCAAAGTTTCTTCAAAAAAAACTTTTTCCAAGATATAACCATCTTGTTCCATTATTTTCAAAGCATTTTTATGCGAATTACATATATCTTTTATATATTTTTCTATTTCCTGATTTTTCCCTACATTTCATATTTTCAAAATATTTTTTATCATAGAAATTAGATTTTTACTAAACCTAGGAGATAACAATGAAGTTATCTCAAATATTATAAATATAACTTTATCAAAAGTTTTTATGTAATTATTAAGAAATAATAAAATAACAAATTTATTTATTCTTAGCTATTTTGTCAAGAGTATATAATTTTAAAATTCAGTTAAATCATTTTTGAAGATTCTTATAAACTGTTGTAGTATCACAATTCTGCTGATTCTCACAGAATAATCACTTTGTACAATCTGTGATTCCAAGTTCTTCATCAACAGCTAGTAAAACATCAAAAACAGATATTTCTGAAAAGTTTTTTCAAATCTGAATTCATCAATTTCTTCCTTTTGTTGTCTTTACTATTCCAGATTTTTCAAGCTCCGAAATGATTCTTCTAAGTAAAGACTCTGAAATATTTAAATCTTTAGAAATTGTTGCGATTTTTAAAAAACTATTATTTCCTGAGTTTGCAAGATAAATAATAGTTTTCAAAGCATAATTTCATTTTTTTGAAAGTTTTAACATAAAAATTTAGTTTATCAAATCATCAAAATCTAGTATTTTTCCGTCATTTAAATATTTATGTATAGCATTTATAGTAGTTAAAAGTCCTAAAACTGCTGCATTTCTTCTTCTACTTGAAACAGGCATTCCTATAAGAGACTCTATATAATCATAATCTTTTTCTAAAATTTCTTCCAAAGACATTCAAATAATATTTTCTCAAAAAATAGAAGCACAAGCTGTTGTTATAATTGCAGTATCTCCTTGAAAAGAGAAATCTGTAACTTTATTATCCTCTATTTTTAAGTAAACTTCTAAATCATCTCAACAAACACTATTGTCCTCATAATGCTTTACAGTATAATCTTTTAAAACTCATTTATTTGGTGGAGTTTTACTATAAAATGTTATCAAATCATTATACATTTAACCAAAATTAAAAAATATTTTATCAAAAAATTCTTTCAAATGCTCAAGTATTATATAAATCATAGAAAATGTATGCTGAAAGCAAAAGCATAACTATTCAAGTTATAAGATGAAGTTTTTCTACATGAATTTCTTTCATTTCTTGAAGTTCTCAAACATCCCTTGCTCAAAGCAAAACTATCATCAAAATAGCAATCATTGGTAAAATAAATATTATGTTATATATAAACAAATAAATATATCACCAAGTGCTCAAACTAGAGCTTTCTGAAGATAAGTATCAAAGAATTGTTATATAAGGACCTGATGTGCAAGGCAATAAGAAAAGTGAAATCAGGATTCATATTAAAAAACCTCAAATTGGTGAAGTTATTTTTCTGATAAGTTTTTTCATTTTTGGTCTCCAAGAATCAGGAACTTCAAATTTGAAGAGCTTTCAATACCAGAAATAATCTTTCAAACTTGCTAGTCAAACAAGAACTCATAAAATTCATGCTATAAGTTTAACTACATCTGTTCATCAAGGAATGTAAGTCAAAGCATTATAAAGACCTAGTCACATCAAAAAATAACTCAAAAATACAGCCAAAATAAAAGCACTTCAAACTGCAATTACTTTTTTCTTTGATTGTTGTCATTTCATCACCGAATTCAGTAAAATAAACATAACAGCAAACTCACAAGGATTTATACTATCAGCAATTGCAGAAGGAATCAAAATCAAGAAAAAAGAAAGTCTTCAAAACAAAGAATCAGATTTCATTGAGCTTAAAATATCTTTTACTGGAAATATTTTATCTAGAAAGTAAAACAAAACCAAAACGACAATAAGTATGAGTAAAGAAATTATATATTTTCTTTTCATAATTATTTTTTCTTAGGAATAATAATTGCAGCTGGAATAATAATTGCGCAAAGAATCATAATAAAAAAGAAAATTTGTTTTCTTGAGCTTTTTTCTTCAGCTTTTTTTTCAGATTTTATGTTTTCATTTTCAGTAATTTTTTTAGAATCATATTTTCAAAGAATTGATTCAAAGTGAGAAATAATTTGGCTAGATCCGCTTAAATAAGAAAGTTTTCATCATTGATTTATAACTAAAAAAGGAACTCAAATATTTGTATCATTTTCTAGTCAAAGCTTTTTTAGATCTTCAGCCATTTTTTGTGCATTGTCTCTATTGTTCCAAACTTCTCTTTTGTCCATATTTATCTTTTCTGTTCATCAAACACTCTCAAAATATTTTGCAACTTCTTGACAGTGAGGACAAGTTTGTCCGTAATAATAAGTATAAACAGCATTTTCAATTGGAGTTTGATCTGCTGATCAAGAAGCTGTTTTTATAGTATCAGTTTCATGAGTTCAAGTGCTTGAAGTTCATCAAGTTGAAGTTGTTGCTCAAGTAGAAGAAACTTTAACAGTAGCTTCTACTTTTCAAGAATTTACAGTTATGTTTTCTGCATTAGTTAGAGAAATTATTCAAAAACTCAAAGCTAGAATAGTAAATATTTTTTTCATATTTTTGTATTATTAAGATAAATTCACGTGGAAAATTATATTTTTAAAATGAAATAAATCAAATTCTTTACAATTTTTTTACATAAATTAAAATATTTTTCAAAGGATTTTTTCTATCAGATCTGGATAAATTTCCTCGTTTTCCATATTTTTAAAAATATTTTTTACTTTTGACTCAACCAAAATAAAAGATGCATTTTGTTTATCGATTCATCTACTTCTCAAATAAAACAAATCTTCTTCCGAGATTTTTTCGATTTTACAAGCATGGCTTGCTTCAACTTCGTTTGATTTTACAAGCAAAGCAGGAATTCATCTAACTCTTCCCTTGTCTCAAAGAAAAATATTTTCTTCAGTCAAGTGTCAAGCCATTTTTCTGAAGTTTGGAGCAAGTTCAATAATTCAGTCTAAATCAACTTCTCAATTGTCTCAGCAAATAGATGAAACAAAAACATCGCTTTGAGAAAAGTTGCTTTCGATTTTACTATGAATTTTTGCTTTTATCTTTTCTGAATTTTTAGCTAAGTTTAGATAATTTACTTCTAAATTTGATTTTTCTCAAACTTGTCTAAAAACAATTTCGTAATTTTCTTCTTTTTCAAGAAATCAACAAATTTTTAAATCAACATCTTTTCAAACAATTATTTCTTTGCTTGTTTTTCAGTTATCCAAAGCTATTATTTTTAGTCAATCGGATATTTCAAACCTAGAAATTTCTCAAAAATCTTCTAAATTGTAAAATCAAGATTTTGTTATTTGCATTGTCATCTATTTTTTAAATTATTTTTATAAAATTTTTATCAAATACTTCCTTCCATTTCCATAGTAATTAAAACATTCATTTCTGAAGCATATTCAAGCGGAAGTTCCTTCATAACTGGACTCAAAAATCAATTTACAATCATTGCCTCAGCTTCCTCTTGTGATATTCATCTTGATTGTAAATAAAATAATTCTTCTTCATCTATCTTTCCAGCAGAAGCTTCGTGAGCAACTATGCTGTCAGTATTTGAAACTCTGATATCAGGAATAGTATCTGAAATAGAAAATTCATCCAAAAGAAGAGCTTCACACTCTATTTTTGTAACTGCTCAAGTAGCTTGAGGCTTCACATCAACAAGACCTCTATAAGTTGAGATTCATCAACTTTTTGAAATAGATTTTGAAACTATATTTGACGTTGTGTTTTTACCAATATGAATTACTTTTGAACCTATATCTTGATTTTGTCATTTTGAAGCAAAAGCAAGTCACAAAAAATCAGTTTTACTGTTATCTCAAACTAAAATACTACAAGGATAAAGCATCGTTGTTCTACTTCACATATTTCAAGAAACCCATTCCATATAAGAATTTTCTCAAACTATTGCTCTTTTTGTATTTAAATTGTAAGTATCCAAACTCCAGTTTTCTACTGAAGAATATCTCATTGAAGCATTTTTATCAAGAAATATCTCAACAGCTCAAGCATGAAGTGAATTTTTATCAAATTTTGGAGCACTACATCATTCTATATAATGTGCAGAAGCATCGTCTTCAATAACTATAATTGTATGTTCAAATTGTCCTCAAGCCTTTGCGTTCATTCTAAAATAAGCTTGTAAAGGTTCTTTTACTTTTACTCATTTTGGAACATATAAAAATGTTCCTCAACTCCAAACTGCGTAATGCAAAGCAGAAAATTTATGATCTGAAATATTTATACATTTTGAAAAATATTTTTTTACCAAATCACTATGATGAGTCAGTGCGTGACTCATATCATCAAAAATAACTCACTCTTTTACTAACTCTTCTTTTAAGTTATGATAAACAACTTCACTATCATACTGAGCTCAAACTCAAGCCAAAGCTTTTTTTTCAGCTTCTGGAATACCAAGTCTATCAAAAGTATTTTTTATTTTTTCTGGAACATCATCCCAGCTCTTGTTATTTCAAGCTCATTCTGGCTTTGCAAAATAATAAATTGAATCTAAGTCAAGGTCTGATAAATCTGGTCACCATTTAGGAATTTCCTTTTCTTCAAATATTTTTAGAGCTTTTAGTCTAAGATCAAGCATCCACTCTGGCTCATTATTTGCTTGACTTATTTGTCTGACAATTTGTTCATTTATTCAAGGCTTAACTTCGATTGTGTATTTGATATCATCAGAAAAAGACCAGCTTTCAGTTACATTAATATTGTGTGGATCTGACATAATTTTTTTAGTTTGAAATTATAATTTTTTAGTTTTTAAAATTTTTTAGTAAATATTTTTCCTTTTTTATTGAATATAATCAGTAAAATTAATATTTTTCAAAAAAAATTTGACTTTATCTTAAAAAAATACATAATTGTGCCGCTTTTTCAATAAATGAAAAGGAGATAAAATATGAAAGAAGCAAATGATGATAGTAGATTTCCTTCAGGAACACTGCTATTAGTTGTCTTTATAATGTATGCTACTTCCAGATTATCTGGAGGAGACATTGTGAAGACAGTTATGTACACCTTAATAGTCTTTGGTGTAATTGCAATACTTAGTGTTGTAAGAAATATAATGGACTCAATATTTGAAGATGAGCTTTAAACCTTATCATTAAGTATTGAGAAAGACCTAGAAATAGGTCTTTTTTTATTTTAAATCCTCATATCAGTTTTCCTTTATATAATCAATCAAGTTTTTTCCTCATTCTTTAAATATTTTTCAGTCTTTCATAACATAAACTTTGTCTATTTCTAGATAATCCAAAATTTTGAAATAGTGAGTGATTATGATAAAAGTATTGTTTTCACTGTCTAAATTTTTTAGAAGTTTACAAACTGATTTAAAAGCATCTAAATCTAAACCAGAGTCTATTTCATCAAGAATTATGTATTTTGGTCAAATAAGCTTCATTTGTAAAATTTCAATTTTTCTTTTTTCTCAACCTGAAAATCAAACATTTAAATCTCTTTCTAAAAATTTTTCATCAATATGAAGTTCTTCTAAATATTTTTTTACAAATCTGTTAAAAATAAATGGACTTATATCTTTTTGTTCAGGATTTTTGTTTTTTAAGTGAATGTTATAAATAGTTCTCAAATATTCTCAAAGTTTGATTCACTTGATTTCAGGAACATTTTGAAAAGATAAAAAAATTCACTCAGCACTTCTTTCATCTGGACTCAAATCAATCAAATTTTTTCAATTTATTTCTACTTTTCAAGATATATATTCGTATTTTGGGTGTCACATCAAAAATGCAGATAAACTTGATTTTCCACTTCAGTTTTTTCAAAGTAAACAATAATTTTTACCTTTTTCAAATTGTAAACTAATTCAGTTCAAGATTTCTATTTCTCAAATTCAAATATACAAATCTTCAATTTTTATCATTTATCATTATTAAAAATTAAAACATTACTATTTTAGTAATATTTCAAAAAAATCAAGTTTTATTTCAAAAAAATAAGACAAATAAGCGAAATGTTAATAAGTTGTTAAAAACTATTTTTAAAAAGCTTTATATAGATAAAATAAATTTTTGATTTGTCTAGTGATATTTGTAATATTGATTTGACTTAATTGAAAAAAAGATTAAAAATATAGGTAAGATTTTGCTAAACAAAGAGTTGAAATTTTACATATTAACATTTTTTTAACATTTTTCAAATGCTTCCTGAAATAAATGAAATTGAAAAGAAACATACTTCTGTTTTACTAAATGAATTGGTTGACGCAATAAAAGTATTTGATAATAAAAAAAATATAATTGTAGACTGCACTTTGTGAATGTGATGACACGCAAGCAAAATTATTGAAAGGTTGAATGCTTGAGATATCTTTATTTGATTTGATGCTGATGCAAAAAATCTAGAATTAGCTAAAATCAGACTAGAAAATATTTCTAAAAAAAATAAAGTTGAAGTATTTTTTATAAATTCAAATTTTAAAAATTTAAAAAAAGAATTAGAAAAAATTTGAATAGAAAAAATAACAGGAATTTATTATGATTTATGATTATCTTCCCTACACTTAGATGAAGCTGAAAGATGATTTAGTTTTATGCAAAACTGACCTCTTGATATGAGACTTGACAAAAGCAAGGGAAAAACAGCTGAAGATATTGTAAATTCTTACACAGCTTCTGAACTTAGAGAAATATTTTTAAAATACTGAGAAGAGCCACAAGCAAACAAGATTTCAAAAAGAATTATTGAGCAAAGGAAGAAGTCAAGACTAAAGACAACTTCTGATTTGAGTGAGCTTGTCTGAGGGAGTCCAAAAACAAAATCAAGAATTTTTCAGGCAATAAGAATAGAAGTAAATGGTGAAATAGATGCGATTGAAGAATCTTTAAATGATGCAATAAAATTACTTGAAAAATGATGAATAATTTTTGTTATAAGTTTTCATTCTTTGGAAGACAGAGCTACAAAACAAATTTTTAAAAGAGAGAGCAGAGATTGTATTTGCGAAGATTTAATTTGCAGCTGTAATCACAAAAAATCTCTAAAATTATTAAACAAAAAACCTATTTTACCAACTCAAGAGGAAATAACAAACAACAAAAGAAGTAGAAGTGCAAAAGCTAGATTTGCAGAAAAAATTTAAAATTATTTCTTAAAAAATACTAACCGTGAGCCAAAAAGTAGTAATGGAAGATTTCAGTAGAAATTTTTTTAGTAAAAGAAAAAAAGAGAAAGAAAAGTTTAATTTCTGAGTAAACTATACTTATATCGCTCTTTTAACTATAATCGTATTGCTATTGTTATATTACATCTGGATACTAAATGTAAACGCAACAAAATGATATAACATAATTGAGCTTGAACTACAAAAGAGGAATTTGTTGATGGAAAGAGAAAGGCTAGAAGTAAAAATAGCTGAACTAGAAAGTCTTTCAAATATAATGACTGATGATGATTTGAAATTTATGGAAAAAGTTGAAGATCCAAATTTTTTAGTAATAAAAGAAAATATACAATACGTTTACAAAAAATAATTCGCATATAAAGGCAAAATCCCTTCTTTTTAGAGAAAGGATTTTTTTATTTTTTATTTCTTGATAAAAATATTTTTTTTTATATAATTTCTTTTGTTAAAAAATAAATTTTGAAAATATTTATGCCAAAAGAATTGGAAAGACTTATAAATTCTATCACTTATTTACCTTGAATCTGAGAAAAATCTGCTACAAAACTAGCATTTTTTTTGCTAAATTCAAACCAAAATTTCAATGAAAATCTCTCAGATAGCATCAAAAACATAAAATCAAAAATTTGATTTTGTAAAAACTGTTTTTCTCTTTGTGATTTAGGTGAAGATTTTTGTAATATTTGCAAATCACAAAACAGAGATGAAAACACAATTGCCGTTGTGGAAGAGTATCTTGATATGGTGATGATTGAGGAATCAGGGATTTTTAAAGGAAAATATCATATTTTAGGGGGAGCTATTTCTCCGATAAACTGAGTTTTTATCTGAGATTTAAAATTTAAAGAACTTTTTGAAAGAATAGAAAATGCGGAAAACAATGTCGAAATAATTCTTGCTACAAATCCAAATATAGAATGAGAAGCAACAAGCAACTACATAATTGAAGAAATAGAAAAAAGAAAATTAAAATACAAAACAAAAATAACTAAATTAAGCAGATGACTTTCTAGTTGATACCTAGAGTATGCGGATAATATCACTTTGATAAATGCTTTGAAAGAAAGAAAAGAAGTATAATTTGACAAGTTGTTAAAAAAATGTTAAAATATATTTAAATATTTGTTAAAAAGTGATTATGGCATCAGAATTTGCACCTGCTTGAAGTAAACCATTCATGACAAAAGCCCAACTGAGAGCTTATATCAAGCAACTTGAGAAAAATAGAGAAAAAGCGAGGAAAAAACTTGAAGAAATGGAAAATTCTTGAGAAATGGACTTAGAAATGAAAGAATTAAAAAATCTAGAAAAAGAGTTAGATAATTTATAATTATCTAGCTTTTTTGTTTTTAAGAATATTTTTTATTTTGTCAATAAATTTTAATTATTGATTATTTTGATGCTGCTAAAAAGTATAAAAAAATATTATTAAAGTTTTTGGAGAGCCAAATATTGAGTTTGTGAATACAAAAGATTTTTAGAAACTTTTCATATCAAAAAAAGATAAAAAAAGAATGGATTTATTTTATCCATCCTTCAATTATATCAACTATAGTTTTTGCTAATTTAGTTGGACTATGCCTTACTAAATCACTCTCATCAAGAAAATCTCTTTCTACAATTTTATATTTTTTTCAAGAAAAATCGTGTTCAGCCTTTAGTTTTACTGGTTTCTTTCACTCAAGTTTATATTTTGCAACTAAATCATCAGAAATATGTCAATTATTTACAAAAACATAATCAATAACTTCTCAAGCGTATTTTTCAATATTTTTTATAAAATCTGGAAGCTCATAATGCGTAGTTTCTCATAAATCAGCCATTATATTACAAACATAAATAATCGTAGCATCTGTCTTTGCTAAAGCCTCTTTCATACCAGGAGAAAGTAGATTTGGAACAATTGAAGTATAAAAATCTCCAGGTCAAATAATTATAATATCTGAAGAAACAAGAGTATCATAAGCTTTTGGATTGATTTTTCACTCTCCTCAAACAAGAAATGCATCAACTATATTTTGATCAACATTGTGAGTTTTTTCTTCACTATTTTTACTACTTACATCAATATTTTTTTCTCAAATAACTTCAGTCCCATCCTCAAATCTAACTCACAAATGTACATCTTCCAAAGTAACAGGAATCACTTTTCCCTTTACTCTAAACATTTTACAAGCTTCATCAAGTCCAGCTTCAAAACTTCAAGTTATATCATTTAAAGCTGTAAGTAAGATATTTCCTATTTTATTTCATCAAATAACTCATTCTTCTCAGTCAAATTTATACTCAAATAATTTTCTCACAAATCATGTGTTTTCAGCCAAGGCAGCAATTCATCTTCTGATATCTCAAGGAGGTAAAACTCAATATTTATCACGAATATATCAAGTTGTTCCACCAGAATCAGTCATTGCAATAATTGCAGCTAAATTTTTTTCTTTATCAAGTTCTACTTTTTTTAATCAATACAAAACATTAAAAGTTCAGCTTCATCAACCTATCACAGAGATATTTATACTATCTTTCATAATTTATTTTTAGTTTTAAACTTAGATATTATAACGATTTTGAAAAAAATACAAAAAATATTTTTATGAAATAGCTTTTTCTTCCTCTTTTTCTAAATTTTCTTTAGAAATTTCATTTTGTTTTTCAGAATCTGAGGAATTTTCCTCTGCGTTAGAATCTAGATTTTCTTCAGAAATTGTTTCAATTTTTTCTTTTTTATGAGCAAAAAATAGTAAAAAAAAGAAAAACAAAAAACAAATTATCAAATAACTGACTGAAAAAAAGAATTTATTTTTTACTTCTATTCATCTTATTCATCAGTAATCTAGAATTCAAAGATAAATTCACTCAAAAAGTGGAATAAAATAAAATAATCAAACTGAAAATCATAAAATAATTAAAGGCAATATTTTTGATTTTTTTGAAAGAGTTAGTCAAAGAAGCATTCCAGAAACAGTAAGGACAGTTGGAAAAGAAACTTTTATTACTGCTCAAAAATTAAAAAATTCAATTCCAGCTAGAGAATATAACAAAACTGCATACATATAAGCATCAAAAAACGCAAAAGCAAATATTCAAGTGAAAAGAATAGATGTAAGAACAAAAATCGTATTTATAATGAAAGATTTGTATTTTCCTCAAAAAATAGATAAAATCAATAAAAATAAAATAGGATTTCAGACAAAATAAACTGTTCTTAAAATCAAGTCAGTATCTCAAGATAAGATTATTCAGTAAAGAGAATAATTAAAATATCAAAACACAAAAAGAGCTAAACAGACATAAAATAAGTCAAATAGCAAATTTAAAACAAAAGAAAATTTCTTTTCCATAAATTTTTCAATAATTTTTAAAGTACAAAAAAAATTATAATAAATTTTATAAAAAAATCTATATTTTTTTTGATTTTATTCGGAAAAACTATACAATAAAATATTTTATAAAATAGTCAATGTAATTTTACATTACTTTTTATCTTTTTTTGCTTTTATATAGTATAATAAAAGTATAAAATATTTTTTAATTTATATTTATGAAAAATAAATTTGCATTTACTTTTGTAGAATTATTGATTGTTATTTCTATTTTGATAATAATAACGATAGTAATCGTAAAAGTTGTTTCTGATTCTAGTGATAAAACTTCAAACACTAGAGTTCAAGCGGACTTGATGAGTATAAGTAATTCTCTTAATTTGATGTATGATTCTGAGAAGTCACTTCCTCTTCCTGATTGAAACAGAACGTATTTTAAAAGCAACTGAGCTTATAGCCACGAAAACTTTCAAAGTGAAACAGAGAGCGCTTTTTGAGCTTATGGAAAAGTAACTGAGAAAATTTTACCAAAAAAATATTTATCTGAAATACCTTTGGATCCAAGAACAAATCAATATTACTCTTACTGATTACTAAAAGAATGAAATGCATTTGATGTAGCTTGAGTAACAAAAAATTGAGAAGAATTTAAAGCAAGGGTTGTTTGAAGCTACAGATGAGATAAATGATTATCTTGACTTATTAGAGAGTATAACGGGCCTCGTTTTGTAATGGATGGAGAATATTTTTTACCTTATAATCCAGAAAAAATAATTTTAACTGCAACTGATAAAAACAAAAATATTTTTAAAGAAAAAGATAAGTTAGCTTACAATAACTGAGAATTCTTTAAAAACTGAGAGAAAATTATTGCTGAAATAACAGAAGTTGATGGAAAGAGATTCTATGATTTATTTTTTTCTGACTGAAATATGTGAAGACTTGAACTTACAGGAATAAATAAAGTAGAACTAGAATTCTGAAAAAATAATTGAGAATTCGTTTTTGAAAATAATTTAAAATCAAAAGTTTCTTTATTTTTAAATGCTGGAAAACTTTGGCTTTTTGCTTCAGATTTGAAAGAAAGTGAATCAAAGTTTGATATTTGAACTCAAGACTTGACAGCAGCTGTAAGATGAACTATTTTTATAGTTGATAACAATTCTTGAAACTCCGTAGTAACTCTCGTAAAATGAACTATTTGAGTAAATGATTTGACTGTAAGTGATAATTTAGTCTGAAAAGAGATTCCTGAAAAAGTAAAAATAGACAAAAGTTTAGACAAATGAGACTTCCCTGTAGAAAAAGAAAATATCATACCTATTCCTGAAACAAACGACGAACAAAAAACTATTTTTTCTACAAAAGATTTTGTTCAAGGACAAATCATAGAATCAGAAAATTGAGAAAATATTTCTCAAAGTGATTTAGCTAAAACTAAAGATTTTGAGGAAAATAAAAATAAATTTTATTGATTTAAAAATTGAGAAGTATATACTCTAGAAATAGAACAAATCCAATGAAGAAATATTTTAAATACAAAAAATAAACTAATTGATAACAATACAAATCCTAAAGTTGATCCAACTAATGATCTACAAAATATTTCTCAAAATGAAGATATAGATTTTGAATTAAAGAATATTCAAAAAGAAAATTATGAAGAAAAGTTTGTTTATAAAGGTTCTTGTTTTGAAGTCGATAATACAAACAGAAACAAAATAAAAAATAAATGTGATGTAGATTATAAAAATATAACTGAGTGATTTAAAGAAAAACGATATTATAACTTTGATAATTTTGACACTAAAGAACAATATTATATTATTTTAGAAAGAATAATTTGAGACAGTATTGATAAATGTAAAGAACAAGATAATTTTTTGGAGTTAATAAAAATTCCTGCTTGAAATAAAGAAAAATTTATTTTTGAGGATGAATACAATAAACAATTCAAGTTTTACAAAAACTGTAATAAAGTAGAAAATATAGAAATTCCTGTTTCATCTAAGAATTTCATAATAGATGTACGTATTTTGTGAAGAAGTTTGAGAAAACTAATCAGAGAGTGATGAGAAGTAGTTTGATTGAATTATAGTGTAGTTTGAAATAGCAATAGTTTCAAAATAAATGATAGAATCAAGTTTGAAAATTGAAAAATTTCTCCTTTTGAAATAAGCTGTACAGGAAATAGCAATAGTTGTGAAATGCAAAACTACAGTAATACAGCTTGAAAAAAGTGAACTGAAAGAAAAACTTTGAATAACAGTTCAGAAAAATGATTATGAATAGAAATTCCTCAAAAAATATTTGAAGAAAATAAAAGAAAGTTTGATTTTATAGATAATGCAACCGTTTATAATGTAGTTTTAAAGAAAACTACTAGTCCTGATAATCACTTCAAAACTTATGAATTTCACATAATAAACTGATTAAATCCTATTTTTAGTGATTATGTTTATTCAAATTATAATGATTCTTGAAATGACAAAGAAGTAAAGTTAGAAATCTGAAAAGATATTCTTTTAAATGCTATAAAAATATCTCAAAGATAAAAAAAGAGAGATTTATTTATTAAATCTCTCTTTTTTACTATAATTTTATATGAATAACAATTTTTTATCTTACAATTGTCCTAGTTTCATCTCTAACACAATTTCCAGAACTATCACAAGCTTTATATGCTATATATCATTGTAAATCTCAATTTGGAAGCCGATTATAACCAGTATCCATATGAGCTTTTATTCTTCATTCAAAACTATCATTAGCAAATCTATCATTAATAATAGTATGACCAAAGTCATAATCATCCATTTCTGGAGGCAAGACAATTCATGGTCATTCAAAAACTGGTGGAATAGTATCTTTTACTTCATAAGTGTCTTCTATAGTCTTTTCTTCTCAAGTTACTGAATCTACAGCTTTATAAACTATTTTTCCTCTTCATAATCTAGTTGGATCAACAGTATTTTCAATTATTGTTGCTGTCACAGTGTTTCCTGAACTATCTTTTGCAGTTACTGTTCTTGGAGTAAAGCTTGTTCAAGCTTCTACATGTTGGTTTGTAAGAGGAGTAACTTCAAATCTAAACACTCCTGGAGTTGGTGGTGTTACTGGAGGAGTCGGAGGTGTTACCGGTGGAACTGGTGGAGTTGGAGGTGTTACCGGTGGAACTGGAGGTGTTGGAGGTGTCACTGGTGGAACTGGAGGAGTCGGAGGTGTTACCGGTGGAACTGGAGTAGAAGGTGTTGAAGGAATATATGGAGTTGACGGAACTGATGCTCAAATTATATTTAAAACTATAGCTTCTGGAGCAGAATCAGCTATTCAGTCGTTTGCGTAAACTACAACTACATATTTTCAAGCTTTAGATATTTTTCAAGTTAATCTATTTCATGAAATTTTTAAACCTTCTGGCAGATTAACAGCTTTCAAAACAACAGTTTGTTGTAATAAATCTTTATCTTTATCAAAAATATTTACAATCAAGTTTATTTCTTCATTAGTCAAAAGATCTTTTTTTCATTCTATTGAAAGTATAGTTGGTGCAACATTTTCAATAGGAGAAAGTGATGAACTTCAATAATTTTTTACTTTTCAATAAAGAACTTTTGAAGCTTCAGAAGCTCACTGTACATGAGTTTTAGGATCTACTTTTAAGTCTGAAGTGTATCAATTATATTTAGAATTTCTTTTTTTATCAAGAGAGTAGTTAAATCCAGCTCAAACGAATCATTCAGATTTGTCTCTTATTTCCCTTATTCAAGCATTTGCGTTTAATTCAAGATTTCAAGCTACATATCTGCTTACTAAAGCTTTTGCTTCTTTATAATCTTTACTTCAACTTAATTCAATTCAAAGTTCTGTTTTGTTGTCATTAGTTAAGTGATAATAAGCAACTTTTCCTTCAACTCAGCTTTTATCAGCTTTTGAGTATCAGATATTTGCTGAAAATTTATTATTTTCATTTGGTAAGTATTCTGCTGATAATCAAAATGAAGTTTTCCCATATCAATCAAATTTTGTCCATCTTTCATTTGTAACATAAGCTGGCTTTTCTCCTAATCTAAGTCTTTGTTCACTAAAATATTCTAAATTTTTATCTTGTGTTTGAGTATGATTTATATAAGCTCATAAAGCAACTTTTTCATTTAATTTATAAACTCATTCAACTCAAGCAAAAATATTTGTTGCTTTTTTCCCTGAAATTTCTATTCCAGTTAATTCTTTTTGCATTTCTCAAACTGTAGCCTTTAATCACATATTTTTACCATTCCAAGTTCAAGTCAAAAATACCGATTGATAATCTTTTCATCATTTTAGTTCAAGCAAAGCTCAAGCTTTTTCTCAAACTTTTAAAAATTTTACTCAAACTATAGTTTTTCATTCCAAAGTTTCAATAGAAACTCACAGAGAATTACTTAAATCACCAAAAGAATGTCAAATGTTTTGACTACTAATAAAATCAATTTGATCTCTTATTTCTTTTGTTTGAGCATTAACAGCTCAAGAAAGTCCAGCCGAAATAGCTGAAGCAATTACTAATTTCTTCAAATTGTTATTCATATTTTATATGTAAAATTATAAATATATATTTATAATATAAATAATTTTTCATAATTGTCAAGAGATTTTTTATTTTTATTAAAATATTTTAAAAAAGCGTTTTTTATGAAAAAATCTAAAAAGAAAAAAATAATTTTCAATTTCTAAATATTTGATTAAAATGATTATAATTTATTTTCTAAAAATTTTGAAATTATGATAAATAAAGAACAAACAGTTTGAAGTTGTGTTGCTAGCAATTTTTCAACTGCAGAAATATTTAAAAAATATAAAATTGATTTTTGTTGCTGATGAGAAATCTCAATTGAAGAAGCTTGCAAAAATCAAAATATAGATTTAAATTCACTTTTATCTGAATTAAATAACATTTCAAACAATAAAAAAGAAGAAACTTTATATGATTATTTAGAGCTTGATAAGTTAGCAGACTATATAGTAAATAATCATCATTCTTATGTTCGCAAAAATTTACCAATTATAGAACCATATTTGGATAAAATTGTTGAAGTTCATTCTGAAAATCATCCAGAACTATTTGAAGTGCAAAAAAATTTCAGAGCTGTAAGAGATGAGCTTTTATCTCACATCCAAAAAGAAGAAAATATACTTTTTCCTTTTATCAAAAAAATGGTTGAAGCAAAAAATACAAAATCAGCTTTGGAAAACCCTCCTTTTGAAACAATAAAGAATCCAATTACTCAAATGGAAGCTGAACATGATAACGCTTGAGACGCTTTTAAAAATATAAGAAATGTAACTAATGATTTAACTCCTCCTCAAGATGCTTGCAATACTTACAAATTAACTTTTGAGCTTCTAGCTGAGTTTGAGGAAGATTTACATAAACATGTTCATTTAGAAAACAATATTTTGTTTCCAAAAGCTATAATTTTGGAAGAAGAGCTAAGAAAATAGTTTCACAAAATTTTTACTAAAAAAATGAGTTTTTTCAACTCATTTTTTTAAATTTCAAAAATTCTTTCTTCCCCACTTTTTAGGTTTTTTAAAATATATTTTTTATCTTTTGCCTCATTTTCTCAAAAAATTAAAATATTTTCAAAATTATTTTTTTCAGCAAATTTCAAGGCTTTTACTATTTTTTTTGTATTTAAAGAAAATAAAATATTTTTTCAAGATTTTCTCAATTTTGTTGCAAGCTTTTGGCTCTCTAAAAACAATTCTTCACTAAGAAGTGGAAAATAAATTGTATTTTTTGTTTTTGGTAAATTTTTTAAAATTCACCAATTTTCTAAAAATATTTTCAAAGTTTCGTCTCCAGGAGCCATTCAAACAGCAGGAATATCTTCTTTTACTCAAAAAATTCAAGCAAGTCAATTGTATCTTCCTCATCAAAACAAAGCCCTTGGATTTTCAGGATTATTATCAAAAACTTCAAAAATCACTCAATCATAATAATCAAATCCTCTAATTAAAGCTCACGAGAACTGTAAATACTCTCAATATCAAAGTTTTTCTAAATTTTCAAATATTTTTTTGAAATATTTATAATCAGGATTTTTACTTAAAAACGAAAAGTTTTCATCTAATTCTTCAATACTTTTTGAATTTAAAAATTTCAAAGTCAAAGAAATATTTTCCTGCGAAACTCATAAATCTTTTAATGAAGCCTCAAAAGTTTCTTTACTAAGTTTTTTGTATTTATCAAGAAGTCTAAAAAGAGCAACTTTATCAATGTTTTCAGATATTTTACTAAAAAAACTATCCAAAACCTTTCTGTGATTTAAGTGAAGTTTAAAACTATCTTTTGGAGGATTAAAGGCAAGCATAAGCTCAAGTCAAAGACTTAAAATTTCTATATCACTTTCTATCCCATTTTGTCAAAAAATATCACAATTTAGCTGCCAAAATTCCCTATTCCTTCACTTTTGAGGTCTTTCATTTCTATAAAAATTTGCAATAGAAAACCACTTTACTGGTTTTTCTATTTCTTTCCAAACTTTTGAAACCATTCTAGTTACTGTTGGAGTCATTTCTGGTCTTAAAGCCAAATTTGAGATTTCACCAGATTTATCAGTAAGTCTTGTAAGTTCGCTTCATCCAACATCTTCTCAAGATTTTGCTTCCCAAATAGCTATATCTTCAACAAGTGGTCAAAGATATTCTTCAAAACCGTAACTTAAACACACTTTTCTCCAAGTGTCAAATATGTACTTTCTAACTTGAAATTCTTCAGGGAACCAGTCATAAGTTCATTTTGGTGGGTTTGTTGAAATCATTTTTCTTTTAAAATTTAATTAAAATATCATCTAGTTTTAGCTAAGAAATAACAAAAAGCAGTTTCACTTGATTTTACTTCTCAATCCAAAATCATTTTTTCAAATTCTGCAAAAGTTGCAGTATAAACCTGAATATTTTCTCAACTTTCTAAATTCTGCTCTCAAATTTTTTCACAATTTTTAGCAACATAATAAAGTATTTTTCATTCAAAATAATTTCAAATAATTGTCTCGCTCAAAAAATCTAAATCATTAGAATAAAATCAAGTTTCTTCTTCTAATTCTCTTTTTCAATTAGAAATTTCATCTACTCAATCATCAAGCATTCAAATCGGAAAATTTATTATCCAATCTTCAGGTCAGTATCTAAATTCTTTCAAATAAATTATTCTTTTATCTTTTGTTATTGGTAAGACGCAAGTTCAAACTGTTTTATTACGATTATGTCAAGTAATCAAAAAACTACTTTCTTTTCAGTGCTCATCAAAATATTTTTTTTCAGAGACTTTTAAATAAGGATTTGAAACTAAAATTTCTTCATAAAATTTTTGTGGAGTGTACATAATTTTTTAATCATTAAAAATATAGTAAATTGAGAATCCTGCAACCAAAGCTCAAACAACAACAAAAATTCAGATTATTCAATAAACTCAAATAGTTTCAAAAACTTGAGTTAAAAATCTAGAAGATTTGACAAATTGCTCAATTGTATTTTGATGAAAATAAAGATAAATTCCATATCAAAATATTGCAATTCAAGCAACAGCAGCCATAAAACTTGAATATTTTTCTGCAAATTTATTCATAAAATTTTATTAAAAAATTAAAATATTATTTTTCTAAAATAGCTTTAATTCTTCTAACTCAAGCACTACTACTCTCTTCTTTTTTTATTTTAAATTTTCACATTTGAGAAGAATCTTTTACATGAGGTCATCAGCAAAGTTCACGACTATAGACTGTCCCATCAGTTCAAACCATATTATAAACTTTTACTATTTCTGGATATTTTTCCCAAAAACTTCACTCTACTCAATCAGATTTTGCTTTTTCTTTTTGCATTTCCTCTACAAATACTGTAAATCAAGCTGAAATGGCACCATTTACATAATCTTCCAATTGAGAAAGAATTTCTGGAGTTAATTTTTCATCATTATTAAAGTCAAATCTAAGCCTTTCTGGAGTAATATTTGAACCTTTTTGATGAACATGTGGTCAAACATATTTTCTAAGTCAAGCTAAAAGCAAATGTGTAGCTGAGTGAAGTGCTATGGTCTCCTCTCAAGTATCAGCTAAACCTCATTTAAATTTTTTTTCTGCTCAAACTCTAGATTTTGCTTGATGTTCTTCATTTGCTTTTTGAAATCATTCTTCATCAACTTTTAATCAGTGTTCAAAAGCTAAGTCTTTTGTCATTTCTAGAGGAAAACCATAAGTGTCATAAAGTTTAAAAGCTTTGTCTCAAGAAATAATCTCTATTTTTTTTCAAGTTCTTTGAAAAGCTATTTCAAATCCATTTACGAGTTTTTCAAATTCCTTTAATCATTTTTCCAAAGTTTGTCCAAATTGTTTTTCTTCTTTTTGAATTTCTGCTTTTATTTGTTCTCTCTTCTCTTCCATATGCGGATAAGCAGTTCAAAGCTTATCTATAACCTTATCAGCAACTTTATATAAAAATTCTCATTTGTATCATAATTTTTGAGCTTGCCTTACAGCAATTCTTATAAGTCTTCTCAAAACATAACCTTGATCAACATTTGATGGAACAATTCAATCTGAAATAATAACAGACGCAGTTCTACTATGATCTGCTATTACTCTCATAGATTTTTTTGTTTCAGAATTGTAAGGAACTCATAAAATTTTTGTGATTTCTTCAAGTATTTCAGAAAAAATATCTGTTTCATAAACGGATTTCACTCAATTTAGAGTCGCAGTTATCCTTTCAAGTCACATTCAAGTATCAACATTTTGATTTGGAAGTTTTTGCAAAGTACCATCTGGAAGCCTATTATATTCCATAAATACATTATTCCAAATCTCCATCCAATTTTTTTCATCAGTTTCTAAATTACTTCATTCTGGTGGAAATTCACTTTCCCCAACCCAATAAAATATTTCTGTATCTGGTCAACAAGGTCAAGTTGCTCAAGCAGCCCACCAGTTATCGTCTTTTCACAAATAAGAAATTCTATCTTTTGGCATTCCACAAGACTCCCAAACAGAAGCTGAAAAATCATCTTTTGGAGCATCTTGGTCTCACTTAAAAACTGTAACTGCCAGTTTTCTTGGATCTAGAGCTAACCAATCTGGAGAAGTTAAAAACTCATAAGAATATTTTATAGAGTCTTCTTTAAAATAGTCTCAAAGTGACCAATTTCAAAGCATTTCAAAAAAAGTTAAGTGAGAATCATCTCAAACTTCCTCTATATCTCAAGTTCTAACACATTTTTGACTATCTGATAATCTTTTCCCTAGTGGATGTCTTTCTCAAAGTAAATATGGAACAAGTGGTTGCATTCAAGCAGTATTGAACAAAACTGTTGAATCATTATCTGGTACAACTGGAGCTGATGGGATTATAACATGATTTTTTGTTTTAAAAAAGTTTAAATATTTCTCTCTAATTTCGTTACTTTTATATCTCATATATTTTTATTAATTTTAAAAATTTTCTTCATTTTAGCTAAAAAAACAAAATTTTCAACTCATTTTTTGATTTTAATTTAAAAATATGATATCATAAAACAAATATTTTATGTTTAAAAAATTTATGGAAAGAACCTTGATTGAGGCTAGAATAAGGAAAATTATTGATTATATGAAAAATCAAAACCTAGCTCAACATTTAGAAAAAAATATTTCCAATTTTGATGATGAAGACTTACAAAAACTGTTAAACTTTTTAGAAACCTGAGATGATAATCTGATGGTGGCTTTTTTGACTGAAAAAGCAAAACAATTTATGGCTGAAGTAGAAAAAGTTAAGCAAATCAAATCAAAAATAAAAACTGTAAAAAATAAAAACTTAGAAAAAAAAGAAAAAGAACAAGAAGAAAAGGAATTAGAAAATTTATTTAATTTTTAGAAAAATTATGAATGTAGAGTTAAAAAAAGAGCTAAAAGAGGATTTATGAAATATAACTCCTGAACAATTAAAAGAATTACAACAAAGTGTTCAAAATAAAATTGAAAATTCAAAAAAATATTTAGTTTTTGATGAAAAAGAAAAATCTGAATTGGCAGATATAAACCAAGACTGAAATCTTTCAATAACTGAATCAAAAATAGAGCAACATTTACAAAAACTAGATGATTTGGAGAAACAAATCGATTTTTTACTGACTTTAGTTGAAATCAAATCTGAAGCTACAATTCAAGAAGTCGCTAGAAATACAGCCTCAAAAGCAAATCAAACAATCAATTCTATGAGAGATGATGTAAAAAATGTCAGAAATAATGAAACAGTTGAAAACAAAAATGATTCTAAAAAAATACAAGAAATAAAAGAAATCTGAAAAGATTTTGAAAAAAATTGAGACTTAGAAAGTTCAAAAGTAGTAAAAGAAATAGCAAATTCAACTTGAGAAATAGAAAAAATATTATCTAAAGAATATTGACTAAAAGATATTTCAAATTTTTCAGAAGAATTAAAAAATGAACCATTTTTAAGTTGAAAAGTAGAAAAAATATTTAAAATAATTGATTGAATTAAAACAAACTGAGAAGCAAGAGAAAATGACTTACTATGAGTAAAGCTTGAGATAAATGATATGATCTCAAGGATAAATTATACAAAACAAAGAGACTACAAACAAGACTGATCTGATGAAATCAAAGATTTATATAATTTAGATGCACAAAGTAATAATTTAACTTTAGAAAAAGCTCTAGCTTTGCTAAACTATACAAATAGAAATTTTAGTGATATAGAAAAAAGATGGAATACTGTTTGAGACGGAAATTTAAGTTCTGTTGATAGTAAAGAGGAAATACTTGATATGCAAAACAAGTTGATAAATAAAATTGATGAACTTGTCAAAGCAGAAAATATTCAAGATTCAGAAGTACAATTACGTGTTCTTAAGGTAAAAGATGAAGAAGGTTATGGTGTAAAAATTCTTAAATTTGATAAAAATTGAAAAATAATTGGTTGAGAAGTTGAAAAAGATGTAAAAGATACAATAAATAAATGATTGAATATATTATCATCAATTATGCCTTTTTGAAAGAAAAAATGAGAGATAAGAAATATAAAAGATCTTGATAAGCAAAATAATAAGATTCAGGAAAATATAGAAAATGAAAGAAAAACAAATTTAACAAGTAATATAAAATGAGTAGAAAACACAAAGTCAAAAGTTATTGACAATTTTAAAAATTCAGAAAATATATGACCAAGTGAATTTGAAGCATATCTTTTATTTGAAAAAAATTTAGATGGAGCAAATTTAAACAAAGTTATAAATTATAGTAAAAAATACCCTATAGAAATAAATAGAGTAAATCCAGAAATACTTACTCAATTAGTCCAAACAGAGCAAGTAAAAATAAATCCTGAATCATTTAAAAAAATCTCTGTAAATAATAAATTTACACAAGTTGTTGACTTAAAATCCTTATTCAACAGATTTGTAAAAGAATGAGCTTGAGATAATGATTTAATAGATTTATTCAGGAAAATAAATATAGAAATAGCTTGAAACACTGAACTTATACAAAAAAAGTTTTGATTTATCAAAGAAAATAATAAATTTAAAGAAATAATAGGACAAAATACAGAATTTATAGAAATAAGTAGGGCTGTTTTATGAGATAGTAAAGATGATAGAATAAATGCAGATTTTGAAAAAAATTTAGATAGTATTGCTTCAAATCATGATAAAATAATAGAAAATCAAAACCTTGTTGTAGAATATATATTGAGAAATATAAATAGTTCTAAAGAAGACTTATCAAGTAAAGCAACAGCATTTTTCAATGTAATAGTTAACATAATTTGAGTAGATAAATTTAATGATAACAATGTAAAAAAGCTTCTTTATTGACCTAAAAATATAACAATTATAAAAATAATTGTTGCTTCTAAAAACAATATTGAAAAAAAAGGTGGTATAAAAATAATAGATATATTAAAAAACACTACAAATAATATTAAAAATAATGAAAAAGAATATATTAATTTTATAATAGATAATAATCATTTTGAAAATGAATTTAGAAATAAGAGTATAAAAGTATCTGATGTGTTTGATTTAAATAGTAATATACATACAACTATAACTATTTTATCTAAACTAAAAGAAAAATATGCTTGATGACAAGAAATTATAAAATCTTGATTATTAAAACCTGATGAAATAGAAAATCTAGCAATACTTGCAGTACAAAGTATTGATCAAATTGGTACATTTAGTTGAAAAGATAAACAGGTTTTTGATGAAATAACAAGTTTGATTCAAAACACAGCGTGATTTACTGAAGCAAAATTGATAAAAGATTGATTAAAGTGAAACAATTCAGAAAAGATAAAAGAAAAATTTGATAACAATAAAGCTGAACTTACTGAAAGTTTAAAAAAATATTGATTAGATGAAAAAGATGTAGAACAAATAGTAGAAATTATTAAAAAGAATGATAGTGGTGCTGATGATATCACAAGAGAAGTATCAAAAATATTGAGACAAAAGCTTAATGATGGAAATGATTTAAAATTAGTAGAAATCCAAACACAAGTAATGAAAGATATTTTTAAGTTTGTTGAAGGTGATTTAAATCAAAAAATAGAAGAAAATAAAAAAGTTTTAGAAAGATCGTGAGTTACTAATAAAGATCAAAATGAACTTCAAGAAGTGATAGCTAAAGCAGAAGAGGAATATGAAGCAGAAAACAAAGGAAAAAAATTTGGAGAGAAAGAAAAAAGAAAATCTGTAGAAAAATTTGTAAATGAAAAATATAAAGATAAATCTGAAAAAGAGAAAAAAGAAATAATTGAAAGTTTGCTTACTTGAATTAAGTTAAGTGATAGAAAAGAAGAAGTAACAGTAGCAAGAAATAATACAAAAGAATATATCAACTATATAAATAGTTGATACAAATGAAGTTTCCGTGAATTTGCTAAGGAAAAAAATATTCCTTTAGTAGATGCAAAATGAGAAGTCATAAATGCAAAGGAAATATGAATAAGTGAAATAGCTCAAAACTGAGTATTTAAAGATGGTTTATTTATGGCAAATTCTTGAATTGTTGTTGATACAAACAAATGAATGATGAAAGACAAAGCTGGAAACGAAATAAAGCTTTCGCAGCAAGAAAAAAATATGATGAAATCAAATCCAGAAATTGCAAAAAATATAGTAAATTTGTACGATAGTTTAGAAAAAATTTGACTTTCAAAACTTTGGAATTTGAGGGAAAATATTTTTAAATCTGTAGAAAATACTTTTGGATTACAATTTGACAGAAAAGATTGAGACTTCTTAGATGAAAGAGAAATAAAAATATTTTTTAATGCAATTTTATCTTCTATTTGAGAAAAACCAATGAAACCTGATTTGAAGTTAAATATTTTCTTAAATGAAATAGAAAAGATAAACTGAAGAGAAATTACTTGAAAAGAAAGACAAATAAATAGTTATTGAGAGACTAGATTAGAATCAGTATTTATAAATAAATTTATGCAAAAATGAGATGCTTTTGGTTTCAGACAAGAAGCATTTGAAAGAGCTTTGAAAGAATGAAGCAAAAACGAAAAAAATTATTCCTAGATTTTAGGAATAATTTTTTATTCTTCTTCTATTTCAGATTCTTTGACAATTGAAGCTCAAACTATTTGATCTCAATCTTCTTTAAGTTTTGTTAAAATAACTCATTGTGTTACCTTTGAAGTATTTCTAATTCATTTTAGATTCACTCTTATAGTTTGTCAAAGCTTTGAAATAAGGATTACGTCACTATTTTCTCTATCTTCTTCACTCAAAATAGTTGCTCAAACCATTTTTCAAGTTTTATTTGTTATTGCCATCGCTTTTGCTCCTGAACCTCATCTGTTTTGATTTTTATATTCTTCAACTTCAGAAAGTTTTCAGTATCATTTTTCAGTCAATGTCAAAATATATTTATCATTTTCCTGCATAACAGCAACTTCAATAACATTATCTCATTCTTTTAGCTTTATTCACCTCACTCAAAATGCTGTTCTTCCCATTGGTCTCACATCATTTTCATCAAATCTAATAGCTTTTCAGTCTTTTGTTGCGATAAAAATGCTATCATTTCAAGTTGTAGTTTTCACCCAAGTTAGCTCATCATCATCTTTAACTCAAAGAACTTTTAATCAATTTGACCTGATATTTTTCATTTCTGAGATTTCTAATTTCTTAACAGTTCATAAATTTGTTACAAAAAATAGATATTTCCCTTTTTCTTCAGTTATATCCATAATAGCTGCAACTTCTTCATCTTTCTGCAATCAAATTAAGTTTATAACTGGTTGTCATTTTGCTGTTCTGGCTGTCTCTGGAATTTCATAAGCTGGTAAAGTAAAAACTCTTCATTTTGTTGTAAAATAAAGCAAATCATTATGGTTCCTAGTTGGAATAATCAATTTAATTTCATCATCTTCTTTTGCTCAAGTTATTACTCATCTTCATCATCTTTTTTGAGTTCTGAAACTATCTGATTTTATTCTCTTGATATAGCTATTTTTAGAATAGACTACAAAAATATCTTCATTTGGAATAGTATCTTTTGGATTAAATTCTCATATTTTTCAAGGATTTACTTTTGTTCTTCTTTCATCTCAAAATATTTCTCTTACTTCTTTTAGCTCATCAGAAACGATAGAAACTATTCTCTCAGGTTTTGCTAAAATATCCTTCAAATCATCAATTAAAATAAGTTTTTCTTGTAGTTCAGCCTCAAGTTTTTCTTTTTCAAGTCATTGCAATCTCTTAAGCCTCATCTCAACAATTGCTTCAGCTTGAATTCTAGTCAAATCAAAGTGTTTCATCAATTGATCTTCTGCATCATCATAACTGTTTCTGATAACCCTTATAACTTCATCAATATTATCAAGAGCAATTTTTAATCATTCTAAAATATGAGCTCTAGCTTCAGCAACTTTTAAATCATAAATTGTTCTTCTCTCAACAACTTCTTTTCTATGATTTACAAAAGATAAAAGTAAATCTTTTAAATTATTTAATCTAGGTTGTTGTCCCCTTTCATCAAGTCAAACCATATTTAAGCTGAAGCTTGTTTGAAGAGGAGTAAGTTTATAAAGCTGATTTAATATTTTTTTAGGAAATGCATCTTTTTTCAATTCAATAATAATTCTAACAGAATCTCAGCTTGATTCATCTCTAAGTTCAGCTATTCAAACTATTTTTTTATCTCTAACTAAATCTGCAATTTTTTCTACAAAAACAGCTTTGTTTAGACCATAAGGTATTTCTGAAATATGAATAATATTTCTTCATTTTTTTCATTCTTCTATAGAAGCAACTCATCTAACTATTATAGAGCCTCTTCCTGTAGAATAAGCATTTAAAATAGCATCATTATCATAAATAATTCATCAAGTTGGAAAATCTGGTCACTTTACATAATTCATTAAATCAGAAATAGTCACTTCCTCAATATTTTCTGAGTGAAGTAAAAAATCTGTTGCATCTAAAAGCTCATTTAAATTGTGTGGAGGAATATTTGTTGCCATTCAAACTGCGATTCACATCACTCAGTTTAAAAGAAGATTTGGAATTCTAGTAGGAAAAACAGATGGTTCCATTCTTGTGTTATCAAAGTTTGGTCTAAAATCAACTGTTTCTTTTTCTATATCCGAAAGCAAATATTCTGCTATTTTTGCCATTCTAGCCTCTGTATATCTATAAGCAGCAGCTCAGTCTCAATCCATAGAACCAAAATTTCACTGACCTTGAACAAGAGGATATCTAAGCGAAAAATCCTGAGCCATACGAACCATAGCTTCATAAACAGAACTATCTCAGTGTGGATGATAGTTTGCAAGTACATCTCAGACTACTTTTGCTGATTTCCTAAATTTTGCGTTTGATTTCAATCATTGTTCATACATAGAATACAAAATCCTTCTATGAACAGGTTTCATTCAGTCTCTTATGTCAGGCAAAGCTCTAGAAATGATTACACTCATCGCATAATCAATGTAGCAATCCTCCATTTCTGCCTTTATGTTTCTCTCCTCATCTCAAGAGTAAGTTACTTTTTCAGTTCAATCCAAAATCAATTGTCAGTCTTTTTCATCATCAAGTTCCAATTCTTCGTTATTATTTTCAGACATAAATTTATTTTTCTTAAGGATTAAAGTATCTTTCTCATTATAGTCGTTTTTGCTTAATAATCAAGAGTTTTTATGTATTTAATGTTAAAAAATTGTTTATTTTGTAAATTTGTGATAAAATTTTATAAAATAAAAGTTTTTAAAATCTTATGAACATAGAAAAATACTTAAGAAAAAACTGAGTAAATACTGATTTTGAAATAACAAAAATAAAAAGAACTTTTAAAGAAAAACCAATAAAAAAGTTAATTTTTTTTGCGTCTTTGAAAAGTAATATTTTTATTTTTAGTTTTTACTGACTTATAATTTTGGCAACTGTACTTTATTTTCTTTACTATAAAGGATTTTTTGAGATAAATTTTTCTTTTTTCCCGATTATTTTTTTACCAATTTTGATAATAATTTATGATGGACCGATAAAAAAAATGAATTACAGAAACAAATATGAAATTCTCAATAAAATTGAAGAAAATCTATGAAATAAGTTTTATTTTAATCACATTCCTTCTTGGAAAACTGACTGAATTATAAACTCTTTTACATTAAAACACGATAAATACAAAAGTAGTTGAAATGAAATAGTGAAGTTTAAGAAAAATGATAAGCAAAATATTTTGACTATTACGACTTTTTTTAAAAATAATTTTAGTTTTTCTTATCCAATAATCATAATTTTACCAAATTCGTACTCAAAAATAAAAAATATTTCTCTAAAAATATTTTCTTGTTTACTTGTTTTACTCTATTTAATAATAATTTATATAGAAATTAAAAATCAATTTATAAGCATATGGAAGCTTTTACCTTTTTTGATTTTTATTTGAATAATCTTAACTTATTTAGTAATTTTTAGCTTTAGAAACGAACAATTTACAAATTATGAAAGTTACAAATTTGAAAATAAATTTAGTGATTTTTATCAAAAAAATATTTTAAAATTTTGTGAAAAAATTGACTCTAATTGTCAAATGAAATTTGAAAAAAATAAATTTGTTATAAAAGTTGATTTGATGGGAAAAATCGAGTGATTAAATATAAAAAAAGATGTAATAGATAATTATATATTTTTTAAAAATATTTCTGAGCTTTTAAAAGAAACAGAAAAAGTTTATAATAAATAAATTTTTATTTGCAAAAAAAAAGGAAAAGCGTAAAATAAAAGTACAATTTTTACTTTAAAAAATAATTTTTATTTTATGAAAGCAATTATTTTAGCTGCTGGAGAGTGAAAACGTCTAAGACCATTGACTAACACAATTCCAAAACCAATTATAAAAATTTTTTGAAAAACAATTATAGAGCATAACTTAGAGCATATTTATAAATATGTTTCTGAAATAATAATCGTCGTAAAATATAAAGCTGATGAAGTAAAAAAAGCAATTTGAGATGAATACAAAAAAGTAAAAGTAAGCTATAGAGAACAATCTGATAAACCAGGAACAGCTTGAGCAATTATGTGAATGGAAGACATAAAAAAAGATGTAATTATTTTAAATGGGGATTCAATATTTCCAAAAAAAGATTTGAAAAAAATACTTGAGCTTGATTGATACTGAGCTTTAGCAAAAAAAGTAAAAGAACCTGAAAAATATGGGATTTTCAAAGTAGATGAAAAATGATTTGCAAAAGAAGTAATTGAAAAACCTGAAACTTTTATCTGAGATTTAGCAAATGTTTGAGTTTACAAAGTTAGCAGTGAAATATTTAGAATTGTTGATAGAATAAAAATTTCTAAAAGATGAGAATACGAAATAACTGATGCAATAAATTTCTTTATTGCTGAGCATAAATTCAAAATTATAGAAATGGAAAAAGAATTTATAGATGTTTGATATTGTTGGGATATTCTTGATGCAAATAGTCATTTTTTGAAAAAATTAGATGAATCTGAAATTGAATGAGAAATCGAAAAATGAGTAACAATTAAATGAAATATTATTTTGGAAAAATGAGCAATTTTGAAATCTGGAACTAGCATTGAAGGAAATGTGTTTATAGGAAAAAACTCAGTAATTTGACCAAATGCATATTTGAGATGAGAAACAGTTATTTGAGAAAACTGTAAAATTTGAAATGCTGTTGAAATAAAAAATAGTGCAATTTGAGACAATACAAATGTGGCCCATTTAAGCTATATTTGAGATAGTATTATCTGAAACCATGTAAATATCTGATGATGATTTATTTCTGCAAATTTGAGACACGATAACGAAAACATCAAAGTAATGGTAAAGTGAGAACTTATTGATACAAAAAGAAGAAAACTTTGAGTGATTATTTGAGACAATGTAAAAACTGCGATAAAAACGATGACAATGCCATGAAGAATAATTGAGAGTTGAACTTTTACGATGCCTTGAGAAATAGTGAAATAAAAAACTCTGAAAAAATTTTTCAGAGTTTTTTGTTTTTAAATTATTTTTTAAAATATTTTTCTTTTAATCCTCTCTCTGTTAAAATAACTGTATCTTTCAAATCATAACCTAAAATTTCTAATCATTTTTTTACTAATTCCTCATTTTTAGCTTCTATTTCTATTAAATCTGGAATATTTTCATATTTATCAAAATCAAAAATTATTTCATTATTTAAAGAAAAACTAACTCTATTTTTTAAAGAATATCAATATTTTTCAAATCAAATTCAATTTAAAATTTTTTCCATTTGCTCAAAATTATCAAAGTTAACCTCAAATTCAATATTTTCTAAAAAATTTTTATTTTCTATTTTTTCTTTAAAATTCATATTAAATCAATATTTTGTTTTTCTTAATCTTATCTTTTTTCAATCTTTATTTTTATAAAAAAATGCTTCTATTTTTGAATCAAAAACTTTTTTAGCTCAAATATTTTTTAATTTTTTAATTAAGCAATTTTTATCTATTTCAAGTATTTTTACTTCTATTTCTTGCATATTTTTATATTTTAATAAATAATATTATTTGAATTCATAAAATCTTTTATCTTCCAAGTATATATTTTTTCAAATTTTTCTTTTGAATAAATTATTTCACTTATTCAACAAGATTTTATTTTTAATATTCAATATTTGATAATTCAAAAATTGTATTATTTAAAGATAAATTTAAAAAAGTAGATTTTCAAATATCTGAAAAAGAAAAATCAGAAAAATCTAAAATATCTTTTTTAAAACTTATTCAAGTTCATTTTATATTATTAAAATTAGAATTTTTTAATATATTAGAAACAAAATTTCAATATACTAAATTAGAATTCATAAAATTAGAATAATTAAATTTATTTTTTGAGAAATAAGAATAATTTAGATTAGAATTATTAAACAATATTTTTTCTCAAGTACTTTCAATAAAGCTACATTCATATAAATTAGCGTTTTCAAAATTTACTGAATTAAATTTACATTGATAAAAATTTGTTCAAGATAGATTTGTTCAAATAAAAGAAGTATTTTCTAAATTACATCAGTGAAATAATGACCCTGTCATGTCTATTGAAAAATTTATTTCACAGTTTGATAAATTAGCAACTGAAAAAAATGTAGAGTGAGCATAAATTCAATTCATATTAGAACCTGAAAAATCAGCTCTTTCAGTTAAAGGACAAACAAAAGAGCTTTTTTCTAAATTACAATTTTTTAATTTTGTTCATCATAATGAAGAACGATTAAAATTACTATAACTTAAATCTAGTCAAGATAAATCTAATCAATTTAAATTTTTTTCTGAAAAATTATAATCCTTATCATAGGTTTCTTTTAAAAAATTTTTTAATAACAAATTTAATTCTTCTTTTTCTTTATTATTTCATAAACAAGCTATTTTTTTAAAAAAATCAAAAAAGTTTTCATAATTTATAATATTAATATCCTTTATATCAAAAAAAATTTCCAGTTTTTTATAATTATTTTTCATAAAAATAAAATTAATTAATAAATGCTAAAATATTTTCAAAAATATCTTTTTCAGATAAATTGTGGAGCAAAATATGTCTTTTTTTATTTTCAAAATAAATTTTTTTCCTTTTTGAATTTAGATTTTTATAAAAATTTTCTACAGATAAAGAATCAATCTGATCATCATTTTTATCTTGGATTAGTAAAATTTCTTTATTTTCAAAATATTCTAAAAAATCTACAGGGTTTAAATTTATTTTTCAATTTTTAAAATTTTCTAAGCTTTTCTGATCACATCTCCAAAAGTTATTATAAACATTTTGCAAAAAATTATAAGTATTTTCCAAATTTTTTTTATCAAAATCTTTCCAGCTTATAACTGGATTAAGTGAAATAATTTTCTCTATGTCATCTGATTTTGCTCAAACACATAGACAAACACTTCATCAATAACTTGCTCAAACTAGAATTTTTTCTTTATTTTCCCAAATTACTTCTTGATTATTTCTAATGTTTACAGCTTCTCATTTTTTTATAAATTCTATAACTTCAAAGACACTTTCAACAGCATTATCAAAAGTACAAATTCAATCACTTCAGAAAGTTCATTTATAATCAAAAAATACAAGTAAAAAATTTTTTTTAAAAAAATTATAAAGGTTTTGAGGATTATGATCAAATGGATGAGATGGGTTTCAATAACACATTATAAAAATTTTTTCTATATTTTTTAATGATTTTTCTTTTGACCAAAAAGTTATTAAAATTCATTTATATTTAAAAACTTGTCTATAAAATTTATTCATATTTTTTAATTAAATTATTAATAACAAATCTTGTATTTTCAACTATATCTGAAGGTAAAGCTATTATATCATTTGTTTTTCCTATATAATATTTAGATGATTTTTCCCTTAAATCAATAGAAATTTCTATAGATTTTAATAAATCAAAAGATTGAGCTACAAATCAAGAAATATATCACAAAAGTAAGTCTCAACTTCAAGCTACTACTAATTCCTTACATCATCAAGAATATCTTATAATTTTTTGTCAATATGATAAATAAAAAGTAAAAGTACATTTACTAATAGTGTATCGAAAAAATATTGATATTTTATACATATTCTATCATCATACAAGTAATCTCTTTATCTCAATAATATTTTATTGCCTTATACATAGTTTCTGGTTCTACAAGATATTCAAGTTTTATATCTGGTCCTGGATCATGTATAATAAATTTACCTTCCCTAATACCACTACATACAACATAATGTCAAGAATGTCATACATTTTTTGGTCTCTCTTCTCATCTCATAATATAATAATCTCATCCAAGTAAGAATAAAGTGCTTCTATGTTGTTTATGTTTTATTAGTTCAAATAAATCAAATTTTGGATTTTCAATAAAATAAATATTTTTTTCTTGCTTCATTTTTTTATATGTATTTTGCATATCTTTCATGGAAAGATCAGGAAGATATACAATATTTCTATCTTTAAAATATTTTTCAGGATTTTCTGCAAATTCTTCATTTCCACCAATTTCTTGTCAAAAATATGTAATTTTAAAATTCATTCTTGCAAGAAAATATCAAATATTAAAACTATTTATGTTATAATTATTTTTCCAATCAAAATCTCAAAATTTCAAAAGGGTTGCCATATCATAAGTATCTTTTGTTCATAATGCCATTTTATAATAATAATTCATTATTCACATAAAACAACCAACCCCACAAAAGCCACGTATAGGTTCTACAATTATAAATCAACGGTTTGACATAAAAAATTGTTTAAATTTTAAAAAAGAGACTTTTAAAAAGTCTCCAAAAATTACTTACAACCAGCACAACTTCCTATTCATCAACAATTTCATCCACCTCAGTTTCAATTACAGGCACTAGATTTATTCATAACAATATCTATTTTTTCTTGAACTTTTACATCAAGCTCTTTAAATATTTCAAGTAATTCTTTTTGTTCTTCAACTGAAGGTTGATCTAAAAGTAGATCCTCTTTTCTAAGTGTATTCATAACAATAAAAATTATATATATAAACATAGTTTCATTATATATAATATATATAGTCAAATATAGTCAAAATTTATTATTTTTTTAGCTTTACTTTTTTAATTTTTATTTTATAAATAAAACACAAAAAAAAATTCTGAAAGAAACCTTCTCTCAGAATTTTGTTTTTAGTGAAGAATTAAACTACAGAAACAAAAATTTCTCTATAAACTCTTCAATCAAATCTTTTTCTTCTTTTTTCAGAAAAAGTTACAATACCATCTTTTACAGCATAAAGAGTGAAATCGTGTCCTTGAGAAACACCTTCTCAAGCCCAAAATTTATTTCATTTTTGTCTAACTATTATATTTCAAGCAACAGCTTTTTGTCATCCAAAAATTTTCACTCAAAGTCTTTTGGCATTACTATCTCTACCATTATTCGTAGATCATTGCGCTTTCTTGTGAGCCATTTTTTATAAATTATGAATTAAAAAATTGTTTTATTATTTGCTTGCAAATCTAGCAAAAGCTTTGTTTGCTTCAGCCATTTTGTAAACTTCTAATTTCTTTTTATAAGCATTTCCTGTTTCATTAGCTGCTTCAATCAATTCATCAGCTAAAAATTTAGCAAATTCAGCACCTTTTTTACTTCTAGCAGAATCTATAATCCATTTTGCAGCTAAAAATAATTGTCTTTTTGGTTTCACTTCTTGCGGAACTTGATAAATAGAACCTCATACTCTTTTTGGCCTAACTTCAATTTTTGGCATAATATTCTCAATAGCTTTATCAAAAATAGCTTTTGGATTTTTTTGACCTTTTGCTTTTATGTATTCAAAAGTATCATTCATAATTTTTATAGCAAGACTTTTTTTACCATGAAGCATTACATAGTTTGTAAATTTTTCTTGCAATGATAATTCTTTTTTCATTTTTTTTAAACAATTATAAATAAAGTTTAGTGGATTTTTTCAGTAATTGTCAAACTTACTCCACGAAAATAAGATCTAAATATTTTTAGAATCCTATTTCTTTGGTTTTTTAGCACCATATAGAGATCTTCATTGTTTTCTGTTTTTTACTCATTCACAATCAAGGAATCCTCTAACTACGTGATATCTTACTCAAGGTAAGTCTTTTACTCTACCACCTCTAATTGCAACAACAGAGTGTTCTTGTAAGTTGTGCCCTTCTCCTCAGATGTAAGCATTTACTTCATATCCATTTGTCAATCTTACTCTGGCAACTTTTCTCAAGGCAGAGTTAGGTTTTTTAGGAGTCATAGTAGTAACTTTTGTACATACACCTCTTTTTTGTGGACAACCTCACTCTATTTTGTAAGTTTTCTTTTTAAGAGAGTTTTTTATTTCTTGCAAAGCAGGAGATTTACTTTTTGTAGCAGGAGTTTTTCTCTTTTTTCTTACTAATTGGTTAATAGTAGGCATTTGTGTATATTTTTAAATATAAAATTAAATTTTTCAAAAAGCTTCAAAAAACTATCTTTTTGACCAAGATGGTGATTTTCTTGCTTTTTTCTTTCCTGGTTTCTTTCTTTCAACTTTTCTAGAATCTCTAGTTAGGAATCAAGCAGCTTTTAAAAGTTTTTTGAATCCTTCATCAGAAGAAGCTAAATTTCTAGATAAACCATGTCTTATTGCCTCAGCTTGAGCTGAAACACCAGAACCTGTAACAGCAACTTCAAAATAAAAATTATCTTTTACTTTACAAATTTTTAAAGGAGAGAAAACTACATCAAATAAATCAGCTCTTTTTATGTATTCAGAAGCATCAATTCAGTTGATAATATTTTTTCATTTACCTTCAAATAATTTTACTTGTGCTGAAGCAGTTTTTCTTTTTCAAACATTATATATGTATTTATTTGCCATAAATAAAGTTATTATTTTATAAGTTCAGGATTTTGAGCTACAAATGTATGCTCATCTCAAGTAAATAATTTTAACCTAGCAAGCATTGAAGCTCTAAGTTTATTTTTAGGTAACATTCCAGAAACAGCTGTTTCTAAAACTTTCTCAGGTTTTTTAGCTAATAAATCTTTAAGATCTATTTCTTTTAAACCTCATAGATATCCAGAGTGAGAATAATAAGTTTTATCTGTCATTTTTTTACCTGTTACAGCAACTTTATCACAATTCAAAACTATTACATAATCTCAGTTATCTAAAAAAGGTACATATGAAGCTTTATTTTTCCCCATAAGTATAACAGAAATTTTTGTAGCTAATCTACCTAAAGTAAGACCTTTAGCATCAATCACGTACCATTTTCTTTCATTACCTTTTACTTGTTTTGGACTAATAGTTTTCATATTCTATTATATTTTTTTAGTAAATATTAAGCTAACTCTAATTTTACGATTTTTGCGCTATCTCAGTCTCTGTATTTAACAGCTGTGATTCTAGTAAAACCAGAAGTTTTGTTATCTTTATATTTTGGAGCTATATTTTTAAATAACTCTAATGAAGCCTCTTTTGTATATAAATATTGCATTACATATCTGATAGCATTCATTTCATCTTTTGTATTTACTACATTTATAAGCTTATCTATCATAGGAACTATCAATTTTGCTTTCTTTTCAGTAGTCATAATTGATTTATGTAGAAAAAAAGATGTAAGCAAGTTTCTTTCCATAGCATCTCTATGTGCGAAACTTTTATTATTAAACTTTAAGTTTTTTCTAACTCTATGTCTCATTTTTTATTTTAATTTAGTAATTTAATTCATATTAAATATTTTGTATTTAATATTTTAATCATCACCTAATAATTTTAGACCTCTTTCTCCAAGAGATGTTCTGATTTCAGTCATAGCTTTTTTACCAAATCATTTTATTGAAGAAAGTTTTGTTTCTGTACATTTAGTCAATTTTTCAATTGAAAGAATATCTCAATTTATCAAAGCATTTAATGTTCTTGGAGATAATCACATTACTTCGATAGGAGTGTAAGTTTCTTTTTCAAGTTCCTCTTTCACTTCCTCTTTTTCTCTTGAAATTAAATCCTTTACATCTGAAATAAATTGTCCTTCTACTTGAAGAGATTCTTCATTAAATATTGAGAAATAAGAAGTAAGCATAGCTCAAGAAAATTTTACTGCATCAACTGGTGATATAGATCAATCTGTTGTAACAGTCATCTCTAGAGAGTCTAGATTTACCATATCTCAAAATCTTGCTTTTTCTATTTCATATTTTACGTTTAAGACAGGAGAAAAGTTAGTATCAACCAATAAAACTTCAACATCCTCTTCTCTTTCCATAAGTTCTTCTTGAGTTAAATATCAAACTCATTTTTCAACTCTGATGTCAATATCTAATTCAAGTCAATCTCTGTCTATTTCAGTTATATATAAATCATTATTTAATATTTCTACTCAAGCAGGTGCTTTTATATCAGAAGCAAGAACAACTCAAGCTTCCTTTTTTTTCAATTTTAACCATTCTACTCAGATATCTTTTTTAGATAAAACTAATCATTTAAGATTTAGAATTATATCTATAACTGTATCTTTTACTCAAGGTATAGTAGAGTATTCATGATTAACACCTTTAACTTTTATTCAAGTAACTCTTGTTCCAGGAATAGAAGATAAAAGAATTCTTCTTAGAGAGTTTCAAATAGTAACACCATAACCTCTTGGTAGTGGTCAAACTGTAAAAGATGAAACATTTCATTCCATATCTTTTTGTGTTATTTTTGGTGCTCCTATTGTATTATGAATAATATGCATATTAAAAGTTTATTATAAAAATAATAATTATTTATTATTTTGAGTAGAATTCAACTATTCTTTGGATATCAAGTATTTGTTCAAAATCCTCTTTAGCAGGAATTGCTTTTATTGTAATAGTTAGTTTTTTAGAATCTACTTCAATCCACTTACATGCAGATACCTTTCATTTATTAGATTTAGAAAATTCTTCCAATTCTTCTAATAAAGATTTATATAATGGAGACTCTTTTAATTTATCTCTAAGTGATATCACATCTCAAACTTTTACAGAAATTGATGGAACATCTACTTTTACTCAGTTTAATGTAAAATGAGCATGACTTACGAATTGTCTAGATTGGATTCTAGTTCTAGCAAAGTTTGCTCTATAAATTACATTATCTAATCTTAGCTCTAAAAATTGCATCATTTTTTCTCAAGTTGTTCATTCTGCCTTAGATTTTTGAGCTTTTGTGAAGTATGAAGCAAATTGTTTTTCAGATAATCAAAACATTCTTTTTGCAAGTTGTTTTTTTCTTAACTGAACACCATATTCACTTGACTTTCTACTTCTTAGAGGAGCTCTATTTGATTTAGTTAAGTCATATTTTTCAGTACCAAATAAATTTACTCACTCTCTTCTACAAAGTTTTTTCTTTGGTCAAGTATATCTCATAATTAAATTTAAAAATTTAAAATTTAAATATTTTTATGATAAAGAAATTATAGTTTTCTAACTTTTTTCTTTCTACATCAATTGTGTGGGACAGGAGTTACATCAAATATAGCTTTTATATCAACTCCCCCAGAAACCAAACCTCTTATAGCTTGTTCTCTTCCCATTCAAATACCTTTTAGGTAGACATCAACAGATTCAATAGAGTGTAGAGTCTTAGCCTTTGCTATTGCTTCTTCAGCAACTACTTGCGCAGCATAAGGAGTAGCTTCTCTAGCACCTTTAAAACCAGCAGATCAACCAGAAGCCCAAGTTAAGACATTTCCTTTTTCATCAGTAATACTAACTATAGTATTATTGAAAGAAGCAGTTATATGAGCTTGACCATGTGGAACTATTTGTCTAGTTTTTTTAGGTTTTTTGATTTTAGTCATAATCAAAATTATTTAAATATTATACAATATAAACTCTATTTCTTTTTTCCAGCGATAGCTGTAGATTTTCATTTCCTAGTTCTAGCATTTGTTTTTGTATTTTGACCTCTAACTGGAAGTCTTTTTCTGTGTCTTTGACCTCTGTAACAGTTGATTTCTTGAAGTCTTTTAATATTTCAAGCTACAACTCTTCTTAAGTCTCATTCAACTACATATCCTTCCTTTATCACTTCTCTTATTTTATCAAGTTCAGCTTCAGAAAGAGTTTCTATTTTTGTAGTTTTCTCAATACCAACTTTTGCTAGAATTTCGTTAGCTGCTGATCTTCATATTCAGTAAATATAAGTCAGAGCAATTTCAATATGTTTACCATTTGGTAAATTTACTCAAGCAATTCTTGCCATATTTTATAAACAGTAAAAAAATAATTTTTAAAATGAATTAACCTTGTTTTTGTTTATGCTTAGGGTCAGCACTACAAATAACTCTTATAACTCATTTTCTTTTCACGATTTTACATTTATCGCAAATTTTTCTTACAGAAGTTCTTACTTTCATAATATAAATTTATTAAAAATAAATATATTTCTCTTTGTTTCAAAAAGAACTTTATTTCTGTCTAAAGATTATTCTTCCTTTTGTTAAATCATAAGGTGATAATTCTACCAAAACTGTATCTCACTCAATAAGTTTTATCAAATTATTTCTCATTTTTCAACTAAGGTACCCTTTAATAATTCCTCATCAAAAATCTTCTGGTAATTGAACATCAAAAACCAGGCCGGGTAGAGTCTTCACTATAATACCTTCTACCTCAATCTTATCTTGTTTATTTGACATATATAAGTCAATAAAATTACAAAAATGTGACAGGATTTTACACATAAATAAATAAAATGCAAATTTTTTTTTGACTTTTTTTATTTTTTATTTCTAAAAAATATTTTTTTGCTTCAAAAAAGCTTACAAAAACTATTTTTTAACAATTATTTTTTATAATCTTTTTGTTTTCAAACAATTTCTTTCAAATCAAAACTAGAAAAATTTTCAAAGAAACTTTTTACCTTTTCTAGATCTACTTCCTCTCAATAAACCATTTTACAAACAATTTTTCATTTTTTTCAATATCATTTTTCAATTATTTCTAAAAAACTTTTTTTAGCTTTTTCAAAAAATTCTTCTTCAAAATCAAGAATTTCGCAAGTTAAACAAAAAATATTTGCATCATAAATTCTATAACTATAGGCTTCGTGATCATAATAATAAAATCATTCATTAAAGCGGATTTGGTAAGAAAAAAGATTTGTATAAAAAAATTCTAAAAAAAAGAATAAATAATAATCTAAATAATTTTCTATCTTTTTCACAAACAAAAAACACGGAAAATCGTTTATTTTAAAATAAAATTTCTTTGTTTTAAAATCTAGATTTTTTCCAAATTTTTTTTCAAAAAGATTATCTTCCAAAATATTGTAATCATCATCTGTAATTATGATATTTTTTTCATTAAAATATTTTTTGTGATAAATAAGAGCTTTCTCAAAAGAAACTTTTTGATTTTTTGTAATATTAAAATCTTTTCAAAAAAGTATTTTTCAGATTTTTTGTTCTATTTTTAGCTTAAATGGAGTTTTTAAAAGTTCATCTTTTAAAACCTTTTTCTCATAATTAAAAATTTTTAAATTTGGCTCAGAAAAAATCGCTTGTTTAAAGGTTCCTAAATCACAATAATTAGGAATTTCCCACAAAATATAAGAATTAAAAGTGTGTAAATCACTTTCCAAAAACAAATCAAAAAATGCGTCTATTTTCCTCAAATTTCCTCAAATCGTATGTTCCAAAAGATGTTGCAAATATTTTGAATTTTGAAAAAATTCTACTTTTATAAATATTTTCATAAAATTTTATAAAAACATAAAATACCAATAAATTCTCCTTCTTTTGTATGAATGTATTTTGGAACTGTCCCAGAAATACTATATCAAAGCTTTTTGTATAAATTTATTGCAGCTAAATTTTTTTCACTTACTTGTAAATGTAAAGTCAGATATTTAGAAGAATTTTGAGTTTGAATGATTTCTTCCATTTCTGACAAGGCAATAAAAGCAATTCAGCGATTTCTAAATTTCTCAGAAATATAAATTGGTCAAATTATGTAATTATGTTTTCACTGAAAAGTATTCCATTGTTGAGCAAATTTAAGATATCAGACGACTTTATTTTCAAAAACAATAAAATAATAATTCCTTAAATATCATCATTCTACATATCATTTTGCTGTAAAATTTTGTTCTTCATCTTCATATGTCATAAGAAATTCTCAAGAATTTTTCAAAGATTCTTTGCGAAGTTTTATAAATATTTCAGCATCAGAGAAAGAAAATTGATTTATTTTTTGAAGCATATTTTTAGATTTTTAAAATAAAATTTTATAAATAAATATCGTTATCTAAAGCATTAAAAATTATCTTTTCCATAAAATTTTTATAAAAAACAAGCTATACTAGTAACTTTTTATTTTGGAAAATCAAAATCAATACTTTTAAAAGTAAAGTTAAAACTTTTTTCTATCAGTCTTAAACTTATCAGTCATTAAAAAAGTAGGATTTTCTCCTACTTTTTAATTTCTATTTTATAAAACTCAAGTTCATCTCAAAGCTCAAGTTTGATACTTGATTCAAATTTTATTCAGCATTCTGTTGGTCAATCTATCTCTTTTACTTCAAGTGTTCATTGTTTCAAACTTAAAACATTTCCTGTTCAAAGATATTTTTTCTTTCTAAAAACTCTAACTTTTGCTTTATTTTCAATTTTATTTCACTCTTGAACCACAAGTCAAACTATCATAAAATTTTTCTCTGTGAAGAATATTCATCAAACTTTTGCTTTTCATAAAACTACTTCTACTTCTTTTGGATCAAGCATTCAAGTAATTATTTTTTCTATTCTTTCAGTTATATGATAAATTATTTCTGAAGAAATAAATTCAACCCCTGAAGATTCTAAAACAGATTTTGCATTTGTCAATACTCAAACATGAAATCAAACCAAAATTGCTTGACTTCCCTTTCACATCAGGATATCAGATTCAGTTATTGATCAAACTCAAGAGTGAATAATTGAAACATTTGTTTCTGGAGTAGAAAGTTTCAAAAGTGATGATTTTATAGCTTCAAGTGAACCATTTGTATCAGCTTTTAAAATAATTTTTAATTGTTTTAAATTTCCGGCTTTTATTCTTGACATCAATAAATCTAATCAAGAACTTGATGCTTTTTTCTGTTTTTCTAAAAGAGCTTTGTATTCAATTACTTTTGTTCTAGCTACTTCTGGACTAGGAACAACTTGTAAAATATCTCAACCTTCAACAACTTTGTCAAGTCAAACAATCAAAGCAGGACTTCAAGGTAAAGCAAATTTTACTTTTTGATTTGCATAATTTCTAAGAATTTTTACTTTTCAGTGAGAATCAGCACAGACAATATTATCTCAAGAATTTATAGTTCAAGTATTTATCAAAACTGTCGCAACTGGTCACAAATTGCTATCTAAATGTGATTCTATAACTGTTGCAACTCACATTCTATCTTTATTTGCCTTCAATTCTTTTAGTTCAGCAACTAAAAGAATAGTTTCTAAAAGTTCGTCTATTCAAAATCAACTGTGAGCTGAAACTGGAACCATTGGTGTATTTCATCCCCATTCTTCAGGAATTAGTCAATATTCTGATAATTGAGATTTTACCAAATCTGGATTTGCTCACTCTTTATCCATTTTATTTATAGCAACTATAACTGGAATATCAGCTTCTTTTGCGTGATTTATAGATTCAATAGTTTGAGGTTTTACTCATTCATCAGCAGCAACAACTAAAATAGCAATATCTGTAGATTTTGCTCATCTAGCTCTCATCACTGTAAAAGCTTCATGTCCTGGAGTATCTAAAAATGTAATAACTCAAGAATCAAGTTCTACTTGATAAGCTCAGATACTTTGAGTGATTCATCCAGCCTCTCAAGCTGCAACTTTTGATTTTCTGATGTGGTCCAAAAGTGAAGTTTTTCAGTGGTCTACATGTCCCATTATAGAGATAACAGGAGGCCTTGGAGTTAATTTTGAAGAATCATCTTCATGCAAAAATGAAGAAATATCTCATAAAAAAATATCTTCTGTTGAGACTCAAGCTCAAACATCCCTTTCAAGTTTTACTTCAAAAGTTTCAGCAATGATAGAAGCTGATTCAAAGTCTATTTTTGAGTTAATATTTACCATCATTCCATTTTTCATAAACTCTGCTATAAGCTTAGGAAAAGGAATTCAAATTTTTTCAGATAATTCTTTTACTGGAATAAAATCTCAAATAGTTATTTTTTCACCTTTTTTATTTACTAAGTTTTGTTTTATATCTTCTACTTTTTTCTCTTCTTTTTTAGTATTTTTTTGAACTTTTGACCTTGTAAATACAACTTCTTCTTCTATTTCTGGAAATCTAAATTTTCCTCTTGTTTTATTTTTTTGTTTTTCAGATTTATTTTTTCTATGGCTTTCTTCTTCATCTTTTGAATTTTTATTGAAATTTTGTTTTTGATTTTTTTTGAAATTTTTTTTCTGATCAAATTTTTGTTCAAAATTTGAGTCTTTTGATGTTTTTGAAATTTTATTTTGTTCCCTTGGCTCTTCTTTTTTATCAGATTTTTTTACAACTTTTACTTTTTTAAAATCTTCTTTTTTTTGCTTGTTTTTATCATTTGGCTGAGTTTTTATTTCTTTTTTTGGTTTTGAAGAATTTTCAACTGTAATTTTTTGTATTATTTTCTTCTTTTTCAGTTTATTATCTATTTTTTTATCTTCTTTTACTTCTTCTTTATCAGATTTTTTTATAACCTTGACACCTTTAAAAGAAGGTTTTTTATCAACCTCTTGTTTTGTTTCTTGGTTATTTACTTTTTTTATAATGATTTTTTTCTTTACTGGAGAATTTGCTTTTTTGCCTTTTTCTTGCTTATTACTAGAATTTTCAGAAATATTTGAATAATAATCATCAACTACTTTATTTTTATCTGCCATTTATTATAATTAAAAAATATTTTTTATAAAGATAAATATTTTTTGCAAAATGTCAAAATTAAGTAAAAAAAACTTGCAACAAATAAATTTTTTAGTAATCTTATACAAATATTTTTTTAAAATAAAATTATGGAAAATATAATTAAACAAAAAGCTAAAGAATTTTTTACAAATTTATGAGTTCAGTTTGAACATCTGGAAGTTAGCCAAAAAGAAGAAAATATTTTTTTGGTAAAAGTAGAAAGTTTAGATTCTTGAAAGTTGATTTGACCTCATGGAAAAAATCTAGAAGCAATAACTCACATCTTAAAATTGATGATTTTGTGAGATTTAGCTGAAGATAAAAGAGTAAAAATTTACTTAGAAGTAAATGACTATTTAAAGTCAAAAGATGAAAGATTGAAAGATTTTATTATTTCAAAAGTAAAGTATGTAGAAAGAACTTGAGAAGATTTAAAAATGCCTTTTTACTCGGCTTATGATAGAAAAAAAATTCATGCAATAGTGGCTGAATACTGAAATGAAGATATTTTTACAAAAAGTATTTGAGAATGAAGTGAAAGAAGAATTTATATATGTAAAGCTGACAGAAGGCTTTCTATAGATATAGATTCAGTCGAAATATAATTTTTTTATTTATGAAAAAAATATTTTTAATAATTTTTTTGATTTTTGCAATTTTTATTTTTTTCAAAACTCAAAATTTAAATTATGAAAAACAAAAAGAAATTAAGAAAATTTTGGTTGAACATCCAGAGTTTTTACCAACAAAACAATCAGCTTTAAATAGTTATTTTGGTTTTAAAAATATAAAAGCAGATTATTATTGGCTTGAAGCTATTCAATATATTTGAGGAAATGCTATAACAAGTGCTTACAAAAAATACCTTTTCCCAATGATTGACTTAATTACTGAATTAAATCCTTATTTTAGCGAACCTTATATTTTTTGAGAATTACTTCTGCCATCATATAACATAAGATATGAAGATTTACCTAAACAGAGACAAGAAGAGTTAAAAATGCAAGCTGAAAAAATTTGATTAAAATGAGTAAAAAATTTTTGTGATTTAGAAAAAATAAATTTAATTGAAAAAGAAGACAATTTAGAGAAATTATTTACAGAAGAGAAATACAAAAATCCTTGTAAAAATAGTGATGTAGTCTACAATTTAGCTTTTATTTATTATTTTTATTTAAAAGACTTTAAAAATGCAGTGAAATACTATAAAGTCACTTCAGTAACAGATTGATCACCTTTATGAGCAAAAAATTTAATTTCTATTTTGGAAGGAAGATGATGAAATAGAGAGAAATCATTTTTTATGTTTTTAAATATGGCTAATTATTCAGCTAAAAATAACCAAATTTGTTCTTGATTTTCTAGTGAATTATATAATTTATGAAAAAATATTTTTGATGAAAAAATAGATTTAAACTGAGATTTATTAAAAAATATAGAAAAAATCAGAAAAGAAAATATTCCAAATGAAGAATTATGATTTTCAGCTACAAATTGCTGAAATTATTTAAACAAAGCAATTCGTGAGTTAAATGTATTTTACTTAGATGAAGCAAATCAAAAATACAAAGAAGAAACTTGAAAAATAGCTTTGTTTCCACAAGAATTATTTGAAAAAAAATATATTAACTATATTCCAATTGATTATCAACAAGAAAAAAATTATTGAATAATTTACTTTTATAATGACGAAATTTGATGATTTGATTATAAAATGTGAAATTATTAAAAATTTGAGAAATGCTAAAAGTAAACAAAAATTTGAAATAAAATATTTTTTGTTTATAATTTAAAAGTTTTAATTTATTTGAACTAATTTAAAAAAAATGAAAATCGAAAGAAAAAATCTAGAAAACTCTATAGTTGAGCTAGTAGTTGAGGAAAAAACTGAAAATTTAGCAAAATACAGAAAAGAAGTTTTAAAAGATGTAGAAAAAAATGCAACAATCAAATGATTTAGAAAATGAGCTAAAATTCCAGAAGAAGTAATTGTTAGAGAGTTTGGTGAAGAAAGACTTGCTTCTATGACTCTTGAAAAAGCTATTGATAATATTTACAGAAACGCGCTTAGACAAGAAAAAATAATTCCTATTTGACAATGAGAAATCACAGAAATTATTTCTGAGAATCCTTTAAAAATAAGAATTCATATTGAAGTTTTGCCTGAAGTTGAAATTGCAGACACTTATAAAAATATTTCTCTAAAAAAGAAAAAAACAAAAGTTACTGAACAAGAAGTAGAGAATGCTTTAAATGATATACAAACTAGGTTTACTAATTTTACTGAAGCTGATGAGGCTTTAGTAATGTGAGACAGAGCAACAATTAGCACTAAATGATTTGATAAAGAAGGAAAAAACTTAGATAATACAAATATGGAACAATATCCTATTGTTTTGGGTTCTAAAATGCTTGTAGAATGATTTGAAGAAGGTCTTGTTTGACACAAAAAAGGTGACAAATTTAAACTTGAAATTAACTTCCCTAAAGATTATCATAATGTTGATTTTGCTGGGAAAGAAACTGTTTTTGAAGTAAAAATTGACAAAGTAGAAAAAGCTACAAAACCTGAATTTACTGAGGAATTTATAGAGCAACTTAGAGGTAAAAAACTAGATTTAGATTGATTTAAAAAACTGATAAAAGAAGAAATAACTGAAACAAAAGAGGCAAATTTGAGAATGGAAGAAGAACTTGAATTGATTGAAGAATTATTAAAACATACAAAAGTACAAATTTGAGACAAACTTTTAGCTGAACAAACAAATAGAGTTTTTGAGGAAATTAAGCAAAATATGGCTCAAAATGGAATAAGAATGGTTGATTATTTAGAAAGTTTGAAATTAACAGAGGAAGATTATAAAGAACAACATGTAAAAGAAAATGCTTTAAAAAGACTTCACTGAGAGCTTATTTTAGCAAAACTTGCTACTCTTGAAAAAGTTGAATTGACAGATGAAGAAGTAAAATCTGAAACTGATAAAATAATTGCTAGATTTGGAAATGAAGACGTAATAAAGAGACTAAAAGAACTTTATGTTCCTGGAAATAGATACTATGAAGAACTAAAACAAAGAATGATTTATAGAAAAATTATTGACAGTTTTTATGATAAAAAATAAAAAAAGAGAAGATTAAATCTTCTCTTTTTTAAAATGTCTTTTTCTTTATTTGAGTAATTCTTGGTTCATCTTTTTCTTCAGCTTTTTCTACTTCTTTTTCATCAGATTTTTTTTCTGCTTTTTCAACTTTTATAAAATATTTATAATTATTTTTCTTTGAATTTTTAGTTTTTACTTGAGCTTTTTCTTCTTTTAAAGAATTATTTATTTTTTTCTCAAATTGTTTCTTCCTTTCTTCAATTATTTCATTAATTATATCTAGGTTTGATTCTATTTCATCATAATATTTTTCATATAAGGTTTTGGAAGGCCTAATAAGTAAATAAAGAAAAATACCCAAAAAAGGAATAACTGCTACTATTAAACAAAACACTTGAAAAATTATACTAGAAGATCTATTTCTAATATCTTTCCAAACCCAAACAAACAAAGATATCCAAATAATAAAAACATAGACAATTATAAACTTTATAAGAAATTCAAAATTTATTGATTGCCAAAGTGTGTTTATATAAACATTTATTTCTTCCATATTTTTTTATTTAGTTATGTAAATTATTTTTTTTCCAAAGCTCTATCTCTTTATGATTTCCTGAAATTAAAACTTCTGGAACTTTTAATCATTTAAATATTTTTGGTCTTGTATAAACTGGATACTCTTTTTTTCTGTTAAATTTCTTTGAAAAACTATCTTCTTCTAAACTTAACTTATTACCCAAAACTCATGGAATATTTCTAACAATAGCATCTATAAATACCATAGAACTTAGCTCCCCACTACTCAAAACATATTCTCAAATGCTAACTTGATAATCAACATACAAATCTATAATTCTTTGATCAATGCCTTCATAATGTCCACAAATGATTATACAATCATTTTCTAAATTTTCATAAAAATATTCAACTTCCTCTTGATTTAAAAGTTTTCAGCTTGGAGTTAAGTAAATCACAGGTATTTTTTTTCAGACTTTTTTAAAAATAAATTCTATTGCCTCACTTAAAACTTCAGCTTCTATTACTTGTCAATGCATTCCATAAGCTTTATCATCAACTCTTTTGCTTGCAGATTTACTAAAATCATTTAATTTATAAAAATCTATAGAAAATAACTTTTTATCTTGAGCTTTTTTCATAATAGAGCTAGAAAAGTAAGAATCAAAGCTTTCTGGAAAAATCGTAATTATGTGAAAATTCATTTTTATATTTTACTTAATATAAACTCTTTTACTTCTCTCAAAATCTCCTCTTGACTATTTGTAGCATCAACAACAAAATCAGCTAAGTGTTTCATATTTTTTTCTTTTTGAGCTGATTCTATTCTATTCTCATAATCTTTATTATCAACAGAATCACCTCTGCTAAGCATTCTTTCTCTTATTGTATTTATAGGTAAGTCTAAGTAAATAATTGAAAAATATTTTCTTAAGCTTTTCATATTTTCCAAAAGATGTGGCACAATCAGCATATCTATCTCTTTTAAAAGATTTTTTCACTTTTCTATTCAATTGTCAATTACATCCTTTTTTCTTGTTCAGTAGTAGTCTTGATTATGGACAAAATTATACTCTAGAAATTCTCAATCTTCTATTTCTTTTTTAAACTCCTCAAAGCTAAGTTTTACATAATCCTTTCCTGGAATTTCTCCTGGTCTTGGTTCCCTAGTTTTACAAGAAAGTGCAAACTCTAAATTTCAAATATTTTCTTTTAAAAGTCAGTTTATAAGGGTTCATTTTCAACTTCAAGTTACTCAGCAAATAAAGAAAACATATCATTTTTTCATTAAATTTTTTTAGAAAATATTTTTAGTATTTTAATGATTTTTCTAAAAATTTCAATTTTTTTTGAAAATAAAAAACTTAGTTTTTCAACTAAGTTTAAATTTTTCTAATAGTAGCTCAAGATGGCCAATTATAGCCAGAACCATTAAATGATTTAGAAATATTTTTAATCAGCTGTTCTAACAGGTTCTTCAGTATCATCTTCTGTTTTTTTAGTAGGAGTTCAAGTTGCTTGATTTTCATTTGTCTTTGTTGTAGTTGTTGTCTGAGTGTTAGCTGAGTTATCCTTTTTTATGATTGTAAAATAGTTTTTGTAAACCATAGTTTCTCAAGAAAAATATTTTATTTCATAAACATTTGTTCAGTTAGCTAAGTTTCCATAATCAGTTCTTGCATGATATCTCCAATTTTTTCAATCAAAAGATTTCAAAACAAAATCATTCACAGAAACTTTATCTATTCAAGTTGCTGAAACATAACCTCTGATTGTTACAAAATCTTCAAAAGTTGTATAAGTAGATTCTCTTGTTGGTGATGTAAAAGCAAATTTAGAACCATCAACTTCAAAAGTATTTACTTTAAAGGTAGAATCATTTCAAGAATTTCATCAATTAGTTCAACTAGCTCAAGCTTCGTAATAAACAGTATAAACAAATTTTTCCTTTAACTCCTCATCTTTATTAAATACTTTAAAAACTAAATCATTTGATTTATTTGGGACTGAAACTCACTCTACTTTAAAGGTTCAAGTTTCTGGATTTAAAGTTGCGATTTTTCAGTTTACTTCTATTTTAGCTACTTCTTCAGTATCATAAGCTCAAGAAACTGAAATAGGATTTGATGAAACATTTGACTCATCAAGAAGATTTGAAAATGTCAAAAGTTTTGATTTTCATGAAATAGCAGCTCCTGATTTAGACTTAATTGTTTTTCAAGTTCAAGTTTTTGTTGATCAAGTTGCACTTCAAGTTCAAGTTTTATCATCAGTTGAACCTGTATTTGAAGAATTTACGTAAGATTCACCATTGTTTACAGTAAACCAGCTTGATTTTGTAAAAAATGAGTCTATTGGTTGTTTTTTCAATTCTAAATCAGCTTTTTCATCACTAGCTAATTCTCTAGCAATTTCTATTTTTTCCATTGCTTTAACAACTGTAGATTTTCATTTTAAATTTGAAACTTCAACATTTCCAGAAATAACATAAATTGTAGACATTACTTCATTCTGTGAAAGTGAAATATGAGCATTTGCAGGAATTTTTAGTTTAACAAACCTCATCTCCATATCTATTGCAGCATTTGTATCAACCCAAGCTTCTCATGAATAAAGACTAAGAACTCAGTTTTCTAAGTATTTTAACTCTCAAAGTTTATTTAAATTTATAGAAACATTTGCATCAGAAAGTTTTACTCTTCCAGATGAAACAGTTATTTTTTCTCATTTATAAAGAGCTTTTACTTCTGAAATATCTCTTTTACTTCATCAAGCATAACTTATGCTAGCTCAAGAATCAGCATCCTTTGTAATAGCTATTCAAACTCTGTTTTCATCATTTACTGGAGCTTTATTTCATCATTTTAAAAATAAAGACCAAATCAAAAACAAAATCAAAATTCATCAAATAATAGGAACTATGTAGTCTTTTATATTTTTTGAAAAGGAATTATGTCACGAATATCTATTTCTTCTTGTAGTCATAAATTACAGAAAATAAAATAAATTATTAAATTATTGTTTTGTATATAATATTCATAAAATATAAAAAAACAATTTTTTTTAAAAAATATTATTGCAAAAAGTATTATAAAATATTTTTATTGTTTGTAAATAAATTTTTAAAAAGAATATTTTATTGATTTTTTGCAAAATACTTTTTTTTATGATAAAATACTTTATATTATTATTTAAATAAAATTATATGTTTGAAAGAATTTATTCTTTAAAAATTTTTGAGTGAATTGATAAAGAAATCATTGACAATATCATAAAAAATTGTGAAATCAGAAAATATTTACAATGAGAAATAATCATAATGGAACACGAAGAATCAAACTGAGAATGATATATCTTAAAATCTGGAAATGTGGAAATCATAATTTGAGGTCAAAGAGTTGCCGAACTTGGTTTCTGAGATATTTTTTGAGAAATAGCTTTATTAAATGAAGAAAACAGAACAGCTACAGTTAGAGCATTAAAAGATTGTGAGGTTTTGGTTTTAAATTTTGATCATTTGATGGATTTGATAAATAACGGAAGCAATTTGATCAATAAAACTATTTTATCAAGAATAGAAGAAAATTTAACTAGATAAAAATGATTTACTTTAAATAAAAAAAACCCTATAAATTAACTGCTCCCAAAAAAGTAGAATAAATAAAAAAACCTTATAAATTTTGAATTAAATGATTTCTGTAGTGAACAGGAGTTATTTTTTTAGGTTGATTTAAAAATTAAAACTACTTTATTTTTTTAACTTCAAAATTGATTGTTAACTAAAAGAATTTTCATTATTTATAATTAATTGCATTAAAAATTATTTTCTCCATAAATTCCTTATTTCAAGTATAATTTAATAAAAAATCTTTTGGTGAAATATAAATTCTCTTTTTAGATTCTTTATTTTCTTGAAATAACAATTCTTTTTTCAACTTTCAAGAAAAAATCAACATATAAGTTAAATCTTCTTTTTTTGTTCAAAAATAATCTGATTCTATTATGGAACTTATTTTTAAATCATCTATTTCTATAAAAGCCTCTTCCATACATTCTCTAATTAATGCTTCTTTTATAGTTTCTCATATCTTTATATGACCTCAGGGAATATCAATTCATCTATCAAGCTCAATAGTTACAATATCTCAATTTTCATCAAAGATAACTCAAGCTATGCTAGTAACTCTATCCTTTGGAAAATTAAAATCATTTTCTTTAAAAGTAAAATTAAAGCTTTTTCACTTATCTGTAATAAATTTGTCAGTCATTTTGTTATCATTAAAAAATCTATGTTTGTTAATTTACCTGAAGTTATTTTTTTTCATACAGATTTTCATCAGTATTCTTCATAAAAATCTAAATATCAAATAGGTCATTCATAAGAAACCATTATAAGTCAAGTGATTTTATGCAAATATTTTTATTAATGTTAAAAAAAAGTCAAATTATTTTTTATAAATTTTAATAATAAAACAGCTACAGTTAGAGCAATAAAAAATCTAAAAGTTTTTGTTTTAAATATAGATCACTTAATGGAAATGATAAACAACGGAAGCAATTTAATCAATAAAACTATTTTATCAAGAATAGAAGAAAATTTAACTAGATAAATCCCTTAAATTGGGATTTTTTTATTTTCTAATTTTTCTTCTATAAATTTTAAAATATTTTCTTTAAATATTTTTTTATCAAAATTTTTTGAATAATCTCTAATCTCATTTGCATCAAAACTCATTTTTTCAAATTCTTCAATTGCTTTATTTAAGCTATTTATTGTCTGTTCTGAGAAAAATATTCAAGTTTTCCCTGAAACTACAGTTTCAAGAGCCCCTCCTTTTCAATAGGCAATAACTGGAGTTCCGCTTGCCATAGCTTCAATTGGCACAAGTCAGAAATCCTCTTCTGGAGGAAACAGAAAGGCCTTTGCCTTACTATAAAGTTCATAAATTTCTTCTCTTTTTATATTTAGTTTCCAAGAAATATTCTCTTTTGAAATAGATTTTAGTTTTCTGTAAAGTTTATTATCAGTATTTGTGACAATAATTATTTTTTTTCAGTTTTTATTAAAGGCATCAACAATCAAATCAAACTTTTTATAAGGAATACATCTTCAAACATAAAGATAAAAATCTTCTTTTTCTGCATTAAATATAAATTTTTCAATTTCAACACAAGGATAAATTACTTCAGCTTCTCTTTTGTAATATTTTTTAATTCTATTTTTTGTGTTTTTACTGTTTGCTATGAAAAAATCTGGTCTTTTACTTGCACAAAAATCCCAAATCCTAAGTTTATGAACAATTTTTGGCATAAGCCATTTTCAAATAGGATTTAAAAGACCAAATTCCATCATATTCAAGTATTCGTGATAGTGACTCCAAAAATAACGTGTTGGAGTGTGACAATAGCAAATATGAAGTGCCTCTGGCTTTGTAATAACTCATTTACTTTCTGCGCTTGAAGAACTTATAACTATATCATAATTACTGAAATCAAATCTTTCAAATGCTTTTGGTCTCATAGTAAGGGCTAATTTATGAGATTTATTTAGAATAGGAATTTTTTGAATATAACTAGTTTTTATATTTCTTCAAGTAAAAATCGTATTATTTTTCTGAAAAAAAACACTTGTAAAAATATCTGCTTCTGGAAAAATTTCAAGTAATTGCGCTAGAACAAGCTCTGCTCATCATAAATCTTTTATCCAATCACAAACAATTGCTATTTTTTTTCATTCTAAAAAATCTTTTTTCATAATTAATTTGTTAATTTTTATTTATTTTAAACAAAAAAAAAGAAAAAGAAAATCAAAAATAATCATTTTCTTGACAATATAATATTTTTATGTTTTAATATATAAAAGTTTTATTTTTTATTTTAAATAAATGTTTGAATTTTTAGTATCCAATCCGTTTGTGCAAGCTATACAAGAAAACCCAATTTGACAATGATTATGAATTTTTGCAATGGGTATTTCAATTATGTGATATATGCAAAAAGATGACAAAAAAACAATAAAAATATTTATCTGATCAAATCTAGTTCGGATGGCACATTTTTATTTTTTGTGAACTTTTTCTGCTATGGCAAGTTGTTTAGTTGCAATTGCTCGTTCTTTCTTATCTTTAAAATACAAAAGAAATAAAAAAATTTTTTTGTGAGTAATTGCTGCTGTTTTGGTGTTTTGAGTAATAACTTATGAATGAAAATTATCAATTTTACCGATTATAGCATCTTGTCTATCAGCTTATTGATTCTTTTTCTTTGAAAGAATAAAATTTCGCTTATTTATGTTAATATCATCTATTTGTTGGTTAACTTTTAATATTTGAACAGTAAGTATTTGATGAATAATAAGCGAATCTATAGTTCAAGGAATTTTGATTATTACAATGTACAAAATGATAAAAGAGGAATGAGAAAGAGTTTACTTTGTAGATAAAATAATGTGAATTCTATCGAAACCAAAGCCTGATCTTTGAAGATTTGTGACTTTTTATGATTATTTAAAATTAAAAAAATGATGATTCCAAAACAAAATTACAAAATTTTGATGAAAAATAAAATCTTATTACAAAAAGGCAAATTCTGTAAAAATATATCTTTTTAAAAAATGAAAAAAATTTATAGAAATAGAAAACTAAAAAAGCTTACTTTGAAGCTTTTTTTAATTCTTTTAAAATAGTTTTTACGTGATTTTTTGCTCTTATTTTTCTATATTCTTTTAAAATATTTCACTCTGAATCAAGAAAAAAAGTACTTCTATCAACTGTCATAACTGTTTTTCAAAATCTACTTTTTTCTGTATAAAGTCAAAATTCATTATGTAAAACTAAATCTTCATCTGAAATCAACGGAATATCCAGATTATAATTCAATTTAAACTGTTTATGGCTTTCTATAGAGTCTTTCGAAACTCAAACAAGCTGAAATCAAAAAGCTAAAAATTCATCCTTCATGCAAGAAAAGTCTCTATTTTCAACAGAACAACCTGAACTATTATCTCTAGGATAAAAATAAAGAATAGTTTTTGGTGAAACAGAAAGTATTTCTCAAAGAGTTTTTGTTTTTACTTCTCAGTTTTCAAGAAGTATTTTATATTTATTTTCTAAATTGATTTTCATAATTTATTTTTTAAATTCTCAAAATATTTTTATATCCATATCTGAAACAATAAAATTTTTAGGCAAATTTAGTATTTTTAAGTTTTCATCTAAATCAAAAATTTCTCAAGTATTTTTGTCAATTAAGTGAATGTGTTTGTGTTTAGTATTTTCAAAGTAAGCTTTTTTACCTACTCAAACGACTTTTTTAAGTTCTCAGTCTTTCACCATCTCTTCAACATTTCTATAAACAGACGATTTTCAGGCTTCAGGATAAAGCTTTGATAATTCAGAAAATATTTCTTCAACAGTCAAGTGTTTATTTTTACAAATTTCTAAAATATCTTCTTTATAGTAATGAGTTTTCATTGTTTTTGATGATTTATTCAAAATATTTTTATAATTATAAAAAAAAATAATAATAAATCAAGGCTTTTTAAGAACTGTTCTTATAAAAAAAAAGATGAGAATATTCTCATCTTTCTGATAAAATTATAATAAATAAAAATCTTGTTTAACTTTAAAAATCTGTTTTTTTCCAGTAGCTCTCTTGTCTAACAAGTTCTTTTTCATCTTCTTTATTTTTCAAAACTTCTTTTATTGCTTCTTCCAAAAAAATAGTATTTTGGCTTCATTTAAATAAAATTATAAATTTCTCATCTTTATGTTCTTCCAAATAACTTTTTAATATTTTTCAAGCTTGATTTGCATACTTAAAATTTCAAATATGTTTTCAAAAATAAGCTCAAGTTTCCTTTCAAACAGAAAATATCTCTCAGTAACGAGAAGCAAGTTCAAAAATTTCTTTATGTTTTTTTTCTGATTCTGTTCATATTTCTCTCATATCTCAAAGAACAAATAAGTTTTTATAACTTGGAAAAAGCTCTTTTCTAAGCGAAACTGAATTTTTTATCATAGATTTCATACTTTCTGGTCCAGCATTGTAGCTTGAGTCAATTATCACAGATTCAAATATTCCTTCAAATATGCTAAATCTTCATTTTTGTAATTCAAAATTTATTTCATAATAATTTTGAGAAAAATCAAATCAAAAATTTACCAAGATTTGAAGAGCTAGTTCAAAATAAACCATATTTTCTTCTCAAACCAAATTTGTTCTAAAAATTTTTCAATCAACATTTACATTTGAAAGTATTTTTCAGCTATCAAAAACGTAATTATATTCTGGAATGGATTCATTGTAAAGATATTTTTCAGTATCAATTTCAGAATAAATACTAAGTGCAAAATTGTCATCTTTGTTTAAGTAAGCTGATTTTCTAGCTGCAAAAATAAGTTTTGATTTTTCAAGTCAAAGTTCTTCTTGAGAGGAAAAATTTTCAACATGAATAAAATCAAGTTTTGTAAAAATAGAAATATCAGGTCTAGCAACACTAAGCAAAAAATCCATATCTTTTGGCTTATCTACTCAATATTCTAAAACTAAAATATCATAATTTTTTGAAGAGAAAAGTGATTTAAAAAATATTTTAAAGAAAAGTCAAAAAATATACAAAAAACTAGGATTATAATCTTCAACTTGAAAAATAGAGCAAATCAATCAAATCTCAGAATTATAATTTTTTAGAGAAGTATAAATTTTTTTATTTTTTAAAAAGTTTTGTAAAGTTTGAGAAACTATCATTCTACAGCTAGTTTTCCCTACACTTCAGGTAATTCAGATGATTTGAGGTTTTATTCTTTTTAAATAAATTCTAGTGAAAAAAGCAAGAATTTGATAAATAAATCTAATAAATTTTTGTTTCATTTTTATTTTTTATAAAAATATTTTTTTGATTTTAAATTTTTTTAGAGATTTTTCAAGTTTTTAGGAAATTTTACAAAAAAGGAAAATCTTCCATCAATTCATTATAAGAAGTCCAGATAATCCCATCCAGATGCATCATTGGTATTTTTAAGGAAGAACTAAGTTCTTTGTAAAAATCTTCTATTTTTTCATAACTTTTTCAATATTTTTCAAACATAGCTGTAAGTCTAGAATCAATCGGAATCAGTAAATCTACAGGAAAATAAACAAGTCAAAAAATATTTCTTGCTCAGTAAGAAAACATTTTAACAGCAAAAACTACAGTTTTTGCATCTTTTTTTTGTTTCATAGTTTTAGCTAATTTATCTCTCAAACCTAACATATTTTCATAAAAGTACTTTTCTTTTGAAGCAAATTCATAAAGAAATGGCTCAAACTTCTGTAACCTAGCTATTTTTGTATCAGTATATCTTCTATTTTTTTTACAATTTCTCAAAAAATCCGATAAAATAAGTATTATATCACGAGGAGAGATATTTTTCTCATCAAATTTATCAGAAAAATATTCTCAAAACTCAGTCCAATAATCTTCTCATTTTCCTGATAATTGATAACAAACTAAGGAATTTCAGATTATTATGCTTAAATAAAAAAATATCTTATTTTGCTCTTTTCATTGCCTTTTTTCAATATTTTCCCAAAGATTTTTCAAAGCTATAAATTGTCTATCATTGTTTTCAAATTCAATTGCATCTTTTAAGCTCAAATGAGACAATCTATCAAATAATTCGTTTTTCATTTAAAAAAGTTAATTTTAAAATTTTTTTTCAGAAATCAATTTTAGTTTTTTTGATTTTGTCATTTTTTTTATTTCTAATTCTCTTTTTGTAGCTTCACTTCGATCTTCACATTTTTCAAAATAAAGTAATTCAACTGGTCTTCTTGAACTTGTGTATTTTGCTCATCAAGGCAAAAGTCAATCGTGTTCTTTAATTCTTCTTTCTAAATCGGAAGTAATCCCAGTATAAAGCGAATTATCACTACATTTTAAAATATAAACAAAATACATAATTAAAAATTTTGAATTATAAAAAATGCTACTGTAAAGCCAACAGTTTCTGTTCTAAGAATTCTGTTTCAAAGAAATATTTTTTGAAAATTATTTTTTTGAAAAATTTCAATTTCTTCATCAGAAAATCATCATTCTGGACCGATAAAAATATTTATTTTTTCTCAAGATTTTGCTTTAATTTCACTTAATTTTATAGAGTTTTCATCTTTTGTATGCAAAAAAATATTTTTTTCTTTTTTTAATTTTTCAAAATCAATTTTTTCAATAATCTGAAAATTTGGAATTTTATTTCTGTTTGATTGTTCTGATGCTTCTTGAATAATTTTCTTGATTCTTTCAACCTTGTTTTCGTTTAAAAATATTTTTTGACTTCTTTGGCTTTTAAAAAAATAAAAATTTGAAACTCAAACTTCTGTTCATTTTTGAGCTATAAATTCAATTTTCTCTAGCTTATTTGGAATACTTGAAAAAAGATTTATTTCAAAATCTATTTCAGAATTTTTATCTATTTCTTCAAGTTTTTTAAAAAATATTTTATTTTTTTGGATTTCAGAAATCTCAAAAACAAAATCTGTACATTTTTTACCATCAAAAAATATAAATTTATCTCAAAGTTGGCTTCTAAGAACTTTTAAAACCTGATTTATAAAATTTTTATCTTCTATAAAAAAATAGTTTTTTATATTTTCAAAATAAAATCTTTGCATAAAAAAAGCTAAATTTAAAAAATATTTTCCTAATTATAATTAAAATATTTTTTTCACAAAAAAACTTTACAAATTTGTAAAGTTTTATCTAGGCATTCAATAAAAATCAAGTCATTTTGTATCAACCATAGTTTTTGTGATGAAATTTTTCTTTTTTCATTTAATAAAAAAACCTCTTTCATCAATAATTCATTGTTCAATCAAAGATTCAATATTTTTTGTTTTTAGTTTCTTTTTTGGAAAAGTTTGCTTGTTTTCATAATATTGTTGTCTTTTTTTGTATGAAGTGTTTTTTCTAACTTGTGGATTTTCGTTTCCGATGTAGACTTGATAAGTTTTTTTCTTAGTTTTTGCCATTTTTCTAGCAGCAGCTTGTTTTTTTACTATTCTCGAAGTAAGTCAGTGACTATTTGCCATAAATTATTTTTTAAGTGTTAAATCTAAATTTAAATTTTTTTTATTATAGCATTTTTTGTTTTAAAATCAAATTTTTTATTTTAATAATATTTCTTTACAAAAAAAATTTGCTTTTTCTAAAAAATCTATATAATATGACTACTTAAATGCGGGGGTAACATAAAAGAGTGAGTGTACTAAGGCTTCAACCCTTGGGTGTGCGAGTTCAAACCTCGTCCCCCGCTCCATTTAGATTTTGAAAATCTTTACTTTTTGAGTAAAGATTTTTTTAGTTTTCTAATTAAAAGAATTCTAAAAACATAATTTTTTTCTTTTTTTAGAAAAATAGTATATAATTATAAAAATATATTTTTATTTTTAAAAAATGTTAGATAATTTTTTACGACAATTAAGAGAAAATTTGATAAACTGAACTTACCACAACATCAGCTGAGCAATAGAAAAATATGCTTATGTCTTTTTGATTTCTGCTCTAAATTTGCTTATTTGATTTTTAATTGCATTTATTGTTTATAAAATAATAATGTATTTATTCAAAAAATTCAAAATAGTTGCAATAATAGATAGAATAACAATGATTTCTATTTACAAAGATCAGAAAAAAGAAGTTGAAGTTAAAAAGATTTCTGATAATATAAAAATCGATGTTATTACAGCAAAGTCTATGTCTTATTATATTTTTCTTCTATTTTTTAGGTACTCTATTGTAATTATTTGAATAACTGATGTTGAAGTATTTTTAGATAAATTGATAAATTATTTACCAAGTTTGTTTATTTGAGTTATTGTTTGATTTTTCGGAATTCGTTTTGCAAATTTTGTTTATGATTTGATTTATTATCCTCTTGATTTAAGTAATCAAAAAAATGCTGAAATAATTGCAATGTGATGAAAAATAATTATTTTATTTTTTACGATGATGGTTGTTTTATCACAAATTTGAATTTGAACAGATATAACAAATATTATTTTGATTTGATTTGTCTGAATGCTTTCTTTAGCTTGATGATTAGCTTTTTGACTGTGATGAAAAGATATAGCAAGGGATATTTTAGAAAGTTTCAAAGACTGAAACAAAAAAAAGTAGTTTTAAAAAACTACTTTTTAATTTGGTAATAATTTCCTTTAGAATAAATATCTTTGTGATCTGGAGATGTTATTGCTGGAAAAATAATATCACAACTTCTAAGCTTAGAGTTGAAATTTATACTAATATCGCAAGGACAAGTTGTACATTTTACATTTCCATTTATGATATCTCATCAAGAATAAGCACAATTTAGAGAATATTTTTCAATTTTACAATATCAGTCATCACAATAAAGTCATTTTCAGCAATCAGAATCCAATTCACAACTTTTCTCAAATATTGGACATCAAAAATTTTTTTTGTCTCATTTAATATTTGGACATTGATCAATTGTATCATTTGTTCCATCTCAATCAGTATCTTTTGTCTTAGTTATACTTTCTTCAATTATTGGTTTATAAACTCAAATATCTTTTTCTCAACAATTATAAAGTCACTTTTTCACAAACTCTTCAGTACAAACATAGTTTTTTTTATCTTTTGGAGTATTTATTTCATTATCATTTTCATCGGGAATACCATCTCAATCCATATCTTTTAGACTTCCATCATATCAAGGAGTATTTGAAATATTTATATTTACAGTTGAAGTTGAAGTATTACCTTCAGAATCAATAGTTGTCAAAGTTACTGTATAAGTTCAATTTGTTCAGTAAGAATGATTAACTACTTTTCAATAGTCAGTATTTCAATCTCAAAAATCCCAAGAATATTTTACTTTTCATCATTTTGTCACATATCAAGTAAAAGCAATATTTTCTCAAGATTTTGCTCAAGTTTTGTCAGAAGTTATATAGCTTGTGTAACCTGATTTATTTTTAGAATTATCTTGAGTTTCATCTTTGTCAAATATTTTTAAGTCTAAATAAGTTTCAGAAGTTTCTTTTTTTGGAGAAGTAGCTTTTAAATAAACTCTATATTTTCAAGATTTTATAAAATTATAATTATCTAAATATTTTCCTTCTTTTAATGTTTCTTGTCAAGTTTCATAATTAAAAAATTTCCAATTATAAACAAATCTCTCATCATTTACTCTAGATATTTTTCATCTGAAATCAAAAACTTTTTCTTGAGGAGCAAAATCAGATAATTTACAAGTTGTTTGCTTTTGGTTACAAGTCTTATCTAAAACTTCAATTTGCAATCAAAATGCGTTTGGCTTTATGTCTTTACAAGAATTGTTTTTTAGTGCAATATAAGCCATTTTTAGGAAATCTTCTCTAGTTATAGCTTTCTTTGGATCAATATTTTTTGAAAAATCTAAAAGTTTTAGTTTTTTTTCATTTCAGTCTTTATCATAATCAGTAAATGTGTATTCATAAGCCTTTTGAAAATCTGGATAAAAACTATAAACTGCTCCATTTGATAGTTTTGGTGAAATTCAAGAAATTTTTGAAAATTCTTTTCAATTTTTAACATCATTTCTAATACCTTCTGCTTCTTTTAAAGTAAGCAAATTTGAAGTTCTAAGAATTATAGCCAAAGCTTCTTCTAAAATAATATTATTCTTTGGACAAAATGGTTTTTCCCCTTCTCTATAAACTCAGTTATTACAAGTTGTTCATTCTTGATATCAAGTTACTTGTTCAGATTCAACTCACTCAGCTATACAGTAAAAATATTTATTGTCTTTACTGATATCAAAAAAGAAATCTTTGTTTGAATACTTTTGGACAAAAGAAAAATCAGTATCAGGTTTTATACATTTTTTACAAGAGACTTCTGAAATTATTCAGACAAATTCATCTCGAGTCAATTGAGAATTTGGACTGAAATTACCATCCTTATCAGGAAAAATAATTCCTCTATCGTAAAGAGATTGTAATTCCTTATAGTAAGGATAATTTTTATTTATATCTTTAAAAATTTTATCAACAGGAATACTTTCAGCATTTACAAAAGAAAAACTGAATAAAAAAAATAGAAAGAAAAATATTTTTAAAATTTTCATAATTATTTCTTAAATTTTAACATGCATACATAACTATTCAAGCCGCAACAGAGACATTTAGTGATTCTTTTTTTCATCTCATTGGAATAACAACAATCTCATCAGATAAATCAAGAATTTTTGGATTCACTCAAACTATTTCATTTCACATAACAAGACAAACTTTTTCATTATTTTTTGTAAATAATTCTTTGTAATCAATACTTCTTTTATCTAGTTCTACGCTATAAATCTTGAATCCATCACTTTTCAATTTTTCCAAAATTTCAAAAGGATCTTGATAATATTCCCAATCTATAAAAGTATCACTTCATAGTGCTGTTTTCGCGATATCATTCCTAGGTGGAGTTGGAGTTGTTCAAGTCAAAATCACTTTTGTAAAACCTGCTCAGTCAGCATTTCTAAATATTGCTCCAACATTTTGCATAGAGCGAATCGAATCAAGTAAAATTATTTTTGGCATTTTTTTTCAAAAAATATTTATAATCTAACTAATTTTAACACATTTTTATTTTTTTTCAAAAGAAAAATTTTTAAAAATAAAAAAGCTAGAAAATACTAGCTTTCCTCAAAAAAACGAAATTTTAATCTTTTGAAAAAATTTTTCACCAAGTTTGTAATTCATAAGCCTTTTTCTCTTCTTTGTCAAGAAGTTTATTTAAAAAAAGTCTAGAATTATTTTGGTTTGTGAAATATTTCGCTTTTCAATTTTGATAAATCAAACTTTTTTTCTCTCATTTTTCATCCAAAAAGTAAATAGGATTATAACTTGTACTGATATCATAAGTCTTTTCAACTTCTGTATTTAAGATTTTTTGAACAATATTTTGCGGAATTGTATATTCTTTTTCAGTTTTATCTCAAGATTTTTCTGAAGAAACAAAAGCGATTTTTTTAACTTTCATTTTAGAAATCGCATCAAAAATAATTTCAGAATTAAGTACTTCCTGAACATCTTTTCATTTTATTCAAATAACAATAGAATAATCTTTTGTTACGAAATTTGCAGCAGTTTTAATGAAATCAACGATTTCCTTATCGCTTGGAAGAGGTTCACTAAAAGCAAGATGAAAACTAGGATTTCTAGAGCCATTTTTTGGAAAAGAAATATTTCTCAAATCATCTGGAATTTCGATATTTCACTCAAAAACTGTTCAGTTTGTTCAATCCAAATAAATAGCTGCGAAAACTCAAGTTTCTTTTTCTACTCAAGTTCTTCAAATGTTTACGTTTTCAGAGCAAGAGAAAAGTAAAAAAGCACTAATAATCAATAAAATATATTTTTTCATAAAAATAAATTAAATTTTAATGCTAAAATTATAATTATTTTTCAGCAATGTCAACCGAATTTATTTGACTAAATAAAATATTATGTATAATTTTACTGCTATTTTTTAATCTTTAAAAATAACCAACTTATGAAAAATAGAAACCTAACTATTTTATGAGCTGTTGCTGTTTTAAGCATTTTTCCTTTTACTGTAAATAACTCTTTTGCTTCTGTTGAAAATGCAAATTATTTAGCACAAAAAGGAATAATTGTTGATAAATCAGCAAAACCGTCTGAATATAATTTAAAAAACAATATATTAAGACAAGAAATCGCTGTTGTAGCTTTGGGAATTTATGGAGGAACTACACAAAATTATTGTAGTGGAAAATTTCTTGATGTTTCTGCAACAAAACCAAATTCTTGGGCTTGTAAAACAATAGAAGCTCTTGAAAAATATGATGTAATAAGTGATGACAACCGTTATTTTAGACCTCAAGCAAAAGTCACAAAAGCTGAAGCATTAGGAATGCTTATAAAAGCTGGGCTTGATAAAGAATATGATTTTGATAGTGATAATATTCGTTCAAAGTGAAACTGGCAAAAACAAGTTGTAGATTTTGCTGTTTCTAAAGGATTAGTAAGCAACTTCAAAGATTACAATTCTTTTGCAACAAGAGATTTCGTTTTTGATGTTTGAGCAAATATTTTGAAATACAAAGAATGATGAAACACTATAATAAATACTGATTCTTGAGAAAATAGTATTTTTAATACAAATAATTTAGAAAGATACCAAAAGTCAGATTATGTTCCTACTCCAGTACAAAACTCTAATCAAACAAATTTTAAAACAAATATCTCTTCAACTGAAGCAAAAAACATAGCTTTAAAAAATGCTTGATTAACTGAGAATCAAGTTTTTGGATTATTTGTAAAAGATGATTTTGATGATGGAAGACACTATTTTGAAGTAAAATTTTATCAAAATAATACAAGAAAAGAATTTGAATATAAAATTGATTCTTCAAATTGAAGAATTGTTGAATTTGATCTAGATAATAATTAAAAAAAGACTAACTTTTAAAAGTTAGTCTTTTATTTCTAAAATTTCATAAAGTTTTTTGTAAATCTCGCTATCTTTTGAATTTTCATTTATCACAAGATTTTTTGAGTTTTTTAAAATGCTTTTTATTTTTTCTAAATTTTCTTTTGAGAAATCATTTTTATGTTTTTCTAAATAATAATAAATATCTGTTAAAACTCATCATTTTCAAAAAATTTTTGGATTGAAATAATCTTCCCGAGGTTTTAATTTTGTATTCTCAATTGGTTCTGTTAAAATAAATTCTAAAGTAGATTTTTCTTTTTCTGCTCAATCACAATTGTAAAGATAGCCTTCTTTGTCCTCTATTTTTAATAAATCATAAACTGAACTTTCTCTATTTCAAAAGTAAGAAAAAGCAGGATGTCAAAAAACGGGAATCAGACATTTATCTCTTGGAGTTAACTTGTAAGAAGTTGTTTTGTCAAAATCACCTATTGCTTCGCTTTGAGTTCAAATTTTTGATAAATTCTTATTTTCTAAAATTAGAAAAATATTTAAAGAAATACTTAAAAGCAGAATAATTCATAAAATTATTAGATATTTTTTCATAAATATTTAGTTAAAAATAAGAGGTAAATTTTACCTCTTAAAATAATTATTCTTCACTTGCTCCCTAAGTTAATACGAATACTAGCTTGAGCACCTAAACTCTTTTTTATATCCTGTATTGTAGCTTCCCTTATTTCTCCATACCAAGGGTCAAAATAAGTAAAATTAATTGTCTTACCTTTTTTATCAATAATTGTGGTTGATTTTAATATTGTGATAAAATGATCCATTCCTAATTTATTCAGTGGTGTATCATTTCTTAAATTTACAACAAAGATCCGACCATTAGCTATATCTTTAGGCATATTATCAATACTAGTGTAATTATAGACTGAATCCAGTCCTAAATTGCCTCTAGCAAGATTTTTTAAATGATAGGGGAATGATGTAATAGAATTATTAGGTAAATTTAGTGAATTATACTGACGCTCCACAGCTGCCTTCACATCTTTAACACTAATAGAAAGAGCATCTGGTTTACCACTCTTAACATAAGTCTGATAACTATGGGCAAAAAGTAAAGCTACAATACCACAAGATTGATTATAACCTGTAGCCTGTTCAGCATAATTATAAGGTCTAGATACCTTTAAAAAGCCACCTAATTTACTATGTGCTTGTATTCTAGCAAGAAATCCAGGATATGGTACCTCATACTCAGCTGCAATAGAGTTAGTAAATAATGAGAAGAATAAAGTTAAAGCAATTAAGGAAGCTTTTATAACCTTTTTAACTGGATAAATCATATTAATCTCCCAATGTATCATCCAATTGAACATAAAACTCACACAAAGTAGCTATGAGTCTAGTTATTGCACAATTCTAAGATTGTACGGTTTATATTATATTCTTTTTTTTTTCTTGTCAAATACTTTTTTTATTATTCAACAATGATTAATATATTTAAGTGCTTCTTTTAGAAAAAAATCAAAATTTTAAAAATCTATTTATAAAATAAAATAACCTTTTGTCCAGTTTTTTTATTTATTTTTTATGAAATTTATGTTATAATATAAAAAATATTTTTCTAAAAACAAAAAAAGAAATGCCTTACTTTATTTCAATCATCATTTTTATCTGTTTTATCGGAATTGTTTCATTTGTAATTTTGAAATTTTTTCAAAGACAAAATGACTACAAAAGAAGTTTAAGTTTGACTTTTTTGAGGGTTACAATGCCAAAAAAAGACAGCGAACTTGATGAAAGACAGGAAACAACAAAAGATTTCAAAGAAATGGTTGGTATAATGGAACAACTTTTTGCATCTTTGAAGTCTATTTATTCGTGAAAGATTTTGAAAAAAATCCTTGGACAAGATATAATGAGTTTTGAATACATAACTTATGAAAACGAAACTTATTTTTATGTGGTTATTCCAAAAAATTATAAAAATTTGATAGAAAAACAAATAAACTGATTTTATACAGATGCGATTATAGAGGAAACAACAGAAATAAATATTTTTAAAAATAGAAAATATGTTGAGTGAACTTATATAAACACTAGCAAAGATTTTTTCTTTCCTATCAAAACTTATCAAAAGCTAGAATCAGATCCGATGAGTAATATAATAAATGCATTTTCAAAACTTGATGAAGATGAATCTGCTGCAATTCAAATTCTTTTAAAACCGATTGATGATGATTGGCAATGAGAATGTAGTGCTGCAAGTAATAAAATAATGTACTGAAAATGAACTTGGTTTACTTTAAATCCTATAAAAATATTTAGAGGATTGATTAGTTTGTTGACAACAAAGCAAGAAGAAGGCAAAAAAGAAGAAAAGACTTCTGCTCTAAGCCAAGAAAGAGCTAAAACTGTTGATGAGAAATGAGATAAAACAGGTTTTGAAACTATTATAAGAGTTATAGTTACTTGAAATAATAAAAATATTGTAGAATCTGAAATAAAAAATATTGCCTCAGCTTTTACTCAATTTAATTATCCAGATTTTAACAAATTTTGAACAACTCTTTATCATAGCAATAAAAAACTTGTTAAAAACTATATGTACAGATATTTTAGGAAACCTATTTATCTGAAAAAAATGATTTTAAATACTGAAGAGCTAGCTTCTATATTTCACTTCCCTCACATAAAGTACAATAGAAATCCAGAAATAAAATGGCAAAATTTCAAAATAGTAAAAGCTCCAACAAATATTCCAAAAGAATGAATTTTGCTTGGATACAATGTCTACAGATGAATCAAAAAAGAAATCAGAATGAAAACTGAAGACAGATTTAGACACTTTTACGTTATTTGACAAACTGGTACTTGAAAATCAAGTATTTTACAAGTTATGGCTAGACAAGATTTCAAAAACTGAGAATGAATTTGTGTAATAGATCCTCACTGAGATTTAGCTAGAGACTTACTACCATTTATTCCAAGAGAAAGAGCTGATGATGTAATTATTTTTGATCCAAGTGATACAAGTAGACCAATTTGAATGAATTTGCTTGAAGCTCATAATGATGAGGAAAAAGAACTCGTAACTCTTGATGCATTGAATATAATGATAAAACTTTTTTGAAATGAAATCTTTTGACCAAGAATACAAGATTATTTTAGAAATGCTGTTTTGACTTTGATGGATTATCCGCATGGTTGAGCTATAACTGATGTAATGAGACTTTTTGTTGATCAAGATTTTCAAAATGAAAGAGTAAAATACGTTAAAAATCCGATTGTAAAGGCTTGGTGGTTAAATACTTATGCAGCAATGTGAGAAAGAGAAAAAGCTGAAATTATTCCGTATTTTCAAGCTAAATTTTCAGGTTTTACAACAAATAAAATGATGAGAAATATTATTTGACAAGTAAAATCAAGTTTTGATATTTTAGATATAATGCAATCAGGAAAGATTTTGATTGTAAACTTGAGTAAATGAAGACTTTGAGACTTCAACTCAAAACTTTTGTGAATGATTTTGGTTTCAAAATTACAAATGGCTGCGATGAGAAGAGATTCTATTCCAAAAGCGGAAAGAAGAGATTTTTATCTTTATATAGATGAATTTCAGAATTATGTAACTGATTCGATTGAATCTATTCTTTCAGAAGCCAGAAAATATAGACTTTCGCTAAATATTGCTCACCAATATCTTTGACAATTAGAGCAAAGTGATGCATTAACAAAATCAAGTTTGAACCTAAAAAACGCTATTTTTGGTAATGTCTGAACAATAATGAGTTATAAGATTTGACCTGAAGACTGAGAATTTATGAGTAAATATTATGCTCCAACTTTTTCTGCTCAAGATTTAGTAAATATGGATAAATTTAAATCTGTGATGAAGCTAGCTGTTGATAATCAGCCAACAACTCCTTTTTCGATTATTCCAGTAAATCCGTATTTGGAAACTTGAGATGAAACCCTTGCAAAAGCTTATATAGAGCTTTCTAGACTAAAATACTGAAGAGATGTTGAATTTGTAAGCAAGGAAATAGAATACAGAATTTGAAGTAGATAAAATTGTCAATTTAGTTTTTAATTTTATTAAAAAAATAGCAAAAAAGTAAGAACAAAAAATAAGAAAATTTCTTTAAAATAGAGTATAAAGAATGAGAATTATTTTTTAATTAACATAAAAACCTTTAGAAGTAACTAAAGGTTTTATTTTTTCTTAAATTTTGATTTTCCAAATAAAGTAAATATAATTTATTTTGAAAGTTCTTATTTATAATCAAAATATTTTAATGAAAAAATAAAAAAAATAGACAAGTTATTTTGTCTATTTTTTATTGACTTATCGTGATATTCATCGTATCTTCCATTATATTTCTATTTCTGAAATCTACTCTCAAAGTCACTTTATACTCTCAAGGTTTTTTATAAAAATGGCTTGGATTTGCTTCTGTTGAGTTTTCTCAGTCTCAGAAATCCCAGTAATAACTTATTATATCTCAAATAGAATCAGAAGAATCAAAATCTATTCATTGATAAACTGGTGCATTTTTCATACTTGATTTTATTTTTACTTTTTGAGCTTTTGGTTTCAAAACTAGTTTTTTAGAAGTAGAATATTTTTTTCAATCACTAGTTACAACAGTTAAAGAAACTGTATATTCTCCATCCGATAAATATCTATGTCCTTCAATAACCGCATCGGCCTCCTCTTTTATTCAGTCTCAGAAATCCCAAATAAATTTTGAAATGTTTGAATCCCTAACTGTTGATTTAGATGCATCAAATCCAATTATTGCAGGAGCATATTCAGTATTTTGATTTATTTTGAAATTTACTTCATATTCTTTTTTTACTGCTTCTATGTAAACTTTTTCTTTTACATCTATAACTTCTTCAGGAATTCTTATATTTTTAAACTTATAATTTACAGTTACAGTTTGTTTTCATTCTTTGTTTATAGTCAAATCTACTTTTTTGTCATTAGAATCTATTTTTCAATCAGATTCATAATCCCAACTTATCTCTTCTAAACTATAAATCATATTGTCTGGTTTTACATATCTTGCATCAATAGTCAAAGTTGAAGGAATTCAATAATCACGAATTATATAATCTCAAGTTTGACTATTATGAACAGCTTCCACTTCTTGTCAATCTGTTGTAAATTTTAAAGGATCTTTGATTTTTAATTCTCTTCAAACATCTATTTCTTTAGTTATTTTTCTAGTTTCTCAAGAAGTTGTACTCATTTCTACTGTAACAGTATATTTTCAATAATTTCAGAAAATATGTTTTGTTTCACTAGCTTTTTCTTGATTTCATTCTTCTCATTCTTTTTCATAAATTTTTCATTCTATTCTCCAAGTAAATTTTTCAATTGCTCAAAGTCATTTATCAGCATTTAAATCTTTTACATGAAGTTTGTATTCTCTGTCATTCATAGGAGAAACTTCATATTCTATGCTTCAATTTACCTTTCCTGCTTGATCTCAGTTTATTATAAATAATCTACCATAATTATTTTTTTCATCTCAAACTCATAAATAAACAGAAGTTTCTTCAACAATACTTTCAGTTGTATAAATATATCAAGTTACTGGTTCAGTTTTTCATTCTGGATACCATCTCATTTTTCACAATGATTTCATACTGTTTGCATCAAATGTAACATTTTTTCTACCAGTATTGTAAACTTTTTCAGTTATTTTTACTAAATGAGCAATTCATATTTTTGGAAGTCAATTTAAGCTCTTTTTTGTGATTTCTCATAATTGGTCCTCAAGTTCTATTTCTACTGCAACTTCATAGTTTCATACTTTGTCAAATGTTTTTGATTCTAAAACAGGTACAAAAGTTTCTTCTTTATCAGAACTATTTCCAAAAGTCCAAATATATTTTTTTATTTTTAATCAATTTTTTTCTTCTCTTTTTGCTAGTGTTTCTATATCAAATCTTAAATCAATTGGTCAAATTATATTTAATCTATTTTTTTCATCTATAAATGAATCAGCTTCTCTATTTTTTCTTATTTTATCGTCTTCATAAATTATTCTGTTGTAAATTGCATTATCATAGACTTTTACATCTCAAAGTGCTAAGATGTTCCATTCTGGAAGTTCTCTTACTTTTTTATCTAAAAACATCCAAGCTCAAGCTGTAGAAAATGTAAAAATAAATACAAGAACTGAAATAATCAAAAACTTTGTTTTTTTCTTTTTGTAAATTTTTTTTGTTGTTAAAAATTTAAATAAGAAAACTATTAAAAATATAGTTAACGTAACAACTAAAATGGAAAACACTACCATAATAGTTTTGGCAATAAAGGAATTTATATCATTAATATTTATTCATAACATAAGGAAAAACCTTACATCATCAACAGTTTTTGCATTTATAACGATAAAAGCAAGCCAAGCTCATAAAACTATTATCAATATAATCAAAACAACTCAAAGAAATCAAACAAATTGTCCCAAGCTTACTTTTTGAGCAGCTTTTTTCTCTGGTTTTTCTTCTATTGCTTTTAGTTTTAAAAATAACTTTTCTCAAAAATTTCCAGGCACAACTTTTGCTAATGATTTAAATTTTTTTCCATCAACTTCAGTGTCTCAAGTTCACTCTTGAGTTTCCTTTGTTTCTCAAACATCCAAATTTGAAATAGTTTTTGCTTTTATAACTATTTCTGTATAAATAGGATATTTTATAAACTTTTCTTCAACTATTTTTCAGTCTTTTCTAAATTTTACTGAAACTTTTTCTTCTTCTGGTTCCAAGGTTACAAAATCATATCCTTTATTTAAAAGAATATTGTACAAATCTTGAACAGAAGCGATATTTATATCAAAAATTATTTTATTTTCTTTGTTCTCCATTTAAGAAATATTATTTATAAATAAATTAACATATACATTTTATCATAAATATTTCACATCTCCAAAAAAGCTACTTGACAAATAAAAAAAACCTTTCAAAAAGAAAGATTTTTTTATAAACTTGCTAAGTGAGCAGCTGCATGGTTTAAGTTTGCAGCAAAAATCACAGCAGCAAGTAAGAAAATATTCATATAAGTCAAACTGTCAAAGTTTGAATTTTTCTTATCCCAAGCTTTTATTTTAGCTATAATATTTTTCATATAAAGTAATTACTATATAAATGTAATTAAATTTTATCATAAAAAAAATATCTTGTCAAAAACTTGAAATAAGTTTTCTTTGCTAAACCCTGATTTTCTTTACTTCATCAGTATTTCTTTGGTTTTCTATATCTTTTGTTTGTTTTAGTTTTTCTTCAAATTCTCTAACTAATTCTTCCATATTTTCTACTTCTACAGCTTCTGGTTCTTCTAAAACTACTTGTTCATTTTGCCTGATAGAAAACATTGATTTCACAACTTTGTATTCTATTTCATTTATTAAATTATCAAATTTTTGAAATGCTTTTTCTTTGTAAACCACCAAAGGATTTCTTTGAGCATATCATTCAAATGCGACTTCATCTCTTAGTTTACTCATAGAATCAATGTGCCTCATCCAAAGTTCGTCAATAGAGCTTAAAACTACTCTTTTTTCTAAATCAAAAAATGCTTCTTGGCTTATAGCTTGGTCTTTCATTTTTTCTAATTCATCAATTGCTATATTTCAAATATATTTTGCAAGCTCTTCTCAGTCTTTTATATTTGAAACATCATCTAACTCTATTTTATCATCAATAGCCTCCATTCATAAAAATTCATTTACTTTTTTAATTATTTCTTTTACATCAAAATTATCTTTTTGACTTTGTTTTGTAAATTCTGATTGAACCAAAGCTGAAATTTGGTTTTGAACCATTTCTTTGATATCTTCATGCATATTTTGATTATCAAGAATTTTATCTCTTCTACTGTAAATAATGCTTCTATGCTTATTCATCACATCATCATATTCTAAAATATGTTTTCTTATATCAAAGTTATGTCACTCTACTTGTTTTTGAACAGAAGTTACTTTTCTTGTCAACATTCAACTTTGAGCAAGAGGTTCATCATCAGGTAGAGAAGCAAACATCGGAGAGTTAAATATTCCAAAAAGTTTATCTCAACCAAAAATTCTCATTATATCATCATTTGGAGAAATAAGGAATTGTGTAGTTCCAGGATCTCATTGCCTTCAAGCTCTTCATCTCAACTGATTATCAATTCTTCTTGTTTCGTGTTTTTCAGTTCAAATTATGCAAAGTCCTCAAAGCTCAGTAACTCATTCTCAAAGTTTTATATCTGTTCATCTTCAAGCCATATTTGTTGCGATAGTTATAGCTCACTTTTGTCAAGCTTCAGCAACTATTTCAGCTTCCATCGCATGATTTTTTGCATTCAAAACATTATGTTTTATTCATTCTTGAACTAATCTTTGACTTAAATATTCAGATTTCTCAACAGAAACAGTTCAAACAAGAATTGGTTGTCAAGTCGCAGCTATTTCTTTTATAAGTTTTACAACATAATCAAATTTCCCTTTTTCATTTTTAAATAGCAAATCTTTTTTATCAACTCTGGCAATAGGTTTATTTGTAGGAATAATTAAAGTTTCAAGTCAGTAAACTTTGTAAAATTCTTCTTCTTCAGTTTTCGCTGTTCAAGTCATTCAAGCTAGCTTCCAGTACATTCTGAAAAAATTTTGAAATGTGATAGAAGCTAAAGTTCTACTTTCTTGTTTTATTTCTACTCATTCTTTTGCTTCTATCGCTTGGTGTAATCAATCAGAATATCTTCTTCAATCAAGAACTCTTCAAGTATGCTCATCTATTATTTGTACTTCTCAATCCAAAACTAAATAATCTTTGTCTCTTTGATATGAAGCCATTGCTTTTAAAGCATTTTCTATATGATGGATATCATTATAATGCTCTGAAATATAAATATTATCAATTCTAAGCAGTTCTTCTACTTTTTGGATTCATTCTTCTGTTAGAGTAGCTGTTTTTTGTTTTTCATCTATTTTATAATGAACTCATTTCTGTAAATGGTTTGCCAAAGCTGCAAACTGCATATATTTACTTGTTGGCTCATCATCTGGCATAGAAATAATAAGTGGAGTTCTAGCTTCATCAATCAAAATAGAGTCAACTTCATCTATAATAGCAAAAAATAAATGTTTTTGAAATTTATCTTCTTTTGAAATAACCATATTATCTCTCAAATAGTCAAATCAAAGTTCATTATTTGTTGCGTAAACTATATCACACTCATAAGCTTCTTTTTTGTCTGTTCTTGGTTGATTTCAGTAAACAACTCCTGTAGTAAGTCCAAGAGCATCGTATAAAACTCACATTTCAGCCCAGTCTCTGTTTGCTAAATAATCATTTACAGTAACGATATGAACAGAGTAACCAGTTAAAGCATTTAAATAAGCTGGCAAAGTAGCCACAAGAGTTTTTCATTCTCAAGTTTTCATCTCTGCAATTGCACCTTCGTGAATAGCTAAACCTCAGATAAATTGCACATCATAGTGAATCATATTCCAAGTCATAGTTCTTCCATCTCTAAGCTCAAACTCTTTTCCATATAAAAGTTTAGCTGTAGTTTTTACAAGCGCAAAAGCCTCAGCTTTTATATTTTCTAAAATATCTTTTATTTTTTTTGAATCTTCTTTTGAGTTAATATCAAGTCAGACAAAAAGTTCTTTAAATTCTTGAGTTTTCTTTTTAACATCATCTAAAGTATAATTTTCTTGAGATTTTTCAAATTCTTTAATTTTAGTCAAAACTTTTGTAAGTTGTTTTACTTTTTTCTCACTTGGATCTCAAAAAATAGCTTTTATTATTTCTTCAATCATTTATTTTTAATTATTTATAAATTTTTTCATTTGGAATTATACAAAAAAAACTTTTTTTTTCAATAAAAAAAAGAAAAAAATAAGCAAAATATTCTTTACTTAATTTTTTCAACTTCTATTGCAACGACTAAAAAACTCTTTTTCTTGCTATTTTGTGTAAAATTTATAATAAACATTGTTTACTGAATTATCTATTTTTCTCGTCAGGAATCACTTTTCTAAATCACAAACTTTCCATCATTTTGTAAATTAAAAATATTAAATACTCTTAGCTTTAACTCAAAAATAAGCTCATCAGCAAAAAACTTTTTCTTTGTACATACTTCAAAAAGTTCAATCATCATTTTCCAATCTACATAATTTATCTAAATCTTTTCCGTCGTTTAAGATAAAAGATTCTATAAAAAAATTTTTTGTTACATTATTTTTTTCTACAATTTTTTTCAATATTTTATTTGGAATAAATAATTTTTTCTCACGGTCTTTTGAATTTATTGGGAAAAAATCTACTTGCAAATCTCAGTTTATTTTTATATCAGTTATTGATTCTAATATTTCTTCGCTTAAATAAGCTACAGGAATAGTTAAGTCAAGTTTTTTCAAATCTTTTTTTTGTGATTGTTCAGCTATAATTTTAACTATTTTTTTTGTGTCTGCTTCACTAACTTTTCACCAAATAGAAATAGAATCTGGAAAATTATTTACTTTTTTTAGATAAATTATCATTTTTTCGGCATCTATATCAGTATTTCAAGGAATTCATCTAAGTTCTTCTATCTCTCAAAAGCTTGCTCAACCAGTTTTTGTCACTTTCATATTTGCATAAAATTTTTCAGTTTCTGTTTGCTCTACAACTCAAGTATTTATATTGTTTTCTATTTCTAGGTTTTGATTGCAAGAAAAAACAAAAACCAAAATTGTTAAGATTAAGTATTTTTTCATAAAATTTTAAAATATAAAAATTTCTCTGTTAAGCTAAAAAATATCAATTTTTTTTAGTATAATTTTTTGTTTTAAAAAGTCAAAACAAAATTTTTTGTATTTTTAAAAAATATTTGTAAAATGTAAAAAATATTCTTAAACATAAAAAAATGATTTCTTACATAAAATGAAAAATAATTGATTTAGAATTTAATTCTGTTACAATTCTTACAAACTCTTGAGTTGGCTACGAGCTTGGGATAAATGAGCTAATTTACTCAAAACTAAGCTTGGAAGAGGAAACTGAACTTTTTGTTTATCATCACAAAACAGAAAATTCAGAAAATCTTTTTGCTTTCACAAATAAAACAGAAAAAAAATTATTTTCAGAATTGATAAAAATATCTTGAATCTGAGGAAAAGTCGCTATGCAAATACTTTCTCTTTGAGTAGATTTACTTATTTCTTCGGCAAAACTTGGAGACAATAAAACCATAGAATCTATAAAATGAATCTGAAAAAAAATGGCTGAAAAAATCATAATTGAACTGAGAGATAAAGATTTTGATTATGAACTGGTTGTGAGAAATAGTTCAAAAAAACCAATTTTTATTGAGGAAGATTTGTTTTCTTCTATAAAATCAACTTTGACAAATATGTGATATAATCCAAAAGATGTTGAAAATATTCTCAGAGAATTGCCTGAAGATTTGACAGATGCAGGAACTATTTTGCCTTATGCAATTAAACATTTGAGTTAAAAAATAAAATTTAAATAAAAAATTGATGTGAAATAATATATCTCTTGAAGTGATTTTGATGCTTATAATCTTGTTTTTGGTTTGAGTTATATTTTATCTTCTTGCAAAAACTTGAAAAAAATCAGATGAAAGCTCCCTGAAGCTTATTCAACAGCAAATCTTACATTTAAATAAATCTATTGACTTCAAACTCTCAGAAAACTCAAAAAATACTATTAAACAAGCTGAAATCAATACTTCAATAACAAAAGATGCAACAAAAAAAATAGAAGAAATCACAAAAAAACTTTCTTCTTTGGAAGAGACAAATAAGCAAATCAAAGATATTTGAGGGCAGCTTGAGTGACTTGAAAATATTTTAAAAAATCCAAAACAAAGAGGAATTCTTTGAGAATATTTTTTGGAAAATGTTTTAAAAAATATTTTGCCTCCAGAAAATTACAAAATTCAGTACAAATTTTCTTCTTGAGAAATAGTTGATGCTGCGATTTTTGTAAAAGATAAAATAATTCCGATTGATTCGAAATTTTCGCTTGAAAATTATAACAAAATTCTTGAAACAGATGATTTGTTGCAAAAAGAAATTTATATAAAAGAATTTAAAAATGATTTGAAGAAAAGAATTGATGAAACCTCAAAATACATAAAACCAGAAGAAAAAACTATGGATTTTGCTTTTATGTTTATTCCAAGTGAATGAGTTTATTATGATCTGATTGTGAATAAAGTTTGAGCAATAGAATCAAAAACTACAGATTTGATAGAGTATGCATTCAAAGAGAAAAAAGTGATTATAGTCAGTCCAACGAGTTTTTATGCGTATTTACAAACGGTTCTACAATGACTTCGAGCTTTGATAATTGAAGAAAAAGCAACAGAAATAGTAAAAAAAGTAAATTCTTTAAAAAAATATTTAGATGAATATGAAACTCTGTTTGAAAAATTATGAAATAGCCTTTCTACAACGGTAAATCATTATAATAATTCTTATAAAAAGTTTAATCAAATAGAAAAGAATATTTTAAAAATTTCTGATTCTGAGGATTTAGAAGAAATCAAAAGAATTGAAGTTTCAAAGCCAAATAGAGAGTAACATAAAAAAAGTAGGATTGTATTTTTACTCCTACTTTTTCTATTTTTCAATGAAATTAATTTTTTTAATATGAAATTATCAAATCTTTTTCTGTTCAACTAAATCATAATTCTTTTAAATTATAATTTAAAACTTTTGCAAATGTAATCGGCAAAATTTTTTCTTCTTTTATACAATTTTCTAAAAATTCTATATTTTTTGGATTTTTAAAATCTTTTATGTAAATTGAAGCAACACTTCATCTATTTATTCACTTAAAAATCGCTTTGTTTTGACCAGATTCACGAATCGGTGGAATAAAAAATATTTTTTTTCAGTTGGCTTTGTAATCACTTCCTCTCCAAATCAGATTTTCAATATTTACTGAAACTGAAACTAAAGTTTTCTCAAAATCTACAACAAAACAATTTACATCTTCCCTCAAAAATCAGCTTTGTGAATAATATTTTTCTAAAATTTCAAGTTCTTCTTTCAAAGTAATTCAAACAATATGAATTTTTTTATTTTTCTCGATTGCATAGGCAAAAAGTTCCTCAAAAATTGCTAATTCGTCTTTTGGAGAATAAACTTCGCTGTACATCGCAAATTTTCAGTTTAAATTATTTAAAAGTTCTGTGTTTTCCTTTTTTTTAAGCAAATCTTCCATAAAGAATACTTCTATTTCTTCAGAAAAATATTTACTATACAAGTAAGAAAACAAAAATTTTGAGTCAAAAATATTTTCATCAATGTTTATAATTTTATCTTTAAATACCTTTTTCATCTATAATTTTTCAATAATATTTATAAAAATTTTTCTTTGAATCAAGTTTTTCTTTGATTCTTTTTTCTGAAATTTCTAGATCCCTTTTACTTGGAGAAAAATCTTTTTTTAAGTTTTCTGGAAATTCGTCTAGATTTATTTTTTCTGTAAAAGAAATTTTAAAATTTCTTTTCTTACATTCAGAAGATATTTTTTCAAGCCTTTTTTGTAAAAATAAAAGTTTATCATAGAAAAAAATAACATGTCAAGTTCACATTTTGTATTTTTTTCAGACTTTTATTTCTTTATTTTCAGAGATCTTTTTTCTCACTATTCAAAATATTCTCGGTAATTCTCTGTATTCTGCCAATAAGTGCTGATCTGTAAGTTTTTCCGGATTTATTAAATTTATTCTTGTCATTTATCTTTTAGTTTTTTTAAAAATTGTTCTTTTCAACCTGGAAAAGTATCACTATAAATACATCAACAATAATTTTGTCTATAAATACCGTGCTTTTTTGTGTACTCTACACTTCTTTCAAATCATTTATTTTTTCTAAATGCTATTTTTAAGAAGTCAAGTCTATCTTTTAAACCAGTATTTTTTTCTTTGTCAAATGTTTCTTTTGAAGACCATTTATCTCATAAAATAAACATTTTTTCTATATCTTTGTGAGGAGAATTATTTAAAGTTGATGACCAATACTTTATTCAAAGCTTTCTTGCTTCCAAAGCTGCTCTTTCAAGCCTCATATCATAGCATCTAGTACACTTTTCTCATCTTTCTGGAGTATCTTCAAAACCTTTTATTCTTTCAAAAAAATGTCAAACATCATATTCTCAAATGATGTACTCAACCTGCTCTATTTCACAAACTTTGATAAACTCAGCAAGTCTTTTGTCGTGCTCAGACTTAGGATGAATATTTGGATCATACCAGAAACAAATCACTTCATAATCTTTTTTCAAATCCATAACTGGCACGCAAGTATCAGGTCCGCAGCAAATATGAAGTAAAAGTTTTGGTTTTTTCTGCAAAATTTCTTTTACTGGCTTGTAAGAAATTCTATGAATTCAAGTCACTTTTGAGCTATTTTCTAAATAATTTTTATGTTGTTTTGTTCAATATCATTTGTGTTTTTCCAGTCAAAGATCAGGATAAAGTAAAGAATATTTTTCCATCAAATTGTCTCTAAAAACTTTTGCAATTATTGATGCAGCTGAAATTTCCTGAACCTTTGAATCTCATCAAATTATAAAAATCGGTTTTTTGTCAAGTTCTTCAAAGCTATAATTATCATTTCAATCAATAAAAACATCCAATTTTAAACTTTTTCCATAATTAAAATAATTTATTTTTCTTTTGATTTCAATAATAGCTCTTCTCATTGCTTCTTTATTGGCTTGTTTGATATTATTTTCATCTATAAAATAATTATCCACAACTCAAACTCAAAAAAATATTTTTGGATTCTTTCATCTACTAAGTTCTATAATCTCACTAAAAACTTTTTCTCTATTTTTGGCTGTTAATTTTTTGCTATCATTTAGTTTTTCAAGAAATACTCTTTCTGGAGGATTTTCTGGATTTATAGCAAAAGCCGCAGCAACAACACATCAAAGCCAAGGTCATCTTCCCGCTTCATCTATTCAAATTTTATATTTTTGCATTTTTATTCTATTAAAAAATTTTTAACGAATTATAAAAGTTTTTTCTCAATAATCAAAATATTTATAAAAAAATATTTTATAATTAACTAAAAATTTAAAATATTTTAATAAATCGCAATTTTTTTCTTTTAAAATAAAAAAAAATATGTATAATAAAAAAAAGAAGAAATTGAGGTGTAGCCAAGTGGTAAGGCATCAGACTCTGAATCTGACATCCGTGGGTTCGAATCCCTCCACCTCAGCCAATTATAATAAAAGAATTTTTTAGAAAATTCTTGCTTCTTTGGGTTTGAAGTGAGATTTTTTCTGTAAAAAAATTAAAAACTAACAAAATTAAATGCAATTTAAGATTTTTTGATGCAAAGTAAATAAATATTATACTGATGAATGGTTGAAATCAGAATATTTAAAAGATAAAAATGGTATTTTTGTAGCAAGTTGTGTCGTAACAGATAAAGCAAAAAGAAAATGGATAAAATTTGTAAAAGACGAAGTAAAAAAACTAGAGTGAGATGATAAAATATTTATAAGTTGATGTTGAGCTTTTAAAAAATGAGAAGCTCAAGATGATTTTTTTGATATTTATCCAGAATTGAAAGAATTTGAATGAAAAATAATTATTTTATGAGAAAAACCTGAAGAATTAAAATTAGAAATCGATTCTAAAACAAAAAAAGAAGAAAAGAAAAAAGTAGATTTTTCAAAACTAAAAAACTTTACTCAAAAGCAAATTTACACAAAAAAATTCTTACTTATCCAATGATGATGTAATAGTTTTTGTACTTTTTGTCTTACTGTTCAAAAAAGATGAAGGCATTATTATAGAGATAAAGATGATATAGTCTCAGAAATTACAGAGTTTGAATTTGGATGAGGAAAAGAAGTTGTTTTAACTTGAGTAAATTTATCAGCTTGGTGACTTAGGGATACAAATGATGTTTGACAGTCAAGATTTGCTGAACTACTTGAATATATTTTAGAAAAAACTACTATTCCTAGGCTAAGAATAAGTTCTCTTTGACCAGAATTTATAGATGACAGATGCTTAGAAATATTTAAAAATAAAAGAATTTATCCACATTTTCACTTTTCTGTTCAGTCTGGCTCAAGCAAAGTTTTGAAAGATATGAGAAGACATTATGATTGAGAATATATGAGAAAATTGCTTGAAAAAACAAAAAATTTAGAAAGAGAAGATTGAGTTGAAGTAAGTATTTGAGCTGATATAATCGTAGGTTTTCCATGAGAAACAAAAGATGATTTTATGGATACTTATAATTTAGTAAAAGATTGACTTATTACCAAAGTTCACGCATTTCCCTTTAGCGCGCACAAATTTTGAGAATCAGTTCCAGCTTGAAAATTTGAAAATCAAGTTTCTGACTTAGAAAAAAAAGACAGAATGTGGGATTTAGAATTCATAGCTGATTCTGTGAGAGATGACTTTATAGAGAGAAATATTTGAAAGAAATTTGAAGTTTTGATTGAAGTAGTAAAAGAAGAAAATTGAAAAATTAGATGGAAAGGATGGACTGAAAATTACATCGAAGCTGATGATAGAACTTTTGAAATTTTGGAGTGAGAAATAAAGAAAAATAGTATTGTAAAATGAATTCTTAAATAAAAAATGCTAGAAAATCTAGCATTTTACAAACTTTAGTTCAAATTTCTTTAGTTCTAAAAGCAAAAATAAAGTTTCTGTTTCCAGTTTTTGAATTTGATTTTTATCAAAAATCCACTCCACATTTGTCGCATTATAGCGACTTTCGTATTTTACTCCTTGCTCAGCAAGCAAAGCATCAAGAAGCAATATTTCCCTATAAAGAAGATTGCCAATACCTACAACTAAAATTTCCATTTTTTCTCCTTTTTTAAAAAATTTATAAATTATAATTTAAAATAGTCAAATGTTTTTTTATTTTACAATTATTTTTTGAGTTTTGCTTGATTTAGTTTCTAAATACCTTGCAAGCCTTTATCTTAAAGAAAACATAAACTTGATTTCTGATTTTTTATATTTATGATATGTAGAAAATAAATGAATCGCTTTTTCCATAAGTATTCCTTTTCTAAAAATTGTAACAATAATTTTGATTTTATGAATTTTTTATTATTATTTTACAGAAGAAAAGAAAAAGAATGATAAAATTATGGATTTTGCTTTTGGTTTGATTCTTGCATGAGCTATTTGAAACGGTTATGAAAGAATAGTAAATTCTTTTGTTGTTGATTTTATTTGAGTGAAATATTTTTCTGTTTTTAATTTAGCTGATGCTTTTATATGTATTTGAGCAGTGATTTTCATTTTAAAAACATTTTTACAAAAAAATAAAAAAATTTAATTTATAATATTTTCTTATGAGTATTTTGGAAAGAAAAGAAAGTTGGCAAGATATAGGAATAAGCTCTGCTTGAGTTTTTCTTGCTTGACTTATTTGAAGTATTGCAATTCTTGCTTTTGCTTTTTTTATTTGAAATTATACAGATCTTTTCGCAAATGTTTATAACCCAAAAGTTTGAACAAAGGTTGAAACTCTTTTTTCAATTATTTTATCTATAATAACGCTTATTTGAACATCTGTAGCTTTGTTGCTTTCTTATTCTATTTTATGAGCAACAAATCCAGAAAGATATAAAAAAAATAATGTGATTTTTACTCAAATTGCATTTTTCCAAGTTTTGGTTTATATTATGATGACTCCAGTTTATTTGATTTACTGATGAGGTTCAATAAATAATATTTTGATGTGTTATATTTTTCACGTACTTATAGTTATTTTTTGAACTCACATTATTTTAGATATTTTAAATAATTATAGATATGTAATGATTTGAATTTATTGAAGTTTTATTTGACTTTTTATAAGCTCAATAATCGCTATAATATTTTTTAATTTATTTTCAGATTGAATTGCAAAACTTTTATCTTTAGTTTTTCTATTACCAATAATAAATTTTTTAATTATTTTTTTAAAAAAGCTTTTTGATGTAGTTTATTATCATTTTTACAGATTGACTTGAAGTGATCCAATTTGAGATATTTTTTATAAAATAAAGAAAGAAGACGAAGAAAACGAAAAAGAAGAAGAACAAAAAAACTCAATTTAAATTTTTAATTTTTCAAAAAATGATTTCAATAGTAAAACAAGTAATTGATTATTTTATCCAGACTGGGAAAAAAATAAGTTTGATTGACTTAAAAATCGAGGATAAAAGCTTGATAAACGAAAAAATTAGCTGCTTTGTAACTATTTATTCAAAATGAGAAGTTAGAGGAAGTGCTGGAAACATAAAAGATTTGAAGGATAATGCTGTAGAAGAGTTGATTGAAAATACTTTTGAGGCAATTTCAAAAGATAGTAGATTTTCTCCATTGACAGCAAATGAAGCTAGTGATTTAAAAATAAGAATAGACAAAATATCTAGTAGAAATATGCTAAAAGATAAAAGTGTAAAAGATATAGATCCGACAAGATCAGGAATCATCGCAATAAAAAATGATTATTCAAGACTTGCTTGTATCTTACCAAACATCAATCCAAAGCTGATTTCTGGTGAAGACTTTGTTTGAGTTTTGAAAGAAAAATTAAACGAACAAAGTTTTAAAGAAGCTGATTATGTTATTTATGAGATAAAAACTGAAATTTTTACAAATTATTAAATTTTTTCCAAAAGGTGTTTTGAAGCGTAAAAAAATTAGTTAATATATTAACTAATTTTTTTATTTTTTCATATTTTTAAATGTTTCAGACTATTGAACTTGTCAGTAAATAGAATTATTTGGATCCATTCTCTTTTTTGTATCAGTAGATGTTTTTTCAGGGTCTGCATAATCATTGAATGCTGTCTCATATGCACTATATTCATCTCAAGTTAATTTGCTTCAATCAACATTTGCTTTTTGCCAAGTTTCTACATTTGTTGTAACTACGAAACTAGATTTTTCAACTCAATTTCTAGTTAGGGGTTTATATCAAAAAGATCTAGCAGTTCCACAAGGTTTAGAAACAGTTCCTGCAACTGGATCTATAGGAGCCTTTCCTCAACCAAAGTAATCTTTCAAAGATTCACTAGGAATCCCTGCTCAATTAGATAAACATCCATCATTATTAAAACTATCTGGGAAAGTAGAATTATCTGATTGATAAGTAGTTAAAGCAGTAACAGCCTCAGGAACATCAGATACTCTAACAGCATCTCTAGATCTAGCTTGATAAGACATATATTGAGTTATACCAGCTGTAGCTAGAATACCAATAATAGCTATAACTACCATAAGTTCTATAAGTGTAAAAGCTTTTTTAGAATTTAGTCTCATAATTATGAAAGTTAAAAATAAAATTAAACAGTTAAATTATAGCATTTAAGATTGAAAAAACAAAAATTATTTTGTATTTTTAGTTGACAAGTTTTATAATTATTTTTTGGTAAAAAATACTTTTAAGTAAATTAAATAAAATAAAAAATCCGTTTTATGGTCAGTTAGCTTTTTTGTATTCCTTAATAAGGAAAACTTCAAAGGTGCCCATTTTTCTTTTGAAAGAATTAACCCTCAGCTGAAAAATAACTAGGAACATCTTAATTTTTTTGTATTTGTAAGGAAAAAAATTAACTAACAATGCCACCAATAAAACAGATTATCTTTTTATTTGTAAAAATATTATAATATTTTTGAAAAAAATTGCAAAATTATTATAATAAATTAAATTTAAAAATATTTATTTTTGAGAAATGTTTAACTATACTTTAGTAAATCAACCGAAATTTGAATTTAAAGAGGATGTTTTAAAAAATATTTTCAAAAAAGTAGAAAAATTTGTGAAAAAACCGCAATCAGGAAATATAAATATAGTTTTCCTAAATAATGAGGAAATTCGTGATTTAAACAAAAAATATAGATGAATTGATAAAAGTACTGATGTTTTGAGTTTTCATTATTACCAAAATTTTCAAAATTTTGAAAAATATGATACAGTATGAGAAGTCATACTTTCTGAACAAAAAATACTTTCCCAAAGCGAAGAATACGGAATCACAATTGAAAAAGAATTTTATAATTTAGTGATTCATTCTGTACTTCATATTCTTGGTTTTGATCATGAAACAGAAGAAGATTACAGAGAAATGTATGCTTTGGAATGTCAAGTTTGGGAAGATATTTTTAAAGAAAAGAAAATTTAGTTTTTAAAAAGATTTTATGCAATACAAAATTCCTATTCAGATAGAAAATGAAGATCCAATAGTTTTTGGTCTTAGTTTGAGGCAACTTGCTATTTGTGGATGAGGTCTTTGAATCTGATATGTGACTTTTACATCTTTGCAATGAGTAACTTGATCAAGTTGGGCTGCGTTTTTTGCTTTGATTCCATGTATTTTTTGAATTTTAATTGCATTATTTAAATTCAGTGAAATGACTTTTATGGTTTTTGTATTTAATTATTTGAGGTCTTGGGTAAACTGATGAGAAAGAAGATGGCAACAATGAGTGGATAGCTTTTCAGCTTTAGATATAGGCTACATTATAATTAGTGAAAAATCTGATAAAAAAATTGATATGTGAAAAAAGATGGAAAAAATAAAAAATATGGAAGAACAATTGAAAAATATTTAATTTTTAATAAAAAAAAAGTGGCAGTAAAAACAAAACAAAAAAAAGAGCCTTCTAGCTCTACTCAGAGATATTTACCTTTTTCTTGAATAAAAGAAAATATCATTATAATGAAAGATAATTCTGTAAGAATAATCTTAAAGTGTTCATCAATAAATTTTTTATTAAAAAATAATGATGAACAAGACTCAATAATAATAAGTTTTCAAAGATTTTTAAATTCTATAGATTTCCCTATTCAAATAATAGTTAGATCAAAAAAACTTGATATTGATTCTTACTTAAATAATTTGAATTCAAAAGCTTTAAAGCAAGAAAATGCTTTACTGCAAAATCAAACTTATGAATATATAGCTTATTTGAAAAAACTCATAGAAGTCGCTCAAATAATGAAAAAAGAATTTTATATAATTGTTCCTTATGATACTGAACAAAACAGATCTGTAAAAAATACAGGATTTTTGTCTTTTTTCACAGATTTTTGGCAATCTATAAACCAAGATCAAAAATTATGAAATGTAAAGGATCAATTAAAAAATTTTAGTAGATATAAAAAAGAAGTTTTAAAAAGAGTAAGTGTTGTTCAAACTTGACTTGAAAATATTTGAATCAGAGCTGATCCTATCTCAAAAAATGAGCTTGTCACATTTTTATCTGATTATTATAATCCTAGACTTGATAGCTTAAATACGATGGTTTGAAATATAGATTCTTACAATTTAAATGATTAAAATTATGAAAAAAATATTTTATATAATAATACTTTTTTTAGTAAGTATAAATAATGTTTTAGCAAGTGATTGATGAGTTATAAACTGAGGAAGTATAGATGGCTGAAAAGTAAGAACTTGAGATTTTACTATTGATGATGTTCCAGTTGCAATAGTAAATGCTACTAATTTTTTTATATGAATAGCTTGAACTGTAGCAGTTATATTTATAATTATTTGAGCTTACAAATATCTTTTTGGTTCTGTTGAAGGAAATACTGAAAGCTGAAAAACAACTATTTATATGGCTCTTGTTGGTTTTGCAATCGCAGCTTGTGCTTATTTTATAATCAGATTTGTAATTGATAACTTTTGATGAGTAAACTAATATTTTTCAAAAAAATAATTTATAATTTAAAAAAAAATGGAAGAAAATACTATTTACACTTGGAAATTTTTAGATGAAAAACAAAGAGGAGCTTTTTGGTATATTATAGC
>MOLU01000001.1 GCA_003260325.1 Candidatus Gracilibacteria bacterium GN02-872 | reverse complement strand
TCAATCACATCTTTAAAATATTTTTCTATTGTTTCATTTATTTGCTTTGTTTTTCTCTTCAACTTCTTTTCTATAAAGACTTTCAGCTAAAGCTTTTTCTTCAGCTTTTAGTTTTTCTTTGTCATGATAATAAATAAAAGTCAGTTCTTCTTGAAGTTCTTTTTTTCCTAAACTATCCTACTCAATTTTTTGGTTTTCCTTCTAATATATTATTCGTTTTATTTTAAGGTGCTAATAGACTTTATATGCTTTTCTTCAAAAAGCCACGTCATTTTATCAATAATAAAATATTTGTCAAATCTTTTTTTAACTTTTTTATAAAAAAGCTAAAGATATGATAAATAAACTATTTTGTTTCATATAAATGGTGGGCCTGATTGGAATTGAACCAATGACCAATCGGTTATGAGCCGACTGCTCTAACCCCTGAGCTACAGGCCCAAGTTTTAGTTCCTAAAGTTTAGTTCCTAATTTCTTGCAAATCTCCAACAAAGGAGGTCTTAACCTCCTTTTCTTAAGCGCTAAATAAAAAGAACTAAAATAATGGCGGAAAGGATGGGATTCGAACCCACGGTCCTCGAAAGAAGACACTCCCTTAGCAGGGGAGCCCATTCAGCCACTCTGGCACCTTTCCAAAACAAAAAAATGGCGGAGAGATAGGGATTCGAACCCTAGGTGCCACAAGTGACACAACGGTTTTCAAGACCGCCGCCTTCGACCACTCAGCCATCTCTCCACAAAAATCTTTTTAAAGAACTAAAATTATTCAAAAAAAAATATGGCTCCCCCAACTGGATTCGAACCAGTGACCTACCGGTTAACAGCCGGTTGCTCTACCGCTGAGCTACGGAGGAATATCTTGTATGCGAGGGGAATTATATTTGATTATTAATAATTATCAAACTTTTTTTCTATTTTTTTTATTTTTTTTTGAAAAAAATTTTTCCACACAGATTTAAGGCTAATTTATGATAAAATCTTTTCATTAAAAAAAAATTGACTTGAAAAGAAAAAAAAATACAATTAAAGATAAAAATATTATTTTTTAATAAAAATATATGGAAAATAAAAAAAGTAAAAATCATTTTTTTAGTTGATAACCCAAATTACGAATATTGAATACTTGTAAAAAATAGAAAATTAAAGCTAATAAATGAAACAATAGAAAAATATTTTAAAGATGTGATTGACTATGTAATAACTGACAAATTTGATAAAAATTTTATAGAAAAATGAAATACATTAGTTTTCAGAATAAGATCTCATAAAGAAACTAGAGAAAATGAAAAAAAATATATAAAAGCTGGTTGTTTTTCAACTTATTCAGAAGAAAGGGAAAAAAGTATTTTAGAAAATAAAAATTTCAAAGATCAATTTTTGATTTACAAAGAAAATTGATTAATGCCTTGAAATAAAGTAAAAAAAAGAGAAGAAGTAGAAAAAGTTTATAATGAAGTAAAATGAGAAAACTGAGAAGCAATTCTAAAACAATACTGATTAACTAAATGAGCTTGAGTTTCAAAACATTTGAATTTGGATTCGATTTTGGGAAAAATAGATTTTGAAAAAGAAAATGCAGTTTTGAAATTTATTCCTCATGATTTTTCTTATAGAGTTATTGTTTTAGCTTGAAAAGTAGTTAGAGTTCTAAAAATATTTACCTGAACTGATTTCAGAAGCAATGCTTTAGGCCAAGAAAAAACAAGAGAAACAATTGCTATAAGTTTGGATAATGTACCAGAGGAAATAAAGATAAAAGCTGAAAGATGAGTAATTGAAAGCTGAATTTTAACTGCATGAGTAGATTTTATAACTGATTTGAGAGATGGGAAGAATTATTTATGTGAAATAAATAGTCCTTTTGATTGGTCACTTGAGTACAAGTGATGAAAAACAGAAGATGTAATAAAAATGATCCTAGGAGAATTGATAAAAATCACAAAAGAAAAAAGAGCTAGAAAATAAATTCTAGTTCTTTTTTAAACATCTAAATTTTTTACTTCTTTAGCTTTTGATTGGATAAATCTTCTTCTTGGAGCTACATCTCATCACATAAGTATTTTAAAAATTTCATCTGCTTTTTGAGCATCTCAAATAGAAACTCTATACATTTTTCTTACTTTTGGATCCATTGTTGTAGCCCAAAGTTCTTCTGGATTCATTTCTCAAAGACCTTTATATCTTTGAACATTATCTCAACTTATTCACTCTTCATCAATAATTTTTTGTTTTTCCTCATCACTATAAACATACCAACTTTTTTTTCACTTGACAAGTCTGTAAAGTGGTGGTTGAGCTATATAAACATATCATCAAATAATTAATTCTTTTAAATATCTAAAGAAAAATGTCAAAAGCAAAGTTCTAATATGTGCACCATCAACATCAGCATCTGTCATTATAACTATTCTATGATATCTAAGTTTTGAAATATCAAAAGATTCTCAAATAGAAGTTCAAAAAGCAATTATCAAATTTTTTATTTCTTGGTTTGAAAATATTTTATCAATTCTAGCTTGCTCTGTATTTAATATTTTTCATCTAAGAGGCAAAATAGCTTGAAATTCCCTATCTCTTCACTTTTTAGCTGAACCTCCAGCCGAATCTCCTTCGACTATATATATTTCTGAAATTCAAGGATCTTTACTTGAACAGTCAGCTAATTTTCAAGGAAGAGTCATTCCTTCTAAAGCTCATTTTCTAATAACTGTATCTCTTGCTGCCCTTGCTGCAAGTCTAGCTTTTGCTGCTAAAAATACTTTTTCAACAACTTTTTTGGCAGTATTTGGATCTTCATCTAAAAATTCTGAAAATTTTTCTGAAAATACTGAGTCAACAGCTCATCTAGCCTCAGCCGTTCAAAGTTTATCTTTTGTTTGTCACTCAAATTGAGGATCCTGAACTTTAACTGAAACAACAGCAGTTATTCACTCTATAACATCATCATTTGTCAAATTTTGATCTTTTTCTTTTAAAAGTCATTTATCTCTTGCATATTTGTTTATAGTTCTTGTTAAAGCTGTTCTAAATCAAGTTAAGTGTGTTCAACCTCCTGGAGTATGAATATTATTTACAAAAGAAATTATATTATCTGAATAATCCTTATTATATTGTAGCGATATTTCAACTAAAATATCTTTATTTTCTTTTTCTACATAAAATATTTCTCAAAGTGTATCTTCTCATCTATTTAAAAAGTTTACATAAGATTTTATTCATCATTCAAAATAATATTTATATCTTGAATTAGTTCTCTCATCAATCAAATAAATAGTTATTCATTTTGTCAAGTAAGCTTGTTGTCTAAGCCTATCTTTTATAGTTTGATAATCAAATTCTGTAGTTATTTTAAAAATAGTTTCATCTGGAAAAAATTTTATAATTGTTCAAGTTTTTTTAGAATCTCAAAGAATTTGTATATCAGAATCAGGTTTTCATGCAGAATATGATTGATAAAATATTTTTCAATCTCTATGAACCCAGGCTTCCATTTTTGAAGAAAGTGCGTTAACAACAGAAGAACCAACTCAATGTAAACCTCAAGAAACTTTATAACCTCCTCAACCAAATTTTCCTCCTGCATGAAGAATAGTCAAAATAGTTTCTAGTGTAGATTTTCAAGTTTTTGGATGAGTTGCAGTTGGTATTCATCTACCATTATCCTCAACTGTACAAGAACCATCAGCTCACAAAGTAACAGTTATAGTTGTACAATATCAAGCCATTGCTTCATCAATAGAGTTATCAACTATTTCCCAAACTAAGTGATGAAGTCATCTTTGGTCTGTTGATCCGATATACATTCAAGGTCTTTTTCTAACAGCTTCAAGTCACTCTAGAACCTGAATACTCTCAGCTCAATAATTTCAGTTATCTGCTGCCATTTTTTATTTTTTTAATAAATATTTTTCCAACTTGTATTTTAATAAAAATATTTTAAAAAGCAAGTTTTTGGCTTAAATTTAACGAGAAATATTTTAGAATTTCTTAAAATGCATTTTTTTAAAGAAATTTTTATATTTTAAAGAAACAAAAAATATCTCTCTTTGACAAGAAATATTTTTTAAATGTTTAAAAGTGAAATTTTTAAGTTTTTTATTGAATTAAAGATTTTTTAACTCATATTTATCTTTAATTAGATAAATCATATATAAATTTTTTCAATCTTTTTCTATGCCTTCTATTTTTTTAACAAAAAAAACTGGTAGATTTTTTTCTTCTGCATCTATAAGCCTTTTATTAGTTGACTTTTCTATAATATCTTTTTCACCAATTGTAGCTAAAATATCTTTTGTGATTTGTAAATCTAGTAAATTTCATTTTTCATCAATCTTTAGATTTTTTGATAAATAAGTAGTTTGCTCAGGAAATTCTCAGAAATTTTTCGCTTCAAAAAGAACGTATAAATCAGGATATTTTTCAAATCTTAAAAGATATTTTTCAGATAAAAATAAATAATCTTTTAGGTTATCTTCTATATTTTTAATTATTTCTTCACTATTTTTAAAAGATATTCATTGATTTGTAAAAGTATAATTTTGCTTATTTTCAGCAGAAATTGCTAGATTTTTAAAAACTAATTTTGGAAAGTATTCTATATTTCAAATTTTAAAAGATTTCATATTTGAAGGCATATAATCAGCTTGTTTAAGTCAAAAATCATAAATTGTTTGTTCTACAACTGACTTTTTTGGATCATTTTCAATTATATTTTTAGCTAAATAATTATTATCAAATACAGAAAAAGTAAGAATATAATCTCTAGTGTTTGAAGTGTATCTTTTTTTTAGTGAATTATTTTTTAAGTCTATAGTGTATTCTAAAGTTACTTCTTCTCCTTTTTCATTTACTTTAGAAGTTCCTCTTAAAATTCAATCTTTTTCTGTTAAATTTACATTTTTATGAATACATTCATCAAAAACACAAGTTTCTCATTTAGAATTTTTTGTTATTTTAAGTTTTGTAGTTTTTTCAAAATCTTTAGTAATTTCTGATTCTACAGCCAATTTTCATGTATTATTTTCTTCTCAATTAATTTCAACTGTTCAAGTTGATTTTTCAATTTTTCAAGAATTTGACAAAGTTCAAGTTTGATTTTTAATATTTTCACTTCAACTTGAACAAGACGCTATAAATACAGTTAAAATAAGTAAAACTATTTTTAAAATATTTTTCATAAATGATAAAATTAAAAAAATAATGATTTGAAATGTGTTTTTATTTCATCAAAAATCTCTTTTTTTGTAAACTTTTCTGCTAAATCAAATTTTTTTTCTATAAGCAACTTACGAAAATTTGTTCAAGATAACTCTAAAGAACCAACAAAAGATTTTTTTCTAGAAATTTCTACAAAATTTATTTTTACATTAAAAAAATATTCTAAATACTCTTTTACGCATCTATAAGCAGAGTCATTTTCTTTATCTCAAAAATAGAAATTCACTTTTGAAATATTCGGAAAATTATCACAAATCCTTTTATAGACATGTAAAGTCCAAATTAAATCACTTTTTTCATCTGGAAGTTCAAGTATTTTCACTTTTTCATCATTTTTTAAATATTTCTCAAGCAAACTTTTTCTTTCTAAAAAAGTTAAAGGATTTTTATCTTTGTCTTTAACTATAGGACTTCAAAGCAAAATAAGAACTTTTTCATTTTCTAAAATTGCTTTTTCTATTGTATTTATATGTCAATTATGAGGAGGATTCATTCTTCCTATAAATAATCCTAAAGTCATATTAAAAATATTTATTTAACTAAATTTTTTAAATTTGTCATTTTCAAGCCGCTTCAAGTTTTGCTTGTCTATCAGCAATAGCTAAAGCCTCAATTATATGTCAAAGTTTTCACATCATTATTTGAGGAATTCAAGAAAAATTTTGTCAAATTCTATGATCTGTAACTCTATCTTGAGGAAAATTATAAGTTCTGATTTTTTCGCTTCTATCTCAAGAACCTATTTGAGCAAGACGAGCTTCTCAAAGCTCTTTTTCTCTTTTTTCTTCTTCATAAGCATAAAGTTTTGATCTCAAGATTGCCCGAGCTTTTTCTCTGTTTTTATGCTGACTTCTTCAGTCTTGACAAAAAACTATTATTCAAGTTGGTAAGTGTTTTAATTGAACTGCAGAATCTGTTTTATTTACATGTTGTCAACCTGCTCCTGAAGATCTAGTAAATTTCATTTCTACATCTTCTTCTTTTATTTCTAAATCTATTTCATCAACTTCAGGCATAATTGCGACTGTTATTGCAGAAGTATGAACTCTTCATTTACTTTCTGTTGCAGGAATCCTTTGTACTCTGTGTGTTCAAGATTCGTACTTAAATTTTGAATAAGCTCACTCTCATTTTATTTCAAAAATCATTTCTTTTACTCAACCAGCTTCAGCATCAGTTTGTTCAGTAATTTCAACTTTAAATCACTCATTTTCAGCAAAAAGAATATAACTTCTAGCAAGTTCAGAAGCAAACAAAGCTGCCTCTTCTCAACCTGTTCCAGCTCTTACTTCTACAATAATATTTTTTTCATCATTTTTATCTTTTGGTAAAAGCTCTATTTTAAGTTCTTCTTCAAGTTCTGGAATTTTCTCTTCTAGGTTTTTTATATCTTCTTTGAGTAACTCTTTCATCTCCTCATCTTTTTCAGAAGAAAGCATATTTTTATTATCTTGTAAATCTTGGTTTAAGTGTTTGTATTCTTTATAAATCTCAACTGCTTTTGAAATAGCTTTTTTCCTGCTTGCGACTTCTCTAACCTTTTTTTGATCTTTAAAAATGTCTGGATCAGTCATTTTTTTATCTAATTCTTCAAGCTCTGTAACTAAATTATCTAAATTATATTTCATAAAAATATTTTAATCTTTTAAAATTATTCTTAATTATAGCAAAAAAACAAAATAATCAAGTGCTTATTTTATTTCTTTAACTATACTTTCCAATTCATATAAATGCTCAAATAACCTCTTTCTTCAGTCCTCTGTAAGACTTATAATTGTAGAAGCTTTTTTTCAATCCAAAACTTTTGAAATAGAGATAATTCAAGCTTTTTCTAGTTTTTTTAAATGAAAACTAATATTTCCATCTGTTGCTGATAATTCATTTTTTAAAGTAGTATAATTTAATTCATTTCTAAATAAAGCAACAGCAATACGAAATCTAAAAACATCTGTAAATAAAGGCTCTAACATAAATTTCTCTATAATATAAAGTACCTCTATAATATAAAGTTACTTTATATTATAAATACACTTTGTAATATAGAATATCTTTATAATATAGATATACTTTACAAAATAGAACTACTTTGTAAAATAAAGTAACTTTATGAAATAGAACTGCTTTATATTATAAAGGTATTTATTTAAAAATCAAGAAATATTTTTTAATTAATTTAAAACAAAAAACTTCCCGAAATGGAAAGCTTTTTTAATGTCATCAAGTAGAACCAAAACCTCATTCTCTTTTTACTGAAACATAATCATTTTCAACTGTGTAATATTTTGTAAAAATTCACTGAAAGATTTTTTGTCATTTTTTTATCAAAATATCTTCTGAAGTCATATTCCAAAAAATTCATTGAATATGTCCATCATTATCAGGATTACTATAATAATCAGCATCAACCCATCAAGTTCAATTTGCAAGTAAAAGTCAAAGTTTCAATGGATTACTGCTCCTATTTGCGATTTCTAAAACCATATCATCTGGCATAAATGCTTTTATGTGAGTTGGAACAAAAGTCGGTTTTAAAAATTCTCATTTTTGTAAAGCCTTAAAAAGTGAAGGAACTAAAACATCTTCTGATGCAAAAAAATCATATCAAGCTGCTGCCAATGTACTTCTAGTAGGTAAAATAACATCTTCTGGAGCATATTCAACTTTTTCAAAAAATGGTTTCATATCTTTTAATTTTAAAAATTATTATAAATTATATCTAAGTTTATCAAGAGATATTTCTCTTCAAGCTATAAATAGCTTTGGTGAAATAAGTTCAGAATCATTTCACTCAAAAAAAGATGAATTGTCAAGTTTTTCTTCTTCTGATATTTTATTAAGTTTTGACTCTATTTTTTTCATTATTCATATTTTTTCTAAAACATCAATAACTCTAGAAACAGCTTCAGGATTTGAAAAATCTGTCATTCTTACTATTTGTTCTATTCTATTTCAAGTTGCTTCAAATTCATAATTTCATAAATATTTCAAAACTGTATTTCTAGCATCCTTATCAGAATCATCATCAAATAAACTTATTATTTTTATATTTTTTTCTTTTAAGTCTGTTTCTTCGCTTTGTTTTGCAAAATTATCAATAAAATAATCTTTTAATTCTTCAACTCACTCTCAAGTTGCTGAAGAAATAATGAAAACTTTTTTATTTGGATATCTTTTTTTAAATTCTCATAAAATAAATTTTTTCATTTCTGAATCAAGCAAATCAGCTTTTGAAAGTCAAATAATTTCTTCTTTTTTGGCTAATTCTGGAGAAAAATATTCTAATTCTTTTCTAATATCTTCATAGTCTTGAAAAATATGATCCATTTTGTATAAATCAAGTAAATGGAGTAAAACTCAAGTTCTTTCAATGTGCTTCAGAAAGTTTATTCAAAGTCACTTTCACTCATGAGCTCAAGGAATAAGTCAAGGAACATCTTCTAAAACTAAGTTTTTTCACTTATGTTCTAAAACTCAAAGATTTGGTACCAAAGTCGTAAAAGGATAATCTCAAATTTTTGGCTTTACATTTGTAATAACAGAAATCAAACTTGATTTTCAAGCTGAAGGTACTCATATAATTCAGATATCTGCTACAAGTTTCAATTCTAGAGAAATATTTTTTTCTTGAGCCTCATCTCAAAGTTCAGCAAAAGCAGGAGCTTGCCTAGTTGAAGAACAAAAGTGAGAGTTTCAAAAACCTCATTTTCATCATTTCAAAATTAAAAGTCTCAAATTTTCTTCATCCAAGTCAGCAATTACCTCTCAAGTATCAGCATCTTTTACAATAGTTCAAACTGGAACTCTCAAAATCAAATCTTGAGCATCAGATCAATGCATCTGATTTGTTCATCAAGATTCTCAAGAATCTGCTTTTATAACTTTTTTGTGTCTATAATCAGAAAGAGTGTTCAGATTTGAATCTGTTTCTATATAGACATCTCATCATTTCCCTCAGTCTCATCACCAAGGTCATCATTTGGGAATATATTTTTCTCTTCTCCAAGATACAATTCCGTCTCATCATTTTCCTGATATTAGCTTCAATTTCACTTCATCTATAAACATATTATTTCTTTTTTAATAAATATTTTTTACATTTTAGCTATTTTTTTTAAATAAGCAAAAATAACTTGAAAAAATATTCATTTACGATAATATCTAGAAAATTATTTAAAAAATATTTTTATGAAAAAAGAAAGTGTTTTGAGGTTTACAAAAGCGGGTTTGTTTTTGATTTTATTTTATGCAGGAATATTTTTTAGAAGTACTCCTTTCATAACAATTTCAGCTTCTTTATGAGTTTTAACTCTTTTTGAAAGATATTTAAACATAAAAATACCAACTAGTTTTTCCATAGTTTTTGTTGTATTTGTCGTATTATCCTTAGTTCTATGAAGTTATGCAGACTTTTATGAAAAATTTCCTTGGTGGGATGATATGCTTCACTTTTCTTATTGAATTTGATTTTCTATTATTTGATATTTAATAATTTATTATTTATACTACAAAAAATGAGTTGAAAATGATATTTTTATAACTGTTGCTTTTAGTTTTTGCTTCACCGTAGCTTTCTGAGCAATTTGGGAAATATATGAATACAGTATTGATTCTTTTTTTTGAATGAATATGCAAAGAACAGAGATTTGAAGAGGAGTTGATGATACAATGCAGGACATAATTTTAGAAACATTAGCATCACTTTTAACAAATATTTATATTTATGCTTACTTAAAAGCAAAATCAAATAATTGGATTTGAATGTTAACTAAAAAATTTTTAGATGAAAACAAAACAGATGAATATAAAAAATAGGTTTTAAAACCTATTTTTTTAGTTTAGAATAAAGTTCTTTGAAATCTTTTGTATTTAAGAAAACTAAATCAACCATTGCACTTCAAATAGTGTAGACTTGAACAATTCAGTTTCAAAATATTTTTCATAAAAATCATTGATTTTTTTCTACAAAGTTTATTCTGTCATAAGTTATAGTTTTTCTTGATTTATAGATAATTCCATAACCAAGCATAATTCTTTCTTTTTGTAAATAATAATATTTTGCTTTTATATACCAAACCAACAATACTGTAGCAATTAAGAAAAATATAAAAATAGAAATAGATAGGATATTTAAAGCAAAAATTTCGTTTGGTTTAACATTTAAAGAATTTACATAAATTATAAAAACTAAAGCTCAAATCAAGAAAGGAATATCAAAAATCAAAGAATTCCAAACTGATTCTCAAGATTTATCAATATTTTCTTCAGAAATATCTTTTTGTGTCAAAATAGAATCAAGTTTATTTTGTAAAGAATAAACATTATCCATATAAACTCAATGAATTTTTATTCATCAAAAAGCTAGTTGATTTTGATTTTTGTTTCAAGTGTCTAAAATTATATCTCAAGCAACATCAAGAGTGATAGAACCAGTATCTGTAAATGGATATTTAGTTGAAGTTATTCATTTTATGTTTTTAAAAAGACTGTAAACTTTTTCTTGGAAAATAATTCAAGATTCACTTTCAAAGAATTTTTCATAAATATTTTGTCTATAAAACCTATCAGTATAAGCTACTTTTCAATAAAAATATTTTAATAAATAAATAAAAACCAAAACTACAAAAATTCAAATTTGAATAAAAATTTGTGTAGTTGAAGAATAATTTTTAACAATATTTTGTAGTCAATTAGTTCAAGAGATTGTATTATTTAAAACTTGAAAAGCAATTATTGCAAATATAATCAAAATCAAGAAAAAAATTGTCATTCAAATATTTGCCAGAGCAAAATTTCTAAAAGAAAAATTTACTTTTAATTCTTCTTTGTTTTCAGATTTATTTATTCAAACTTTTGATAAAATATCTAAATAAAGCAAATCTGTCTTTTTTATATTTACAAAATCAATAGTTCCGTTTGAACCTATTGAGTAAAACTTAATAGAACAAGTCTTAAAAATTTTGTCTATAATATTTTCAGAAAAAATAACTCAACTTACCTTATCTATAGTAAAAGCTTTGTGTCTATTTGTCAAGAATTTATATCTTGATTCAATTGTATTTTTTTCAATTAAAAATGTATAAAACTTTGTATCAAGAATTCACTTAATAAATACAGTTATAAAAATAAGCCCAAATACATACAAAGACAATTGTAAATTTCAAACAAAAATTGAAACCACAGTTCAAATAATTATTCAGAAAAATAGTGAAGAAACTATTGTTCTAGGCAAGTCCATAGAATATTTTGCTAAAAATTCTCTATTATAATCAATAGCGAAATCTGTTTTATCAACAAATCAAACTACAGAATCTATTTTTTCTCAATCAGTTTTTTCTAAATCTTGAGAAATTTCTTTTTCTGTCAAAGTTATACTATTTTTCAAATATTTTATATTTTTTATCAGAGTTTCTCATTCAACCATATTTGAAAAAACGACTAAATTATTTGTTCATTCAGAGCTGACAATTATATCATGAAGTCAAAATATTTTACTGAAAAATCATTGTTTATTATCAACATCAGATATCTTTTCCATTGGCAAAAATGAATATACTTTTGTCAAAAATCAATTTGTATAAAAAATAGAGTCTGTATAAACATCATATTTCCTTCTTTTTAAATCAAGATAATTTATAACAAAAATAGCTAAAATAAACAGTAAAATAATTCAAGCTCAAAGATAAACAAACCAAATATTATCTCAAATATCTTCAAATCCAGATTTTAATTCAAACAAATTATCAGCAAAAATTATAACAAAAAATACAAAACCAGAAAATATTTGACCTCAAAGCTCAAACAAAACTCAAAGTGGATGCGGTTTTGCTTCCTGAACAAGTTTATCTTTTGTTAAATGAAATCAATTATTTTTCATCAACTCTTGAATTGCGTCAAATACATCTTTTGAATTTTTTAAATTTGAAAATATTGTTTTTGATTCACTACTTCAAGCAGATTTTATTTTTATATATCAAGTTTTAAAAATTAAATGTTCTATAAAAGGCAAAACCATAGTAACTTCTGTGATTTTATCCACTGGAAGTTCAACAGAATTATCAGAAAAGATAGTTCAATAATTGTAAATTATTTTATTTTTGTCTAAAATATATTCTGCTTTTTTATAGGCAAAATAAACAAAAAAATAAATTAGTAATAAAACTACCACAAAAGCTCAAATAAAATAACTACGAACTGAAATCAATCCACTAAGAGAGTTATCAAAAAGAGGAGCAATAAGCAAAAAAGCTGTTAGCAAAACAACAATAATTATTGCTACAAACATTCTCATAATGAAAAAACTTACCTTATTTGGCTTTAAAATAATTTTTTCCATAAAATAATAATTAAAAAATATTTCACAAAAATAATAATTGATTTTAAGAAAAAATCAATATAATTTAGATAATTATAAATAAATTTAATATTTATGGAAAAAATAAATCTTCCAATAGAAAAAGAGGAATTGGATGAAGTTTCTCCCAAGAAACCTGACTTCAAATGGTTTTGAAAAATGATTTGAATAATTATTGCAATTACTGCGATTTCTTATTTTTCAGTTTGATTATTTTCTAAAGTCTTTATTGAAAACATAAGTATAGAAAGAGAAAAAGAAATTTTTGGAAAAGTTTTTATTTGAAAAGAACAAAAATTATTTGATAAAAAAATTCTTTGAGATAATTTATGAGAAATTGACTCTTATGATATTTACATTTTAGAAACTGATGTTCCAAATGCTTATGCTTCAATTTGAGCAAATATTACAGTAACAACAGGATTGCTTGAAAGAGCTAAAACAAAAGAGGAAATACTTTTTATTTTAGGTCATGAGCTTTCTCACATAAAAAATAGAGATACTCTTCGTGCTCTTACCAGAAGTATGCCTTTTACCGCAATGCTACAATTTTTAGGAATTGATTTTTGAAATGATGAATTAAATATGACTTCTTTGATTTCAAATTATTATTCTAGAGAAGCAGAAAGAGCTGCTGATAAATGATGAATAGAGTATTTAAATAGTTTAAAAATGAACTGAGAATGTGCAACTTGATTTTTTAAAAGAATTGGTTGAAATGAAATAAAATTTTTAGAATTTACAAAAACTCATCCAATAAATAAAGATAGAATAGAATTCATAGAACAAAATAGTGCTTTTAAATGAGAGAAATGTAATGATTTCAAGTATAAAAAATAATTTCTTTTACCAAAAACTAAAAAAATAAGCTAAGAAGATTAGCTTATTTTATTTTTCAAATTGGTGTCAATGAGTGGAATTGAACCACCGACCTCGGGGTTATGAATCCCGCGCTCTGACCATCTGAGCTACATTGACTTATCAAAATTGTCGTGCTAGATTTATATTTATAAAAACAAAAAAGTCAAATTTTTTTTGACTTTTTATATCTTTTAAATAAAATAGTCCTACTTTTTGAAAAAAAAGTATTTTTATATCCTTCCAACTTAAAAAAAGTTGGATATTAACCCATAGGAAAATTATGAATAAATATGAGTTAATGCTAATTCTAAACTCTTCAATATCTGAAGAAGACAGAAATCATTCTTTAGAAGAATTAAGAAATTTACTTACAAAAAATGAAGTAAAAATCGAAAAAGAAGATATTTGGTGAGATAAAAAACTAGCATACAAAATAAACAAATCTGATAGAGGATTTTATGTTTTATTTAGTTTAGAAATGAATGGTAAACTTATTAAAGAATTATCTAAATCTATAAACTTAAACAAAGCTATTATAAGATATATGTTTGCTAAATTAGAATCTTAATTTATTATTTGTAACAAAAAAAGAAAATGAGAACTATCAATAAAGTTATATTAATTGGTAACATAACTAGAGATCCTGTGATAAAAACTACAGAATCAAATAAAAAAGTTGCTTTATTTACTATTGCTACTAATAGACAATATAAAACTGCTGAAGGTGAACAAAAATCAGAAAGCGAATTTCATAATTGTGTAGCTTGGTGAAGCTTAGCTGAAAGATGTGAAAAATTTTTAAAAAAATGAAAATTGGTTTATACTGAAGGTAGATTAAAAACTAGAGCCATAGAAAAAGAAGATTGAACAAAAACTTACAAAACTGAAATAGTTATGTCAAATTTGATTTTCTTAAATAAAAAATCTGATTTTGAAAGCTTAGAAAATGAGCTTGATGAAAATGATTTTGATGAAGATGATAAATTCTAACTTATTTAGATTCTAGAAAAATATAAATTACCAAAAATTTGGTTTTATATCCGAAATTTATTATTTTAAAAAAAATTATTATGACAAAATGTGTTTGCCCTTTAGAAGGACAAAATATAGACTACAAAAATGTAGAACTTCTAAAAAAATATATTACAAAATTTGGTAAAATCGTTCCTAGATATTATTCAGGAGTTTGTTTAAAAAACCAAAAGAAATTAGCAAGAGAAATCAAAAAAGCTAGAGTTATGGCTTTGCTTCCTTTTGTTAAAAGATTTGATCCAAATTATGAAGCTTAATTAATTAAAAAATATTTCTTTTTCAAGAAATATTTTTTTTATTTGAAAATTTTTTAATATTTTTTCTTTACATTTTGCATTTTTCTTATATAATTTCACGGTTTTTAAAAATATTTTACAATTAAATACAATTTATGTCTTTTAGAAATATCGCAATAATCGCGCACGTAGACCATGGGAAAACAACTCTTGTTGATCAATTATTAAAAGCTAGTGATGATTTTGATGCTAGAGTTTGAATAGAAGAAAGAGTTATGGATAGTAATGCTCAAGAAAGAGAAAGAGGAATAACTATTTATGCAAAAAATACTTCTATAAACTATAAATGAAATAAAATAAATATCGTTGACACTCCTTGACATGCAGACTTTGGTTCAGAAGTAGAAAGAGTTTTAAGAACTGTTGACTCTGTAGTTTTGGTTGTAGATGCTTACGAGTGACCTATGCCTCAAACAAAATTTGTTTTAAAAAAATCTTTAGAATTAGGATTAAAACCTCTAATTGTTATAAATAAGATAGACAAACCAACTTCAAGACCAGAATGGGTTATAGATCAGCTTTTTGATTTATTTCATCAACTTGGAGCCACAGATGAACAAGTAGAAAATCTTTATGAAGTTTGTTATTCAATTGCAAGAGAATGAATAGCTATTAGAGACCTAAACGATGAGAGAAAAGATATGACTCCTCTACTTGATATGATTATGGAAAAAGTAGCAGAAGCCCCAAATGATAGTAATAAACCTTTTAGAATGCAAGTCGCAACTCTTGGTTATGATAATTTCCTTTGAAGACTTGGAATTTGAAGAGTTTATGAATGAACTATAAAAACAGGAAAAGAAGTAACTATTATTTGAAATGATTGAGCAAAAAGAAAAGGAAAAATAACTGAAATCCTTACAAATCAATGATTAAAACAAGTGAAAAGTTGAGAAGCTGTTGCTTGAGATATAGTTACAATAGCTTGAATTCCTGATATTTATGTTTGAGAAACTATTGCTGAAAATGCTGATGTAGAGGCAATGCCTCCAATTACAATAGATGAACCAACTCTAAAAATGGAATTTTTAGTAAACAATTCTCCATTTGCTGGAAGAGAAGGTAAATTTGTAACTGGTAGACAAGTTAGAGATAGACTTGAAAAAGAGCTTGAGACAAATGTTTGACTAAAAATAGATTTTGATTCTAGTGATAATTATATGGTTTCTGGTAGATGAGAGCTTCATTTATCAGTTTTGATTGAAACAATGAGAAGAGAATGATTTGAACTTCAAGTTTGAGCTCCTGAGGTAATTATGCATGAAGAAAATTGAGTAAAAATGGAACCAATTGAAAGAGTTTCTGTAATAGTTCCTAGCTGAACAGAAGGTTCAATTATTGCTGAAATTTGAAAAAGAAAATGAGAAATGATAAATATGGTTGACGAAAACTGAATAGTAAATCTAGAATTTAAAGTACCTACAAGATGACTTTTGTGATTTAAATCATATTTTACAACTATGACAAAGTGAGAAGGTTTACTTTCTAGCTCTTTTGAAGAATTTTCTCCTTACAAATGACCAATTGAAAAAAGAGAAGTTTGATCAATGATTTCAATGGAAAACTGAGTTGCGATGGCTTATTCTTTATGGAATTTACAAGAAAGATGAACTATCTTTATAGAACCACAAACTCAAGTTTATGAATGAATGATAGTTTGAGAATCAAACAAATGACAAGATCTGACTGTAAATGTAACTAAAAATAAAAAATTGACAAATGTTAGAGCTTCTGGTACTGATGAAGCTATGAAGTTAACTCCACCAAAAATAATGACTTTAGAAGAAGCTATTGACTATATTTGAAATGATGAATATGTAGAGGTTACTCCAGGACATATCAGACTTAGAAAAAAATATTTAACTGAAGTGGAAAGAAAAAGAAACAGAGAGTAAGAAAATCACTAAAATTTAGTGATTTTTTTCATTTATATATATTCTAAAGCTAATAAAAAGATGCCCATTATTTTGGATATCTTTTTATTAAAATTTATTATTTTAAAATCTTTTTTATTATTTTAAATAATTTTTATAGTCTTTTATAAAAAATTTCTTAAATGTGACTTTTTTATAAAAAAAGACTAAATAAATCTAGTCTTTTAATTATATTTAGAATAATCGTACATTTTTAATTCTGAATCAACTTTTCTAACAACATCTAATATAACAGAAACTATAATTATCAAACCTGAAGCAGATATGATAAAATCAACAGATTGTCACATTATTTTTGTCATTATGTAAGGTAAAACAGCTATCAAAGCCAAAAAACCTCATCAGAATAAATTTAAGTGAGCTGAGACTTTAGACAAGTAAGAAGCAGTTTCTTTTCCTGGTCTAATTCATGGAATATATCAACCTCTTTTTTGGATACTCTCAGCGACATTTTCTGTATTAAATGTAATTGATACATAAAAGAATGAAAATCAAATTACAAGTAAGAAATATAGAACTATAAAAGCCCAAGAAGGATTTGACATATTGAAATGCTCAAGTAAAAATTTTCAAATTGCGGATGCTCTATCTGAGCTAGATGCTGACATTATTTGTCAAATTATAGAAGGAAATGTAATCAAAGAAATCGCAAAGATAATTGGAACCATTCAAGCTTGATTTACTCTTATTGGGAAATAAGATTTTTCTTCTCTTCAGGTTCTTGTATATATAACAGGAATTCTTCTATTTCATTCTGTAAATTTAATTATAACATATATAATAAATAATGTAGCAACAACAAGTCAAGCAAACAATCAATAACTTCAAGCTGAAATATGTTGAGTGATAACTGATGGAACTCAAGCCAAAACTCAAGCTGTAATTATTATACTTATACCATTACCAATTCATTTTTCTGTCATTATTTCTCATAGCCAAACAAGGAAAATAGTTCAAGCTGTAATTATTGTCATTGCCATAAGAACAGTTCTAAGATCTGAAAGATCAATAATAGTTCAGTGAGCTAAAGTATTTAAAAGAACTATCATTCAATACGACTGTAAGAAAGCTAAAGGCAAAGTTAGCCATCTAGTCCATTTTGTAATTGTTTTTTGCCCTTGTTCTCATTCTTTTTGCAAATCTCAAATTTTTGGAACTATAACTCATAAAAGTTGTATAATGATCATTGCATTGATATAAGGAGACAATCACATCAAAATAATTGAGAAATGAGATAATCAACCTCACATCAAAGCACTAAAAAATGATAATCATTTATTTTGCTCTATAATAGCAGCTAGCTTAGTCGTATCAACTCAATAAACAGGTATTACTGATAATAATTTGTAAACTAGGACCAGTAGTAAAGTTGCTACTATTTTTTTTCTGATGCTTTTGTTTGCAAATACTGATTTAAAGCTTTTTATCATATTTATATCTTAAATGTTATATAAAATTCAGTAAAAATATTTAGCTAGAATTTTATTTATTATATTTAAAAAATAAAGAAAACCAAATTTTTAGCTTGGTTTTCTTTATTTTAATTCAATTTTTCCTCAAGCTTTTTCAACAGCTTCTTTAGCTGATGCAGAAGCTTTATCTACAACAACTGTTAATTTTGATTTTAATTCACCTTTTCAAAGTAATTTTATTTCTAGAGACTTTTTTCTGATAATTTTATTTTGTAATAAAACTTCTTTATTTATCTCTGTAATACCTTTAGAGGCTAAATTCTCTAAATCTGATAAATTAACAATATTATATTCTTTTTTAAATTTAGAGTTAGAAAAACCTTTTAATTTAGGCATTCTTCTAAATAGAGGAGTTTGTCCTCACTCAAACCAAGGAGCAACTCAACCTCCAGATCTAGAATTTTGACCATTCATTCATCTTCCAGCAGTAGTTCATTTTCCTGAACCATTTCATCTACCTAATCTTTTAGAAGTTTTTCTTGATCCAATTGTAGGTTTTACGTTATTTAATGATAACATAATAAAATTTGTTAAAAATTATACTATTTAAATGAAGATAATGCCTCAATAGCAGCTCTAGCATTGTTAATCAAGTTTGTAGAACCATACCTTTTTGCTAAAACATTACTATAACCTGCAGCAGCTAAAACTTTTCTGACTGCACCTCCAGCAATGATTCCTGTACCTTCAGATGCAGGATGAATCATTATTTTTGCTGATTTATATTTGTTTTCCACATTGTAAGGAACTGTTCAATTAACTATTTTAACATCTACAAGTTTCTTTTTTGCATTTGCTACTGCTTTTGCTATTGCATCAACAACTTCCCAAGATTTTCCTGTTCACAAAGCTACTTTTCCTTTTCAATCTCAAATAACTATAACAGCTCTAAATCTAAGTTGTCTTCAACCAGAAGTAACTCTAGTTACTCTATCTATAGCAAGTAACTCTTCTCTATATTCTTTACTTGGTTTAGCATTCTTTTTATTTTTATTGTCTTTTGCAGAAAAAGCCATACTTAATTAGTATTAAATAATTAAAATTTAATTCCACCTTCTCTTAGAGCTTCAGCTAATGCTTTTACTCTTCAGTGGTATATGAATCAACCTCTATCAAAAACGATACTTTCTATTTTTAGGTCTTTTATTTTTTTAGCCATTTCAGTTCAAACAACTTTTGCCATGTCAGTTTTTGTTCCCTTTTTTTCTAATTTTTGGTCACTTGCTGATGCTAAAGTTATTCATTTAGTATCATCTATAAGTTGAACAGAGATAAAGCTATTACTTCTGAATACAGATAATCTTGGTCTAGAAGATGTTCCAGAAATTTTAGCTCTGATTCTATTTTTTCTTCTTAATCTTTTTAATGTTTTTGCTAACATTTTTTAAAAAATTTATATTTTAAATAATTTAGTATTATTTACCACCTGTTTTACCAGCTTTTCTTCTAACATACTCATCAGTATATCTGATACCTTTACCTTTATATGGTTCAGGTTTCTTTTTTGCTCTGACTTTAGAAGCAAATTCTCAAACTAATTGTTTATCAATTCAAGAAATATGTAAAACATTTTTTGCTTTTCAATCTAATTCAGCCTTTAATCAAGCAGGAATAAGCATTTCAACTTTATGAGATAAACCAATACTTAGTATCAATTTATTTCATGAAACTTCAAATTTGTAACCTACTCAATTTATTTCTAAAGCTTTTTTATAACCCTCAGTAACTCCGATTACCATATTGTTTATAATTGCTCTTGTTGTTCACCATAGAGCTTTTGCTTCTTCATTTAAAGGTTTTGAAACTATTGTATTATCTTCTTTTTTTACTTCAACTTCAGAAGAAAAAGTATAAGATAATTCTCATAATGGTCATTTAACTTTTATATTATTTCAAGATATAGTTACTTCAACTTTATCCGAAATTTCTATAGGTAACTTACCAATTCTTGACATTTTTATTTTAAGTTAAAAATATAAACCGGAACAATGAAAAAAAATCATTTCTCATTTATATATTTATTAGTAAACTTCACAAAGTAATTCACCTCATACATTTAAGCTTCTAGCTTCATATCAAGTAATTACTCCTTTTGGTGTAGAGATTATATAAATACCGTGTCCGTTTCTTGACTTTTTGATATCTCTAGCTCAAATATATATTCTTTGACCTGGCTTACTTATTCTTTTTAGTGTAGGAATATATTTAGTTATTCTAACATCATTTAAGTTCAGCAGGATAGATTTTTTATTATTTCATTCATCTACTATTTCAAAATCTCTTATATATTTATTTTTTCTCAATATTTTAGAGATATCTTCTTTCATTTTAGAATAAGGAAGCTTTACTTCTATCTTTCTTGATAAATAAGCATTTCTTACTCTTGTTAATAAATCTCCAATAGGATCTATTATCATAACAATAAAATTAATAAACTAAATTTGTTATATACTACCAACTTGATTTTCTAACACCTGGCAATTCTCAAGCATTAGCTTTTTCTCTAAAACAGATTCTACAAATTCCGTATTTCCCTAGATATCATCTAGTTCTACCACAGATTGAACAGCAATTAAAAACTTTTGTAGCATTCTTTGGTTTTCTACCGTCCTTTATTGCTTGTAAAAATCTTTTTTTAAGTTTATTAGCTTTAGCGATTTTTGCTTTTCTAGCCATTTTATTTAATCCTTATAAAGTAAATATTATTTAGAAAAAGGAAATCACATTTTTTCTAATAGAGCTCTTCACTCTTCTTTATTTTTTGCTGTAGTTTTTATAGTGATTTGTATACCATGTGGTTTAACTACATCATCGTGAGGAACTTCTAAAAATATAGTATGTTCTTTAATTCATAGATTATAGTTTCCTTGTTTATCAAAAGCATTTTTATTTATACCTCTGAAATCTCTAACTCTAGGCAATACAACATGTATCAATTTTTCTAGAAAATTGTACATATTTTCTCATCTAAGTGTAACTGTTAGTCAAACAGGCATTCCAGCTCTAAGTTTGAAGTTAGAAACTGATTTTTTTGAAAGTCTAACAGTACAAGCTTGACCTGAGATCAATGTCAAATGTTCTTTTAGAGAAGAGAAATCTTTATTTACACTTCTAACATAAGTTCAAATTCACATATTTAAAACTATTTTTTCTATTTTTGGAACTTCCATTACATTAGAAATTTGTAAAGATTCTTTAAGTGCAGGAACTATCTCTTTTAAGTATTTTTCCTTAAGCATTTTTTCAAGCTTATAAAATAAATTCTAGTATTATTTGATTATATATTTACTAGCTTCTCATCATTTCTCTTTTAAAGCCTTTTTTGAGAATCTAAATTTTTTAATTTTTCATTTTTCTTCAATTTTCACGAATCCTACTCTAGTAGGTTTTTCAGTAAAAGGACAAATAAGCATTACATTTGAAACATCAATAGGTTTTTCCATTTGAACAATTTGACCTGGTTGTGTTCCTTGTTTTTTTATGTGTCTAGTAGCTATATTTATATCTTTTACTAAAATTTTGTTTTTATCTGGAAAAGTCTTTATTACTTCAGATATTTTACCTTTGTCTGCAGATTTACCAGATATAACTTGTACTTTGTCTCAAGTTCTTATTTTCATAGCATTTTAATAAAAAATTATAAAACTTCTGGAGCTAAACTCACTATTTTTTGGTATCCTTTTGCTCTTAGTTCTCTCGCAACTGGACCAAAAATACGAGTTGCTTTTGGTGCTCCATCATCACCAATTATAACACACGCATTATCATCAAATCTTACATAAGTTCAATCTTTTCTCTTGATTTCTTTTGTAGTTCTAACAACTACTGCTTTAACTACTTTTTTCTTCTTTATGTTTCCATCCGGAGAAGCTTTTTTAACTGAACATATGATAACATCTCAAACAGATGCATATCTTCTTTTTGAACCTCAAAGCACTTTTATACACAAAACTTCTTTAGCTCAAGAGTTGTCAGTAACAACTAATCTTGATTCTGTTTGTATCATAAATTAGAAACCTTAAATTTTAAATTATTTCTTTTCTACAACCTCCCATCTTTTTAATTTTGATGTAGGTTTAGTCTCTTTTATAACTACAATATCTCATTGTTTATAAGTATTGTTTTCATCATGAGCATAGAATTTTCTAGTTATTCTATATCTCTTTTTATATTTAGGATGACTTTTGTAAGTATGAACAGAAACTACAATAGTTTTATTCATCTTATCACTAGTAACTAACCCTTTTTTTGTTCTCATAATTATATATTATTTTAATTATATATTTATTCATTTTGAACTTGCTATAGTTTTTACTCTAGCAATATATCTTCTCAAAGCTTTAATCAAATGAGTTTGTATTTGTTCACCTAATTGTTTTTTCATTTTTAAAACATAAAGGTTTTTTGATGAAGTATTTAGTTCATTTCTTAAATCAGCTTCACCTAACTCTTTTAATTTAGCTAAATCTTTTAAATTTAAATCTTTTATTTCCTTCATTTTTAAAAATGATTAATCAAGTATTATTTTAGTTTTAACAGGTAACTTGTAAGAAGCTAACCTAAAAGCCTCCCTTGCAATTTCTGGAGTAACTCATGTCATTTCAAATAACACTCTTCCAGGTTTTACAGGAGCTCTATACATCTCAACTGATCATTTACCTCAACCCATTGGAACTTCTAGAGGTTTTGCAGTATAAGGTTTATCTGGAAATATTCTAATCCAGATTTTTCCTCATCTTTTTACAAATCTTACCATAGCTCTTCTGGCAGCTTCTATTTGTCTAGAAGTAATAAAACCTCTAGTAGTAGCTTTGATAGCGAAATCACCAAAAGCTAGAGTAGAACCTCTAACAGCTTTTCATTTTAATCTTCATCTATGGGTTTTTCTATATTTTGTTCTTTTTGGTTGTAACATTTTAAACAAAATTAAATTATATAAAAAAACTTAAAATGTCAAGTTTTATTTTTTGAAAATATCTCATTTATAAATCCATACTTTTAGACCAATTGTTCAATAAACAGTTTCTGCTCTTGTAGAAACATAATCTATATCTGCTCTAATAGTTTGAGTTGGAATATTTCCATCCTTAAACATTTCTTTTCTAGCTATTTCAGCTCAGTTTAGCCTTCAACCAACTTTTACTTTGATTCATCTAGCACCTTTTTCCATAGCTTTAGCTATAGCTTGTTTGATTGCTCTTTTGTAAGGCATTCTTTTTTCTATTTGGTTTGCTATATTAAATCAAACAATTTTTGCATTGATATCTGGTTTTTTAACTTCTCTAACTTCTAAAGAAATTTTCTTTCAAAGTTTTCTAGTTAATAAATTTTCTATTTTTTCTTTATTTTCTCCAGTTTTTCATAAAACTAAAACTGGTTTTGCAGTATAAACAACAACTTGTATACTTTCTTGATCTTTATTTATAAGAATATCTCAAAGTGGTATACCTTTTAGTTCTGTGTTTAAAAGCTGTCTAACCTTTAAATCCATTTCTAGAGAATCTTTATATGATTTTTTATTGTCATACCAAGTAGATTTCCAAGTTTTTATGTATGGAACCCTAAAGGCAAGGGGACTTACTTTGTGTCACATAAATTATAATTGTAATAATTAATAAATTATTTAACTTGTAGTTCTAATTTTACATTAGATGTTCTTTTTAGTATAGGATGCATTCTTCACCTTGAAACTGGATTTCATCTTTTAAAAACCATTCCTTTTGAAATAATCAAAGTTCCAATTTTTAAATCTTCCAATTTTTGAGAATCATTATTTACAGCATTAAAAACTGCAGATTTTAAAACTCAGTGAAGTAATTTAGCTCATTTTTTTGGAGCAAACTTTAAAAAATTTAAAGCTTCAGAAGCATCATTTCATTTAACAACCTCAGCTATAACTCTCAATTTTTTTGGAGAAATTCTTAGGTTTTTTCAGTATGCTTTCATAATAATTTTAAACAATTATATAAAATATTTCTATTTTTTATTATTTCAAGAATGACCTCTAAATGTTCTAGTCATAGAAAATTCTCATAGTTTATGTCAAACCATATCTTCAGTAACAAAAACAGGAACATGAGTTTTTCCATTATGAACACCAAAAGTGTGTCCTACAAACTCTGGAGCTATAATACAAGCTCTAGACCAAGTTTTGATTACTCATTTTTTTCAAGACTCATTCATAGCAAGTACTTTTTTTAGAAGCCTTTTGTCAATGTAAGGTCATTTTTTTAAACTTCTAGTCATAAGTTTTTTTAATAAAATTAAACCATCAATTTACCTTTTCTTGTTCTCAAAATCCATTTTTTTGTAGTCTTTTTTCTACTTCTAGTTTTTACACCCAAAGCAGGAGCTCCCCAAGGAGTTTTTGGTGAAGACATACCAATTGGTGAATGTCCTTCTCAACCTCAGTGTGGATGATCTACAGGATTCATAGATTTACCAAGAACAGTAGGTCTTTTTCATAACCATCTAGATCTACCAGCTTTACCAATAACTATTTGGTTATAGTCTGGATTTGAAACTTGACCTAGAGTTGCAAAACATTTTTTATTAACAAGTCTTATTTCACCTGAAGGCATTTTTACTTGAGTATATTCACCTTCTTGAGAATAAATAGTTCAAAATGTTCCAGCTGATCTTATAGAAGATGCACCTTCACCAACTATTAATTCTAAATTAAAAACTTGTAATCCAGTTGGAATATTTCAAATTTGTAATCTATTTCCATTTATAAGTGGAGTTTTTTCATCACAAATAATTATATCTCAAACTTTTACATCTTTGTGAGCAAGAACATATCTTCTTTCTCAATCTTTGTAGCAAACTAGAGAGATAAATGCTGATCTATATGGATCATATTCTATAGTTTCAACTCTAGCTTCTATACCTTTTTTGTCAACAGAATAGAAATCAACAAGTCTGTATCTTTTTGCATGACCTCCTCATTGGTGTCTAACTGTAATTCTTCAAGTATTATTTCTACCAGAAGATTTTTTTAATTTTACAGTCAAAGCTTTATAAGGAGTTGAAGTAGTTATTTCTTCAAAAGTATTTACAGTCATTCATCTTCTACCTGGAGTAGTAGGTTTAAACTTTTTAATTCCCACAATACTTATTATTAAGAACTAAATTATTATTTTAAAATTGTATAATCTATTTTATCTTGTGGATTTTTCAATGTCACATAAGCTTTTTTTCAAGCTCTTTTTCTCAATTGAATTCCACCTTTTCTACCAAATCTAACTTTTTCTCTAGTATTGACAATATTTACACTATCAACTTCTACTCAGTATAACTCTTTAACAGCTTTTTTAATATCTATTTTAGTAGCATCTAGAGACACTTCAAAAACGTAAACATTTTTTTGTAAACTCATATTTGAAGTTTTTTCAGTTACTATTGGTTTTTTAAGTAATCTGTATAATCTCATATTTTTAAAAAATTATTTTACTAAGTTATCTAAGTTTACTAAAGAATCTTTTAGTAAGATTAGAGTTTTATATTTCAATAAATCTTTTATATTCAAATAATCTACCAAAATAGTTTTAAGATTAGGTAGGTTTGAAGAAGATTTTTCAATAATTTCATTTTTAGCAGGAATAGCTAACAATGCATTTTTTTCATATGGAAGAGCATTTAAAACTGCAACCATATTTTTTGTTTTGATTGTATCAAATTCTATTTTGTCAACTAAAACTAATTCTTTATTTGTAAGTTTTGAAGAAAGAACACAAAACAAAGCTTTTCTTCTTTCTTTTTTGTTCATTGTAATTTCAAAATTTACTGTATTTCTAGGACCAAATGCAACTCAACCTTTTTTTCTTACAGGTGATCTATTTGAACCCATTCTTGCTCTACCAGTTCACTTTTGTCTGTAAATTTTTCTAGTAGATCATCTTCTTTCTCATCTTGTTTTAGTATGAGAAATATTAGTTCTGTTGTTAGCTAATTGATAAACCAAAGCTCTGTGAACTAATCACTCGTTTAGTTCTAATCAAAAGATTGAAGAGTTTAATTCAATTTCTCAAATAACTTTTCACTCTTGATTAAATAAATTAGTATTCATCCTTTAACGATTATTTAATAATTAAAAAACGATATTTACGTAAGAGTTTCTTCCTCCTGGAACAGCTCCTCTAACTCAAATAACACTTATTTCTTTATTTACCAATTCAACAGGAACTTTTTTAAGTGTAACTTTTATATCTCAGTGATGACCATGCATCTTTTTTCCTCTATGAGTTCTTTTTGGTTTTCTGTTACCAATAGAACCTAGAGCTCTATGAAATTTTGAACCATGTGTAGCCGGTCCTCATGAGAAGTTATGTTTTTTCATAGCTCAAGTAAATCATTTTCATTTTGAAATACCTTCAACTGTAACTTTAACATCTCATTCTAAAACTTCAAGAGAGATTGTTCCACCAACTTGGTAGTTTTGTTTTTCTTCCTCCAAAATAGGAAATTCTTTTATTTTTACGAATAATTCCTTATTTAGAGTACTTTTTCATTCAGCCAATTCTGCTGTTTTTCCGTTCTTTAAAACTCAAATGATTATAGCATCATAACCATCTTTTTCTAGAGTTTTAAATCATACGACTCTAAGCTCTGGAACTTGTAGAAGAGTAATAGGAACAAGTTTATCACCTTTTACAACTCTAGTCATTTCCAACTTAGTAGCTATAATTCAAGCCATATAAACATAATTTTTAACAAATAAAGTTAGAGGTTAAACTTTTATCTCATTTATTTTTCAGCATCAAAAACAAGAACAGTTTAACTTAACCTCTCTAAAAAACTTTTCATAAAATCAAAAAGTGCAAGAATTATATGAAAAACTAAAAAATTGTCAAAAGTAAATTTGACTTTTTTTGAAAAATATTTTTTTATTAAGAAAATAAATAAATTCTAAAAGGTACTTTTTATCTAAACTAAAGTACTTTTTAAAAAAATAAGAAAAGCTAGAATTTCTAGCCTTTCCTTAAAAAGTATTTTCTAAAAGATTTTAAAAATACTAATAAAATCAAGAATAAAAATATAAAAATTGTTGTTTGATTTTCTGGAAGAAGTTCATATGGTTTAACTATTTTAAAATCTCTTGTTACCCTTGAATACATTTCTTCCTGTTTGATTATTTCTTGTGTTATCTCTTGTCTTTCTATTTTTGTTAGTGAACCATAATAATCTTTAAATTCTTCTAGTTTTCAAGATTCTTTCTTTTTTTCTAAAAACCTTTGCAACATTAAGAGGTTAAATTCTTGATCTGGACAACAACTATCATAATAATTACCTAAATTTTCTTTATAAAACTCTTCTCTTCAACTACACTTTTTTAACTTTGGTGGAAGATATATATTTGATTTTATTCATGTTACTATACATAAATTATTATCTAAACAAACAACTTTAGAACCTGGATTTTTCTTTTTAATTTCATTTGCTTCTTTTTCTGTGTATAGTGTAATTCATCACATTACACCTGAACTGTTTTGCAAACATAAATTACCTAAATCATATATATTATTATACCATTCATTTGGTTCATATTCTCTCATAAAAATACTAATAATTAAATGTTAAACCAAAAGCTTCTTTTACAACTCAAGACATATTTCATCATTTTCAATTTATTGTATAATTATTTCAATTCATATTCACTCTTAAATTAGCCGAAATATTAGCTCACCATCAAAAGTTTGCAATTAAAGAGTCTTTATAATAACCATAAACAACTATTGAATGTCAGTTATCTTCTCCATCAATAGATAAATTAACTAGAAGAGGCCTGCCAGATTTAATTTCAGATTTTATACTTCAAAATAAGCTATTATTAGCTCTAATCACATTATATGATATTCTAGGATTATAACTATATGTATTATCCCTTATGTAGTAAATTCAATATGGTATTCTAAATGTATTAGTTGATCATCAACTCTTACTTAAATAAGTATTCATAGCATCTCAAAGTTTTGTTTGTAATTCCCTTATTGTCCTTTCTCAGTCATTATCATCTGATTCATAATAATGTTTTTCTGTTTTAGCAGGAGCATATCAAGAAACCATATTTGGATATCAGTTTCTATCATAGTATCACATAATTATAGATAAAGCTGTTGGTGTACATCATGTAACTCCTCTTGGTCATACTCAATCTCTAATCCTATCAGAAGGATAATCTCTATAAGTTTGTGTATAACAAGGAACTAGAGAAGTACACCCCTCTCACACTATATCTCACCCAACAAATCCATAGTCTGAACCATAAGCCTGTAATTGATTTCTAGCAAAACTTGCTTGATTTTGTAGTTTATCAAGACTATGTTTTACTTTATTTTTTTCAAAATAATATTTTTCACAAGAAAATACAGTATCACTAAAATAAAGACTGTAGTAAATAAAGAAATTTCTGATTTATATTCACGAATAAATCAAACTATTTTACTTTCATATACAAGTATTTGTACGTCATACTCTTCTGCTGGACAGCAATTTTCATAATATTTTCATGGATCTTGTCAATCATTACATCTTACAAATTTTGATTGTGGATAAAGTTCTGAATATCTAAAACATAGTCCCTCTTCTTCATAATATGTTCATTTTTCTGCAGTCTCACAATCTATTGGCGGTCCTCAAGCTGTTACTGATCTATCACAAAGATCATATTTATTAAAAATTGCATCATAATAATTTTTTATTGTTTTTATCATAACTACCACCACCAAGAATTATTAAACCTCATTGTAAAAATTTTGTTTATCTCTCAAGATCTATATCAAGTAAAACTCTTTCCATTAGTAGATATTATTTTATGGGAACTATTTGGGCCCCATCAAAAATTAACAACTAAATCATTTTTATTATATCAATGAACAACTATAGCATGCCCACATTGCCCATTTGAGCAAGTATATCTCAAAATAACAGGCCTATTATCATCTATCTCTTTTTTTATAGTTCGTAAATCATATGACAATTCTTGGTAACTCCTACTATAAATATTATTTTTATAATTAAATCAATTTATAATTCTATTATTACTTGTAGCTCACTCTCACTTATTATTACGATAAGTTCACATAATTTCTCACAAGGTAACTTGTAAATTATTTATAACTGAATTACTAACTATAGGAGTTTTTCAAGAAATAAGATCATCTTTTCAATTCCTATCATAAAATCAATATAAAATAGAAAAAGCAGTAGGTACACATCAACTATATCAAGTTTGATCTCAGTATGATCTCATATGTTGATTATAACAAGGAGTTACTCAATAACAATCTCATTCATTTATGTGATCATTTAATAATCAAAAATCATGACCATTTTTCATTGGTGACAAGCTAGAACTTAACATTGTATCATTACTTATAACACTTTTATTCAACAATTGTTTCTGTATATTTTCCTCCTTATTTTCCTTTGCTTCTTTTTTCAGTTTTCCAAACTTTTCTTTCAAAGGGTTTGTTTTTACTGAAGACATCGTATTTTTAGAAAATACTGATTGCTTAGCTTGTTCTTCTAGTGCCTCATTTCCCGGATTTATATATCAGATATCTCAAGTGTTTTCATCATATGAAAATTTTTCAAAAACTCAAAAATTATAATTTTTTCAGTTTCCTGTTTTATCCATCTGTTCTGATGGTGCTTTTCACACTGATGAAGATTCTGGTATATCCACATCACTTCCATCAAGGTTAACAAGAACATATCAACAATTAGTATCTCTATTACAAGATACTTTGTACTCTATATAGCTTGGTTTATTGTCGTCTGAATCATAAAATGGCGTTTGTCAAACTATTTTTGGATTTTCTCATTTCCAAAATGGGTCAACTTCTGCCATTTCAGCTATATATTTCTCTGCTTTTTCTCTAAAATTATCAGAAAAAGTGTTTACTGTAAGTCATTGGCTTACTAATCCTGCTGCAAGTAAAATTACAGCTATTCATAATTTTTTTCTCATTTTCAAAAAAATTATAAAGACACTAAAATAAATCCTTGTCAAATTTACTTTTTCTTTATAATTTTTTAAAATATCATGATTCGTTTCTTTTACCAAATAACAAAATTAAATCTTCAAAACATCTTTAATAAAGTTTAGTAAATTTAACCATCGTTTATTTGTAAATTTATATTTCTTTTGAAAAAATATTTAAATTCATCTTTATGATATTCTTTTTTTATTTTTTTCAAAGTATTTTTTCTTTTTATCTTGACTTTTATAATATTTATTCCTTAAATTAAATAATTTCAGCAATATATCAAATTGCTCAAAGCATTCATCTAATTTCAGATACAGATAAACTTGTTTCAACAGTCAAGACTTTATCATCAGAAGTCAAATCAACTTCCCAAGAAGATATTTCTTTATTTTTAGTAAATAGCTCTGCAATCCTATCAACACAACCTTGACATTTTACATTTGTTTTAAATTTCATTATTGTCATAATTCAAAAATTTAGAAAATAAATTATTTTTTATATTTTAAAATTAAACTATTTAAAACCACACTTATGCTACTAAAAGCCATTGCAGCTGAAGCAATCATTGGATTTAGTAAAAATCAAAAAAAAGGAAACAAAACTCCAGCCGCAATTGGAATTCAAATAATATTGTAAATAAAAGCCCAAAATAGATTTTGTTTTACAGTTTTTGTAGTTTGTTTTGATAATTGTATCAATTCTTTTATTTTTTGCAAGTCTGAAGAAATGATTGTCACTCAAGCAACATCCATAGCAATATCACTTCAAGTTCACATTGCAATACTTATATCAGCCTCAGCAAGAGCTTGACTATCATTTATTCAGTCTCAAACCATTGCGACGATTTTTCAATCTTTTTGCAAATTTTTTACAATGTTTTGTTTATCAGTTGGTTTTAGTTCAGATTTTACATTTGAAATTCAAACCTTTTCCGCTATAGATTCAGCCATTTTTGAAGAGTCTCAAGTAAGCATAAAAACTTCAATTCAAATATTTTTTAAATCAGAAATAGCTTTTTTTGAGTTTTCTTTAATTTTATCAGAAATACAAATCATAGCCAAGATTTCAGTTTCATTAGCAAAAATTATTATACTTGACTTTTGATTATAATTATTTATAAATTCTAAAAATTTCTCTGAAATATTTATTTTTAGTTCTTTTATCCAAGCTAAACTTCAAACAAAATATTTTTTTCATTCAACTTCAGCTTCAACTCATTTTCAAAGTATTTCTTTAAAATTCTTCACTTTTAAAATATTTTTCTCTCAAAAATATGAAACAATAGCTTTGGAAAGCGGATGATTTGAATTATGTTCTATACTAAGTAAAAAGGGTAAATATTTATCTTTATTTTCCCAAAAATCAAAAATAATTTCTGGTTTTCATTCAGTAATTGTTCAAGTTTTATCAAGTAAAACAGTATTTATTTTTGAAGATTTTTCTAAAGCTTCTGCATTTTTTATCAAAATTCATTTTTGTGCTGATTTTCCGATTCAAACCATAATTGCAGTTGGAGTAGCAAGTCACAAAGCACAAGGACAAGCTATAACTAAAACTGTTACAAATGCTTGAAATCAGTAAGCAAATCAATTTTTATAATCAAAAAATATCCATAATATAAAGCTTAAAATAGCTATAAAAATCACAACAGGAACAAAAACAGAAGAAATTTTATCAACTAGTTTTTGAACTGATGCCTTACTTCAACTTGCATCTTCCACAGCTCTGATTATAGAGGCTAAAAGTGTATCTTTTCATACTTTTTCAGCTTTCATTTCAAAACTTCAAGTTTGATTTATAGTTCAGGAAAATACTTTTTCTCATTTATTTTTGGCAACAGGAAGAGATTCTCAAGTAATCATTGATTCATCTACAAAAGATTCTCAAAAAATAACTTCTCAATCAACAGCTATTTTTTGTCAAGCTTTAACTAAAACTATATCATCTTTTAAAATATTTTCTGTAGGAATTTCTTGCCAAGAATTATTTTTTTTGACAAATGCTGTTTGTGGCTTCAAATCAATAAGTTTAGAAATAGCATCTGAAGTTTTATTTTTAGCAAAATCTTCTAAAAGTTTTCATAAAAGTATTAGCGAAATAATCACAACTGAAGCCTCAAAGTAAAGATGATTTTCAACTCAAAAACTTTTAAAATATTCTCAAAAAAAGACCATCAAAAAACTATAAATATACGCAGCAGAAACACTCATAGCAACTAAAGTGTCCATATTTGCAGATTTATTTCTCAGAGAATTGTAAGCTCAAACAAAAAATTTATTTCAGAAAAATATAATACAAATAGTTGCTAAAATAAGCTGAATATAATCACTATAAGTAAAATTTAGATGAAACATAGAAATTATAAAAACTGGAACACTACAAAACAAGCTTCAAATAAAGTTTAACTTTTGTTTTTTAAATCCAACTTTCCTTTTAGATTCTAATTCTTCTTTAGTCAAATAATTTATTTCTAAGTTATAGCCTGCTTGTTTTACTATTTTTTTTAAATCTTCTTTTGAAATAATTTTTTCATCAAATTCTATGTTTACCTTTTGATTTGCGTAATTCACAGAAACATTTTTTACTCAAGAAGTTTTTTTCAAAATATTTTCTATAGAAATTGCGCAAGTTGCACACATCATTCAAGAAACTGGAAATTGTTTTTTCTCCATATTTTTATAATTTTTAACTATAAATTGTATAGTAATTTATTATAATGTAAAAAAATATATTTTCAAATTTTTTTTAGATTTACGATTTTTTCTTGATTTCTTAAACATTTTTTTTATAATTTAAAAAATATTTTTAATTTTAGAGAAAATGATAGAAAGATTAAAAGCTTTAAGAGCAAAATTTTTAGAAAATCTTGAAACTATAAAAGATGAAAATTTACTTGAAAACTTCAAAAAAGATTACCTTTGAAAAAACTGAAAACTTTCAGAAATTTTGAAATGAATAAAAGATTTGTCAAGTGATGAAAAAAAGAGTATTTGACCAATGGCAAATGATTTAAAAAACCTTATTTGAGAGAAAATTGAGCAAAAAATAAAAGATTTGCAAAATGAAAAATTTAAAGAAATAGAAAAAAAAGAAGAAATCGATGTTTCAGCCGAATTTCCTGCTAAAGACAGATGACACAGACATCCAATTAGTATTACTTCAAATTTGTTGGAAGAAATATTTATTTCTCTTTGATTTAAGGTTGAAGATGGCCCTCAAGTAGAAAATGAAACTTTAAATTTTGATATGTTAAATATTCCTGCAAATCATCCTGCTCGTGATGTTTGGGATACATTTTGGCTAAATGATGAAATAAACAAAGAAAAAAAGTTTTGAGAAAAACTTCTTCTTAGAACTCACACTTCTCCAGTCCAGATCAGAGAAATGCTGAAATGAGAGCTTCCTATAAAGATAATAGTTCCTTGAAGAGTTTTTAGATATGAACAAGAAGACGCAAGACACACTTGCAACTTTTACCAATTAGAAGGACTTGTTGTTTGAAAATGAGTTACATTTTGAGACTTAAAATGAACTTTGGAAACAGTTATGAAAAAACTGCTTTGAGAAAAAACTGAGCTTAGATTTAGACCAAGTATTTTCCCTTTTACTGAACCTAGTGCTGAAGTTGATGTAAGTTGTCAAATTTGTTCTTGAACTTGAAAAAAATGATGAAAAAATTGTTCAACTTGTTCTTGAAGTGGTTGGGTTGAACTTCTTTGAGCTTGAATGGTTCATCCAAAAGTACTTTTATGAGTTTGAATTGATCCAGAAATATACTCGGGTTTTGCCTTTGGAATGTGAATAGATAGAATTGCTGCTCAGAGATTCTCTGTAAGTTCAAGCAGAATGTTTTATCAAGGTAAACTGAAATTAAACGAACAATTTTAAAAAAAGTTGTAGAAATTCTACAACTTTTTATTTTTAATTGAAAATTTTTGAAAAAAAAGTATATTTAGAAAAATATTTTTATAATTAAAAAATTATGTTTTTATGAGAACTGAAAAATTTTTCTAAACAAAATTGGTGGATATATCTACTTCTTATGATTTCTATAGTAATAGTTTATGTAACTTGAAAGTGAAATATTGCTGAAATTTTGATTCTTTTTATAGCAAATTTCTTATGAAATCTCTTTATAATGGTTATGCAATCAAACTATACTTCTTGAGATAGTAAGATTTGAGCTATTTATCACTTGAGTTCAACTTTGATTTTTACATTGATTTCAATTTACTGACTGATTTATTTATGAAAATACCAATATGTAATTTGGCAAATTTGTTATTTAATTGCATCAATAAAAGCATTTACTTTTTATAATTTTTGAAAAGATATAAAAATTTTTAATGAATATTTTTTGTGAGCTTTAAATGTATTTTTAATATTTTTATACATATATTTTTGAACAAATTGACTAAATATTTGATGAAATGAAATAATTTTTAGTGTTTGATTTGAGTGAATAATTATGGCTTTATGATTCAGCTTTGTAACAACTTGACTTGTAAGCACAAAAGATAAATTTAGATATTGGACAAATTTAGTTTGAATTATTTTTATAATTATAGGTTCACTTTATTGAGTGGTAATGTGATATTTTTGATGAAAAATAGATTGAGTTTCTCTTTGATATTTTATCTTGACAATGACGACTTTTGTGTTTTATTTAAAATTATTAAAAAATTACTTAAAATAATATGAATAATTTTGATTTGATTTCTCAACTTTTTATAATTTTTTTTGCCTCAAGTTTTTTGAGCTTAATCTTGATTTTGATATTTAAAAAATTATTTTATAAAATAAATATTTTAGATAATCCAGAGAAATACTGAAAAAAAAGAAAACCGATTCCTTACAGTATGTGAGTTGTATTTTTTATATGATTTTTTACAATAAGTTATTTTTTCGTGAATTACAACTACAAACTTGGACTTATTTGGATCTTTTGACTTATCATAACAACAATAAGTTTTTTGGATGACAGATTAAATGTCAGTCCAAAAATAAGACTTATAATTCAAATTACTATTTGAGCAATAATTTGATTAACTTCAATAAAAATAGGTTATGTAAGTAATATTTTTTGAGGAATAATAAATCTTGAAACTTATAATTTTCAGCTATTTTGACTCACTATTTACATAATTCCTTTGATTTTTACTATAATTTGGTACGTTTTTGTATTTAATTCTCTAAATTGGTCTGATTGAATTCAGTGAAATACCTCTTGAGTTTCATTTATTTCATTTTTGATTTTATTTTTGCTTTGAGTTATTTTATTTAACAGAGAATTTGATTATGATCTGATAAACAATGCTGAGTTCATAATGAAAACTAGTTTGATTTTAGTTTGAATAATTCTTCCTTTCTGGTATTTTGACTTTAAAGAAAAAATTTTGATGTGAGATAGTTGAACTATGTTTTTAGGCTTTATGCTAGCAACTCTTGCAATTATTTCATGAGGTAAAATCGCAACTGTTTTAGTTGTATTTTGAATTTATAGTGTTGATGCTGTTTATGTTATTTTAAGAAGAGTCTTGAGCTGAAAAAATCCTCTAAAATGATGAGATTTTATACATCTTCACGACAGACTTTTAAAAATCTGACTAACAAGAAACCAAATACTTTTTACAATTTATAGCTTATCTTTACTTTTTTGATTGACTTGACTTTTTTTAGAAAAAACTTGAAAAATGATAGTTTTTTGAATAATTGTTGTAATTGTTATTTTTATAAATAAAATATTTGAAAGCATATTACCTTTAAAAAAGAAAAAAAATGAAAAATAATTTATTTGGTTTCAGTTTTGTTGAAGTAATTGTTGTTGTTGCAATTATTTCAATAATTTGAGCTATGTGAATCTGAAATTTTTTAACATTTTATAAAAATCAAGAATTTAGTTCAAAAATAAGTAACTTAGAGACATTTTTGAAACAAGAAGATTTAAAAGTAAAATCAAAAGAAATATTTGATTATGAGATAGATTTCAAAAAATGAGAAAATTATTTTTTAGTTTATGAAAATATTTTTGATGAAAAAAATAATGTAAAAATAGTAAACAAGTCTGAAAAAGAAATATCTTTAAAAATAAATGAAGAACAAATAGAGGAAGATTGAAAAAAAATAGATATTTTGGAAAAAATAGAAAAAGATTTAAAAAAGAAAGTTGAAACAATAAAAAACCAAATTGAAATTGAAATAAATCATGATTGAAAAAGAAAAATTAAAGAAAAAACTTGATAAATTAAAAATTAAAAATCATTTAGAAATAAATATTTTTAGAAATGGAAAATTTGCAAAATGGATCTGAATTGATAATTCAGAGAAAAATGATTTAAAATTGACTTTTAATCAAAAAGAAAACAAAAGAAATATTTGAGAAGAAAAAGCAAATTATGAATTAAAATTTCAATTAAATGATGAGAAAAATACAGAATTAAATAATATTTTAATAAACAGATTTGATTTAGATGAAAATTTGTCTTTAAAAGATATTTCTGATAAAAAAGAGAAAATTGAAACTTTTGATTCTGTAAAAATAGAAAATATTTGATGAAAAAAGAAAATTATTTTATCAACAAAAGAAGTTGATGAAGTTTATTTATTTTTTGAATCAGATCAATGAAATCAAAATTATTTACTAATTAAAAAATAGATGAAAATAGCATTTTTTTGAACTTGAGATTTTTCGAAAAATATTTTAAAAAATATTTTGAAAAGTGAAAAAAAAGTAGAAATTAAGTTGATAGTTTCGCAAGCAGATAAACCAATTTGAAGAAAAAAAGAAATTTTACCAACTCCAGTAAAATCTTTGGCTCTGGATGAGAAAATAGAAGTTTTACAGCCAGAAAAACTAAAAGAAAATAAAAATTTTTTTGAAAAATTAAAGAGTTTAGATTTAGACTTTATTGTTGTTGTTGCTTATGGAAAGATAATTCCAAAAGAAATCTTAGAAATTCCAAAATTTTGATGTATAAACATTCATTGAAGTTTATTACCTTTATATAGAGGGGCAAGTCCAATTCAAGAGTCTTTAAAAAATTGAGATGAAAAAACTTGATTGACAATTATGTTCATGTCAGAGGGGATGGATGAATGAGACATACTAGCTAAAAAAGAAGTAATTTTAGATATTTTAGACAAAACTCCTGATGTTTTTAAAAAGTTTGAAAATTTTGGAGCAAAATTACTTTTAGAAACACTTGAACAAGTGATTTCTTCTAATCTAAAATGAGAAAAGCAAGATGAAAAAAATGCTACTTATTGTTCAAAAATAGAAAAAAAAGATTGAGAAGTAGATTTCAAAAAAGAAACTGCTTTTGAAATTTATAATAAATTTAGAGCTTATTTCCCTTGGCCTTGAATTTATAGTTTTTACAAGTGAAAAAAGCTTTCTATTGAAGATTGTTTTTTTGAAGAAATAGATTTGGATGATGAGGAATTTTCACCTTGAGACGTGATAGAAATAGAAAATGAACATTGAGAAAAAAATTACCAAATTTGAATTATCTGTAAAAAATGAGTTCTAACTTTAAAAACAATTAAACTTGAAGGGAAAAATTCAACTGATATAAAAAGTTTTTTAAATTGAAATAAAGATTTTTTAGATTATAGTTTTTAAATTTTTTTAAAATTTTTATGTTAAATATAGCATTAAATACATTCAAAGAAATAATTAGAAATAAATTTTTGTATGTAATAATATTTTTTTGAATAGTTTTTATCCTTTTTTCATTGATTTTATCAGAAATCACGATTTGAGATGCAAGCAAAATAATTATTGATTTTGGCTTAGCTACAATAGAAATTTTTTGACTAATTTGAGTTTTGTTTATAGGAAGCCAATTACTTTTTAAAGAAATAGAATGAAAAACTATTTTTTTGATCCTCAGTAAACCAATAAAAAGAAGTGATTTCATAATTGGAAAATTTCTTTGATTTTCCATTGTTGTTTTTTTGATTTTGTTTTTTGAAGCTATTTTATTTTTAGGAATGCTTTTTTTCAGAGAAATAGAAATTTCAAATTTAGTAATTTGGTCCTTAATCAATACTTTTTTGAAGTTAGAAATAGTCTTGGCTTTGGTTTTTTTCTTTTCTAGTTTTATGTGAAGTTTTATGACTATTATCGTGACTGTGCTTATTTATCTACTTTGACACAGTTACTCTCTTGTTTTAAATTTAGCTTACAAATGAGAAAATACTTTTATAATTTATTTATCAAAATGAATTTGAATATTATTTCCTCAATTTGAGGCATTAAATACAAAAGATTTAATTTGAAACTTTACAAATTTATCAAATACATTACTTTTTACTAACTTATCTGTTTCTTTACTTTATATAGCTGTTTTAATTATATTGACAAATTTAATATTTTCAAAAAAGACTTTTGAATAATGAAAAAAATAGAATTTAAAAAATACTGAATAAAATCAGAAATACTAGACTTGATTTTGATGAAAAATTTAAAAATTTCAAAAAAAGAGCTATTTTTAATTGATGAAATAGACAAAAAATTTATAAAATCAATAGAAATAGATTTAGAAAAGTTTAAAAAATGAGTTCCTATTGAGTATATTTTAGAAAAAGCTAATTTTTTTTGAATAGATTTTTTTGTCAACAATAGAGTTTTGATTCCTAGAAATGATACAGAAATTTTAGTTTCAGAATGCTTAAAACTTGATAATATAGACAATTTTTTGATTATAGACATATGAACTTGAAGTTCTGCAATTTTAGCTTCTATAATGGAAAATACAAATATTAAAAAATGAATTTGAATAGATATTTCAAAAGAAGCGCTAGAAGTAGCTAAAAAAAATATTAAGAATCTAAAATTAGAGAAAAAAGTAATTTTGTTAAAAAGTGATTTACTTGAAATTCTTTTAAGAGATTCTAAATCAAGTTCAGAATGACACCTTTGAGGTGAAGTAATTTTTTGAAAGAATCTTTTAATTACTGCGAATTTACCTTATATAAAAGAAAATGATTTTAAAAATATGTCAAAAGAAGTTATTCAGTTTGAACCAAATTTAGCTCTTTTTTGATGAAAAGAAACTTGATTTGAACTTTATGAAAAGCTTATTTCGCAAATTTTTCTTTTGAAAGATAAATATTTTCTTAAAAAAATAATTTTGTTTATTGAAATCTGATTTGATCAAAAAGAATATTGTAAAAAATATTTACAAAGCAAAAACTTAAGTTTTGATATATTTATAGATAATTCTTGAATTGAAAGATGTGTAAAAATATCTTTTTAAAAAATAAAAACTTGAAATTTCCAAAAAAAAATGATAAAATAGAAAAAATTTAATTCATAAAAAATAAGAAATGTCATTAGATGAATATTCTTATGATATAGATAACTCTGAGTCCCCTTGAAGTTCTCCTGAGCAAGTAAAAGAAGTTTCTGAAAAATTTAAAGAATCTATCAAAAAAGCTTCTGCTTGAATTACAAGAACTCAAAAAGATGAAAAAAAAGCTAAAAAATATGATTTTTTATTAGCCAATTTTTTGGTGAAAATAATTATTGACAAAAAATATGATTCAGTTCTAGAAAATATTTTCAAAGTAATGGATTTTTGATACAGTTCAAACTTTATTTTATGAATTTTATCTTTAATAAATTTGGAAGTTTCAAACAAAATAAGAGAAATTTCATGAAAAGAACAAATTAGCTTTGATTTTAGATTAGAAGAAGTTTGAGAATTTGATGACAATAATATGAGAAAACCAATAAAAGATAGAATAAATTTATGGATTGAAGACATGATTGATGCAACTACAATCGATTTTTCAAGTATTCAAAACAAAAGAAATATAGAACTCCTTGATAAAGATTGAAAAGTAATCATAATATTTACAGCACAAATTATCTCTTTTTTCTTAAATGAAGCAAATATTTCAATAAAAAAGGATAAAGCTATTTCTATTTCAAAATTTATAATTTCAGAAGTAAAGTCTGCAATGAAAAGCTTAAAAATAGAAGAAATATAAAAGTAAGTTAGGAAACATACTTACTTTTTTTATTAAAAACTTTTTTTAATTTCAGTTTTTTTTAAGGTTTTCTATAAGATAACTTTTTCTGTTAAAAAAATTTTGTAAAAACTTGACTTTCAAGAAGTATTAAGTAAAATCTTGCAGCAACTAAATATTTTCAAAAATATTTTTTTTGATTATATTTAAGTTTTTATATTTTTTTATATATGAGAAGATGAGTAAAACTCCATTAGATAAAATTAGAAATATAGGTATTATTGCCCATATCGATGCTGGTAAAACAACTACTACTGAAAGAATTTTGTTCTATACTTGAAAAATTCATAAAATAGGTGAAACTCACGATGGTGAATGAACAATGGACTGGATGGAACAAGAAAAAGAAAGAGGTATCACTATTACTTCTGCTGCGACTACAGCTTTCTGGAAAGGTCATCAAATAAATGTCATTGACACTCCAGGTCACGTAGACTTTACTATAGAAGTTGAAAGATCTCTTAGAGTTCTTGATGGTTGAGTTGCCGTATTTGATGGTTCACAATGAGTAGAACCTCAATCTGAAACAGTTTGGAAACAAGCTGATAAATATTCTGTTCCTAGAATCGCTTTTATAAACAAAATGGATAAAATGGGAGCTGATTTTGAAATGTCTATGGACACAATCAAAAAAAGATTAGCTTGAGACAAAGTCGTGGCTATTCAATATCCTATTTGAGCTGCTGAAACTTTTGAAGGTATTATTGATTTGATTGAAATGAAAGCTTATCATTTTGAAGGTGATACTGGTGAAAAAATAACTGAGATTGAAATTCCTGGAGAATGTTTAGAAAGGGCTAAAGAATTGAGAGCAGAAATGGTTGAAAAAGTTGCTTCTCAAGATGATGAATTGATGGAAAAATATTTTGAAACTGAAGATTTAACAATTGAAGAAATAAAAAGAGGACTTAGAAAAGCTATTTGTAAAAATGAATTATATGCTGTAACTTGTGGTTCAGCTTTGCAAAATATTTGAGTTCAAATGGTTATTGATGCTGCTGTTGAATTTTTACCTTCTCCTCTTGATGTAAATGAAGGTATTTTAGCTGTAAAAGATGTTGATTCAGGAGAAGTTAAGAAAGAAATAAAAATCTGAGATGATACGTCTCTAGCTGCTTTAGCATTTAAAATAGCTACTGATCCTTTTGTAGGTAAACTATGTTTTACAAGAGTTTATACTTGAACTTTGAGATCAGGTTCTTATGTTTACAATGCTTCTACTGGTGAAAAAGAAAGAGTTTGAAGACTTTTACAAATGCATGCTAACAATAGATTAGAAATCCAAGAAATTCCTGCTTGAAATATCTGAGCAATAGTTTGACTAAAAAATACAAAAACTTGAGATACTCTTTGTGATGTAAATGATATTTTCTTAGTTGAATCAATAGAATTCCCTGAACCAGTTATTACTATTTCTGTTGAACCAAAATCAAAAGCTGATCAAGAAAAAATGTGAACAGCTTTAAATAAACTAGCTGAAGAAGATCCTTCATTTAGAGTAAAAGTTGATGAGGAAACTGGACAAACTGTTATTTCTGGTATGGGTGAATTACACCTTGATATCATAGTTGATAGAATGAGAAGAGAATTTAAAGTAGAATGTAATGTTTGAGCTCCTCAAGTATCTTACAGAGAAACTATAAAATCTGTAGCAAAAGATGTAGAGCACAAATACTCAAAACAAACTTGAGGTAGAGGTCAATACTGACATGTTATTATTACTTTTGAACCTTACAAAGAGCTTGATGAAGATGATAAAAAAGCAGATTTAAAAGAAAAACCACTAAACAAATTTGTAAATAAGATAGTTGGTTGAGTTATCCCAAAAGAATACATTCCTTGAGTTGAGAAATGATTGAAAGAGGCTTATGCTAGAGGTTTTGTTGCTGGATATCCAATGGTTGATATAAAAGCTACTCTTACATTTGGTTCTTATCATGATGTAGACTCTTCTGAATTAGCATTTAAATTGGCTGCTTCAAAAGCATTCCAAGAGGCTTGTAAAAGAGCTCAAGCTACACTATTAGAGCCTATAATGAAAGTTGAAGTTAATACTCCTGAAGAATATATGGGTGATGTAATGGGTCAATTAAACAGTAAAAGAGGTAGAATTGAAGAAATGTGAAACAGATGACAAGCAAAAATTATTACTGCTTTGGTTCCACTTTCTGAAATGTTTGGATACATGACTGATTTGAGATCTGCTTCTCAAGGTAGAGCAACTTATTCTATGGAATTTGATCACTATGAAGAAGTTCCTACAAATGTTGCTGCTAAGATAAGAGAAGAAAGATGATTCAAACTTGCTGACGAAGACTAAAAATTTTAGAGAAGATTTATTCTTCTCTTTTTTTAGTTAATTTTTTATTATTATTAAAAAATAATATTTAAAAATTGATTGAATTATTAGATAAAAAGTCTTCTTAATTGAAGGCTTTTTTATTTTTTTCTTTACATTTAAAATATTTATTTTACAAGTAAATTTTAAGTTTTTTATTGATTTTTTTGAAAAATGATTAAAATATATTTGTCTATATTTTAGACAATTTTAGTTTTTTATAAATTATTGATAATAAACTACTGTGAATCGTTCTTTAAAATTTTACAATTAACTTAAAAGAAATGGAAGAAATATTAATTTGAGTGTTAAGTGCTAGTTTGTGAGCTGCACTTACTTTTTTGGTTTTACATATTTTAAAAAATTCTCAAATCAAAAAAGCTGAAGACAAAGCTTCTATAATACTAAAAGAAGCCGAAAATAAAAGTTCTAAATTATTAGAAGACACTAGAAAAGAAAGCTTTGAAATCATAAAAAGAACTGAAAAAGCTGAAACTAGAGTTTTGGAAAAAGAAGAAAAACTTGATAGAAAAATAGAAAATGTGGAAAATAGACAAGATAATTTAGTTAAAAAAGAAGAAGCAATAAATAAACAAAAAGAAGAATTAGAAAAGAAAAAAATAGAGTTAGACTGAAAATTAGAAGAAATGTCTAAACTTACTGTTGAAGAAGCAAGAGAACTATTTTTAAAGGATATAAGTATAAAATTTGAAAAAGATTGAAAAGATTTGATTGTTAAGCACAAACAACAGATTGAAGACAACAAAAAAGAAGAAGCAAGAGAAATCATTTTAAAAGCTATTCAACAATACGCTTCTGATGTCACAAGCGAAGTTACAATGACACTTATACAAATTCCAAGTGATGATTTGAAATGAAAACTTATAGGTAAAGAATGAAGAAATATTACGACTTTTGAAAAATGTTGTTGAGTTTCCCTTATAATAGATGATACTCCAGATACTGTTTTTATTTCTGCTTTTGACTTATATAGAAGATACATAGCTAAGAAATCTTTAGAAAAACTTATTGAAGATGGAAGAATACAACCTGCAAGAATAGAAGAAATAGTTGCAAAAACAGAACAAGAAGCAGAAATGTTATTAAAAGATTTATGAAATCAAGTTTTGGATGAATTATCTATAAAATCTGTACCTAAAGAAATAATTCCTGTTATTTGAAAACTTAGATTTAGAACAAGTTATTGACAAAACATTTTGAAGCATAGTAAAGAAGTTGCTCTGATTGCTGAATCAATAGCTAGAGACTTGTGAGCTGATGTTTATTTATGTAAAGTATGATGATTACTTCACGATATTTGAAAAGCTTTGGATCAAGAATTTGAATGAACTCATCCTGAGATTTGAGGAATTTTAGCTAGAAAATATAAAATGGATCCAAAAGTTATTGACATAATCGAAAATCACCACAATGATCCGTTCTCTATATCTTTGGAAACTGCAATTGTTCAAGTTGCCGATGCTATAAGCTCTGTTAGACCTTGAGCTAGAAGAGAAGTAATTGAGGATTATTTAAAAAGGGTTCAAGAAATGGAAGCTTTAGTTTCAAGTTTTTCTTGAGTAAACAAGGCTTACGCATTATCTGCTGGAAGAGAAATAAGAGTTTTTGTTGATGCAAAAACTGTTTCTGATTTAGATGCTTCTTCTATGGCAAGAGAAATAGCTGATAATATTCAAGAAAAGCTCTCTTATCCTTGAGAAGTGAAAGTAAATCTTATAAGAGAAATGAGAGTTATAGAAATAGCAAAATAATTTGCAAAAAAAGGTACTTTATAGTAAAATTAAAGTATCTTTTTATTTTTAAAAATATTCTATGAATTTTAGCTTAGCGGATCTTATGGGCTTTTCTTTAATATGATTTTCTGCTTGTTTAATAGTTTGAAATATTATTATTTCAGCTATACTCTGAATTATTTTTAATATTATGATTTGAAAAAATCAAGCAAGCTTTTTTGAAAACTTTATGGAAGTATTTGTAGCTTTAAATACTGCAATTTTTACACAATTAGTTTGTTTTGCTATTTGTATATTTCCTTTTGTTTTATTAAAAATAAATTCAATTTATACTTACTCAATAATCTGATTGTTAAGCTTATTTGTCTTTTATTTTGTATATTTTAAATTCTTAGTTGTAAGCTCTGAAAAATATATTTTTGATTTAGATGAAAGAAAAAAAGAAATAAAAAAATTTGCAATAATATCAATTTTTATAATAATCTTTGAAATTTTAATTATAAATTACTTTGCTCCAATTTCAAAAGTTTGAGAAGATTTATTTTCTAAAGAAGAAACAAATCAAGTAGTTGAAGATATTATTCAAAACGAAACAGTTAAATAACTTAAATTTGCAAAAAAAAGTATTTTGTATAAAATTACGAAATACTTTTATTATTAACCCAAATTTATGTTAAACGCAAGTGAACTAAAAGTTTGAAAAAGATTTATTATGGATTGAGAACCTTATGAAGTTACTTCTTATTCTCAAAAAGTTGTTTGAAGATGAGGGAGTATTATCAACATAAAAGCAAAAAACTTAATTAGATGAGGAACAGTTCCAAAAACATTTTCTGACAAAGATAACTTTCCTCCTGCTGAAGTTACAACAAGTAATTATGACTATCTTTACAACGACTGAACAAATTATTATTTTATGAACCAAAATAATTTTGAACAAGTAAGTTTGGAAGTTTGAGCTTTAGATTGAGCAGAACTTTTTTTACAAGAATGAGACAAAGTTATGCTTCAAGAATTTAATTGACAAGCTATAAATATCAATCTAGAGCCAACTTGTATTTTGGAAGTTGTAGACACTCCTCCATGAGAAAAGTGAGACACAGCAACTGGATGAAAGAAACCAGCAACTATGAATACTTGACTTGTTATTCAAGTTCCATTATTTGTAAATATTTGAGATAAGTTGATTATAGACACGAGAACAAAAGAATACAGAAGTAGAGCTTAATTAAGCCAAAATATCTTGTATAAAATTATTTTTTGATTTTTTTAAAAAATTGATATAATTTAAGCAAGGTATTTTTTATTTGCAACTAATTTTTTATGTATCCGTATATAAATCTTTGAGTTCAATTTTACACTTTTTGAATATCCATAACAATATGTTTTTTTCTATTTATATGGATGCTTTTTAAGATGTCTAAAAGACTAAATTATAGTTTTGATCTTTTTAAAAACAACATTCTTTGGTTCTTTATTTCAACTCTTTTCTTTTGAAGAATATTTTATATAATTTCAAACTGGCACGAACAAAGACATATAAAGGATTTTAAAGATTTCTTTGTAATGACTGATTACAATTTTTCACTTATGTGATGTCTAGCTTGATTTTTTCTAGTTTTGTTAATTTTAGTAAAATTAAGAAAAGAAAAAATTGATAGTTATATTTATTGAGTAGTTTTATCCTTATTTTTCGTATTTCCAGTCTGATTTTTTTGAGCTTTACTTTGATGACAAGTTTATTGACTAGATACAAATTTTTGATTTGAAATTAGTTACACAAATAAATATACAACTATACCTTATACTTCACCTATTTTTCCTTTAGCAATCTTTTATTCAATAATATTTTTTATAGCTTTTTGTCTACTTTACATTTCTCAAATGTATGTTAAAGAAAAAAATATTTTATGATATGCTTGAATCCTTGTTTTTTCTTGTGTTATATTTATGATGGAGTTTTTTAATTGAAAACCAGTAGATTTATTTAAAGAAAATATCTGACTTAATTTATCTCAAGTTTGTGCTGTTATCATTTTTTGAGTTGTTGGCTATCATGTTTTTAAATTATACAAAAAAGAAACTAGAAGATGAAGATAAATATTTTTATTTTTTCAAGTATTTTTTATATTTCCTGAATTTTTATAAATAATTTTTTTGGAAATATACTTTTTTCTTTTATAGTTCTGCTTTTGGTAGAACTATTTTTTTTGATAATTTATTTAAAAAACAAAAAATTTCTAAATATCCAGATTTTTTGAACTTTTGCTTTTATTTTATGAATATTTATTTCAAGTTTTAATTTAGAAAAAATAGAAGAAAATCTAAATTTTGTTAATAAATTTACAGGAAAAACAGAAATTATTTCTGAAATTGAAGAAGTAAAGGAAGTAAAAGAGTGAGATATAATTTATAAATGAAGAATAATTAGTATTGACAATTTAAAACCAAAAAATGATATTTATGCTGAAACTTTTGTAAAAAATAAATGAAATCGACTAAAAAAGTGAGAAATAATAAAAGCAAACTCAAAAGTTTATGTTTACAAGGATTCTAGCGGATTTTCCTACAAAAAATTTATGATTTCAAACTGATATTATTTTAAATATTATGCGAATTGATTCACAAAAATCTGAGAAAATAAAGTAAATTTTTTAGAAGAAAAAATTATTTGACTTAGAGAAGAAATGCTCTCTATAATAAGAAAAATTTATCCTGAGAACGAAGCAATTTTTCTTTGATGAATTTTACTTTGAGCAAGAGAAGAATTACCAAAAGAGTTAAAACAAAATTTTAATAATTCTTGATTAACGCATTTCATAGCTGTTTCTGGATTTAATATTACAATTTTAATTGTATTTTTTTCTATTTTCTTGAAGTATTTACCAAAATACTTTCAAATTCCAGTTATGTCAATAATAATTTTGCTTTTTGTAATTTTAGTTTGACCAAGTGCTCCAGTTGTGAGAGCCTGAATAATGGGATTTATCGGTTATTTAGTTTTACAAAACGGTCGACAAAATAATATTTTAGCAACTTCACTTTTGACTTTACTTATAATGGTTAGTTTTAATCCTCTTTCAGTAAATCACGATATTTCCCTTCATTTAAGCTTTTTAGCAGTTTTTTGAATTATTTACACAGAAAAATTTTTTAATAGAATTTTTAAATTTTTACCAAATGTCTTTGAAATCAGAACAGCTATTTCAATAACTTTTTCAGCTTTGGTTTTTACTTTACCAGTTATGATGTTTTGATTTGGAAGAGTTTCAACAGTTTCTCCAATCACAAATTTGCTTGTTTCTTGGAGTATTCCCCTTGCTATGTTATTTTGATTTTTATCAATTGTATTTTATGCATTTTTTGCAAAACTTTGAATAATTATAGGATTTTTTGCTTACTTACTTTTGAGGTGGAACATAGAAATAGTAAACTTTTTCTGAAGTATGGATTTTTTGGTTTTGAAATCAGATTTTTGAGAATACAAAGGCTATTATCAACTTATTTACTTGATAATTTTTACTTTTATAATAATTTATTTTAAGAAAAAAGACTAGTTACTAAAACTAATCTTTTTTTGTAGTTTGATTTGGTTCTTTGTTTAGAGACTTTTCAGGAGAGTGATCAGTTTTTCATCAAGACAAAGAAGAAACATTTGCTTCTATTTTTTCTAACTCTTTTTCAAAATTTTCTACATTTTTAGCTTCTTGTATTATTTCTTGTTCGATTTTTTGTAATTCTTGAAGTTTTTTTTGTTTTTCTACTTCATTTGGATTTTTATTAGCTTTTTGTTTTTCCAAAAGCATTTCTTGATATCTTTGCTTAAGAGAGTCTTTTTTTTGATTCATCTCTTCTGCTCATTTTTTTCATCAATACTTCGCATCTTCAAGCAAAGAAGCCTCATAAAGTTTTTTCAGCAATTTATATTTAGTATCTAAGTTACTTTCTTTTTTGATATCTGAAATAAGCTCAGAATTGTTATTTTTAAACTCTTCTGTTTTATTTTTTACTATTTTATTTGTAGCGACTTCGAGAGTCATTTCTAAGCTTTTTTCAGTATTTTTTTCTTGTCAATTTTCTTTATTTGGTAGATAAATATAGTTTTCTGCAAGCATAGTTTCAAGTCATCAAACTGATTTGTCTATATCAAGTTTTCAGTTTGCAGCTGCAGAAAATGGAGTTTTATCAAAATTTTCAGAGTTTACAGGTTCTGAATTTTTAAATTTTTCTAAAATGCCATTTTTTACTTCCTTATTTTGAACTATTTTATCAATAGAATTGACAAATTTATCTGTTTTTTCTTGTCAAGACAACGAAGCTAAATCTTGATTTACTTTATCAAAGTTTTCTTTTGAAATATCTCAATTATCATTTAAATTCTTCAAAATAGGAAAATATTCTCAATTTGCTTCAGAAAAATCTAGTTTTTCAGCTCAATTGTTTTGCTCTAAAATATCTTCTTTTTCAGCAAACTGGTTTCAAAACAAAAGTGATTCTTCATACTTATCTTCTCAATCATACTGTAAGCTTTGTTCTACTGTTCCTGTTTTTTCAGACTTTTCTTGAATATTTTTTTCTTCAGTTACAATATTCTCTCAATTTGTCAAGTCTTGAGAATTTTTATTTGAAATAAGAGATTCTAGTTTTGTAATCATTCAAGTTTTTTCTTCTGGATTTCAATTTTTTTGTATTTCTCTTGCTTGTGTTGCTGAATCAAATAGCTCATCATTTTCTGTATTTTCAGCCATTTTTGAAACTTTGCCAATTAAATCTCAAAGTTTTATATCTAAATCTTTTTTTTCAGAAAATTCTTTTATTTCTTTGTTTATTTCTTGTAAATTTTCTTTTGAAATATCTATATTTTGTTTTAAATTAGATTTTATCAAATCTACAGATTTTTCAGACAATCAAGAATCTTTCAAAGAATCAATAGTTTTGTCAATATTTCAATTTAGCTCAAAATTACCAGAAAGTTTTTTAAAAATCTCTTCAGGTAAAATATTTTTTAGTTTTTGAGAATATTTTTCTTGAAAATCTTTTGCATTTTTATCAAATTGCTCTTTTTGTTCAGGATTTGTTCAAATTTCAAAATTATTTTTCTCCTTTTTTTCTTTATTGTTATCGTTGTTTGTAAATAAATTTACCATAAATCGTAAATAAAAAAATAACTACTTTTATTTTATCATAATTGTAGCTATTTTTGCAAATTTTTAAACCTTGACTTGATTATTTCTTAAATACAATAATTTTGTCAGTTGATAATACTAAAAGTATTTTGTTGGCTGATATATGTTAAACTTTTCATTTAGGAGAACTGCAATGAACATATTGCATCCAATCTTGGTGGCTTTGAAAAAAGCTGTGTTATTAACCTTTGTACTTGTAGTTATGTCTGCAAATGCACAGTACTACAATATCCCTAGTGGTTATGTAAAAAAAGATACTGCTAAGGGAACATCTATTTATTACAATGAACGTGAAGGTGTTGCTGTCCAAGTTGTAGATTTGGATCTGGCAAGATTAGAACATTTGGTAGTAAGAAGGGATAAAGGTTTTGGTCTAGCTTATCCTATAGTATTTAAAAATGCAAAGAAACCCTTTTCTGTAGTCAATGGTGCTTTTTTTGATGATGATTCTACAAACTCAGAAATATCATTTCCTTTCACACCTGGAAATGATGTTTGGATATCAAAAAATGAACATACAAAGACTCTTTGTATAAAAGATAACCGTGCTTATGTTTTTGATAATGGATATACTAATCCTTATTATTCCAATAGATGTAACTTTTCTATCACTTTACTACATCCTGAAGTAGATAAACGTAGTAACTCAAATGTTGGAAGAAATTCTATGGGAGTCATTAATTCAAGAAAAGGTTCTGAAGGAAGATTTATCGCTTTCATAATAGGTAGAGAGCTTACTTCAGAGAGGATAAAAGCAATAGCAGATAATTGGGGGATATCAAGAAGCAACCTAATACAAGGAGATGGTAGTCATTCAGCACAAATACTTAGTAATAGGTTTGAACTTTATGGTGAAAATCTTGTTTATTTTAGAAAAAGAAAAATACCACATATGATAGGAATTTATCCTAAGTGAAATAATAAGGCCACATCATGAGATGTGGCCTTATTTTTAAGTTAAATTATCATAAAATCAACAAAAATGTGTTAAAACTAACCAAAAAGTAATATTAAATATTATAAAAAGCAGATTTCAAATAAATATCTTTAAAAAATCTTTTTTATAATCAAATTCTTTTGATAACAAAGCTCATATAAATGTTCAAAATATTCAGATTATTGGTACAAATCTTAAAAATATATAAAATAGCTTCTTACTTTCATACTTAAATTTTAAATATTTTCAAAGATATTTTCATAAAAAGTATAAAATTAAATCTATAATAATTCAGGTTAATAAAAGAATTATAATTTCAATAAAAATATTATAAACAAAGTTTTTTCAATCTAACAAATCCAGAAAATAGGCAAACCTAAGAGAAACAAATGAATGTCAAGTAAAGATTGCTATAGTCAAATCTAAGTTACTAATTCAAGTATAAAAAAGCTGATAGCTATAAAGCAAATAGCTCTCAAATATTTTTGAATTTTTTAAACTACATATTAAATAATCTCACATTTTTTAGTAATAGTTATAAAATTAAAGCTTTAATCTTCAAAACCTTTTGGATTTTGTTTTGCATAGTTTGTAGCTTGTTCAAAAGCATAAGCTATTTCAAAAAGTCTTTGTTCTTCTAGTCTAGGAGTAAGAATTTGAAGTCAAACTGGAAGTAATTCTTTTTCTTGATCTTGACTTTCAGCAAATCAAGCTGGAACAGATATTCCAGGAAGTCAAGCTAAAGAAGCTGGAATTGTATACGCATCAGCTAAGTACATTTTCAAAGGATCATCTATTTTTTCTCAGATTTTCCAAGCAACTGAAGGTGAAACAGGTGAAACTATTGCATCAACTTCTTCAAAAGCTTTTTCAAAATCTTTTATAATAAGAGTTCTTACTTGAGCTGCTTTTTTATAATAAGCATCATAAAATCAAGCTGAAAGTACATAAGAACCAAGAATTATTCTTCTTTTTTGTTCTTTTCAAAAACCTTCAGTTCTATTGTTTATAAAAAGTTCATCCATAGAATTATATGGTTTATCAGAATTATGACCAAACCTTATTCCATCATATCTTGACAAATTTGTAGAAACTTCTGCTGGCATCAATATGTAGTAAGTTGCGATTGCATATTTTGTCATAGGAAGAGAAATTTCTTTTATTTCTGCTCAAAGTTCTTTTAATTTATCAATTGCTTGATTTATAACAGTTCTTACTCAAGAGTCAAGTCATTCTTCAAAATATTCTTTTGGAACTCAAATTTTGAATCATTTCAAATCTGTTTTTTCCCAAATTTTGGGATCAATCAAATCTTTTCAAGGCAAAGAAGTGTTTTCAAGAGGATCATTTCAATTCATTATTTCATACAAAATAGCTGAATCTTTTACAGTTTTTGTCAAAGTTCCTGGACAATCCAAGCTTGAAGCCATTGCCATAACTCAGTTTCTACTGTTTCTTCAATAACTTGGTTTAAATCAAACTAAATTACACATACTTGCAGGTTGTCTAATACTTCATCAAGTATCTGTTCAAAGTGCAGCAGGAGCAAGTCAAGCAGCAACTGAAGCAGCAGAACCTCCAGAAGAACCTCAAGGAATTCTATTTTTTCCCCAAGGATTTACAGCTTTTTTAAAAGCAGAAGTTTCATTTGTTGATCACATAGCAAATTCATCCATTGTAACTTTTCAAAGACTTGAAAATCACGCTTCTTTTAACTTTTTTATAACAAATGCATCAAAAGGTGGTTTAAAATTCTCAAGCATTTTTGAAGAACAAGTTGTAGGAACTCAAATCTCACAAAAAATATCCTTTACAGCAATCGGAGCTCAAGCCAAAACTGAAGTAAGTTCTGCTTCTTTATTTAATCACAAAGTATTTACAAAATTGAAAGATTGAACTTTGTCATCATATTTTTCTATTCTTTTCAAAAAATATTCAAAAACTTCTTCTTTTGAAGCTTCTTTATTTTTTATTTTTAGGATTAAATCCTCTAAACTTAAATCTTTAAAATTCATAAAATATTTTTTAATTGATAAAATTTAGCTTAATTATACAAATTTTTTTTAAAATAACAAAAAAAATCCTAAGAAAATTTTAGGATTTTTGAAATTATCTAATTTCTTTAAGTCTTGCAGCTTTACCTGTCAAATCTCTGATAAATTTAATAGATTTCTTTCTAACTTTAAATTGTCTAATTATTTCTATTTTTAAAATACTTGGAGAATGGATTGCAAAAATCTTTTCAACTCCAAAAGCTCCAATTTTTCTTCTAACTGTTATAGTTTTTTCAAGTGGAGTTTTTCCAGCTGTTTTTATAATTATTCATTTAAATTTTTGAACTCTTTCTTTTCATCATTCTCTGATAGTTTGACTTACTTCCACTTCCATACCTGTTTTATACTCTACTCTATCAGCTTTCAAAAATGGTTCTTGAACTTTTTTTATAAGTTGTGCATTTGTCATTTTAAAAAATTATTATATAATATATAAATTTCTTTTGAAATTTCGCATATCATATTGAAAAAATTTAAAAAATCAAATCTTTTTTGCAAAAAAGTTATTATTGTGATAAAATATTTAAAAACTTAGTATTAATAATATTTTTTATTATGTGATTTAAAGATTCTTTAAAAAATTTTGCTAAAAAAACAAAAGAAACTTTTAATAATGCAGTTTCTTACTCTGCAAAAAAGATTTCTTCAAGTTCTTCTTTTTCCATAAAAACAAAAGAAGATTTAGATAATTTGATAGAGAAATCTGGAACAACTGAATTTGTAAGCAAAACTTGAGAAGTAAAATATTTCAAACACAAAACTATTTTGATAATTGCAGAAGAAAAAAGTGATTTTTATGAAAGTATTTCTTTGCGTTTCCCTATGCTAAAAACAAAAGCATTTTCTAGAAATATTGTAATTATGCTTTCAAAAGAAAATATTGAATGAGTAAATTTTGAAGAAGATTTTTGAGTTACACAATTGCCTACAATGCTCGTATTTGAGGATAAAGAAATTTATAAAAAAATTATTTGAAAAGAAAATATTGAAAAAATTTCAAATTCGTTTAAAATGAATATAGAAGAACTAATTGAACAATTTTAATTTCTTAAATTTCTTTGCTATGACTTTAACTGTTTTAGACGCTCTATATATAGTTTTAATAGTTTTCTCAAGTGTAATTTGAACTCTTTTGATAATCACTTTGATAAGAATTATAAAAATACTTTGACCAATTGTTGAAATAGCTGAATTTTATGAAAAAGTAAAGCAAACCATTATAGCTTACTCTCAAATACCAACAGTAGTAAAAGAAAAATTTAAATGAAAAAAGCAAAAAACAGAAAAAAAATCAAAAGAAACTAAAGAAGGTGAAAAATAATTTTTCACTTTTTTATTATTTTATAAAAATATTTTTAAAATGACAATAATAAAACTAGATAAAAATTTAGCAAACCAAATTGCTGCTTGAGAAGTTGTAGAAAAACCTTTTTCTGTAGTAAAAGAATTAGTTGAAAATTCAATCGATGCAAATGCAAACAACATAAAAGTAGAAATTGTCAATGGATGAATTGATGAAATAATTATAACAGATAATTGAACAGGAATAGAAAAAAGTGATTTAGAAATGATAGCTGAAAAATATTCTACTTCAAAAATAAAAAATTTAGAAGACTTATATAAAGTTATGACTTTTGGTTTTAGGTGAGAAGCAATGGCTTCTATTTCATCAGTTTCAAAAATACAAATTATTTCAAAAACTAAAGATTCTGAATCTTGACATTTATTAAATATATTGTGATGAGAAAAAGAGGAAATAAAAGATATTTGAGCTGAAGTTTGAACAAAAATAATAGTTCAAAATTTATTTTTTAATACTCCTGCAAGGTTAAATTATCTAAAAAAACCAAAAACTGAATACTGATATATTTTGAAATATTTACAAGAAGTTAGTCTTGCTTATCCTGAAATCTGATTTGAGTTTATTTCTGATGGAAAAAATATTTTTAAATACAGAAAAAATGAAAATTTAAAGGATAGGATTTATAATATTTTTGGTGAAGATTTTTCAAAAAATATACTTGAAATAGATTTCTCAATGGTATGAATGAAAGTTTCTTGAGTGATTTCAGATCCAAAAATAAGTTTTATGAACAAAAACAAACAATTGATTTTTGTAAACAGAAGACCTATAAAATCAGTTTTGATTTCAAAAGCTATTTCAGACGCTTACAATAGGTTTATTCCCCACAATAACTATCCTGCTTATATTTTAAATTTAGAAATAGATCCAACTTTAGTTGATGTAAATGTCCACCCAAGAAAGCTTGAAGTTAGATTTGCAAATGAGCAAAATATTTTTAGAGTTTTTTATCACAGCATAGACGAAAAATTAAATTCTGTAAGTTTAATTAAAAATTGAACAGATTTTACTGAAGTAGAAGATATCTTCACACAATCTTCACATAGCCTTCACATAAAAGAAATCTGTAGTCAAGATACTAAATACTACACACCATCAGGTACAAAATTCAAGGATTATTCCCCTTATAAAGATACTTCTGTAAACCCTTGACAATCTCAAATTATTAGTTCTTTGGCTTTTTCTGAAAAAATCTTAGAACCAAAAAAAGATTTAAGTGAAGATTTAAACCTTACAAATGATTTACATTACACAAAATTAGGAAAAATTATTTGACAAGCTCACAATTCTTACATAATTGTTGAAACAAAAAATTGAATACAAATTTATGACCAACACGCACTTGCAGAAAGAATAAATTACGAAAAATTAGTAAAAAAGTCAAAGGAAAATTGACAAAATTGTCAATGGCTGCTTATTTGAGAAAATATTACTTTATGAATCAATGAATTTGCTATTTTAGAAGAAAATATAGAAACATTTAAGGAAATGTGATTTGATATAGAATTTTTAGCTTGAAATAACATAATTATAAATTGAATTCCTGATTTTATAAAAAAAGAAAATATAAAAAATATGTTTTTGGCTATTTTAGATGATATTTGAGAACATAAGTTTAGTAAATCAAAAACTCTACAAGAAGTAAAAAATAAAATTTTTGCTTACACAGCTTGTAGATCAGCAATAAAGTTTTGAAATAAACTTAGTCTTTTTGAGATAAATAAACTTTTAAATGATGCTGTTCTTGATTATAGTGCTACTTGTCCTCACTGAAGACCTGTTATTTTTGAGATAGATTTAGAAGATTTGAAAGGAAAGTACGAAAGATAAATTTAAGCTTTTGTTTTTTCTATTTTTCTTCTTTATTCCTTTTTTAACTTTATCTTTTAAAACAAAAAAAACACTTTTCGTGTTATCTTTTCTTTATCTGGTGTTCTCAGCGGGAATCGAACCTGCATCTATCCCTTAGGAGGGGATTGTTCTATCCATTGAACTATGAGAACAAAAAAATCTTGAGAGATTATAACAACTTTCAAGATTTTTTCAAATTTATTTTTAAATATTGTTTACCCAAATCATCAAAGCAATAACTAAAAGTACTATTACAGTTATAAAAAGTACCAAAACTGTTATATTTCCTGTTTTTACCTTTTTTTCTAATTCTTCATTCTTACCTTTTAGTTCACTAATAGCGGATCATAAATGAGTTTTTGAATCTTCAAGTAACATTTGTGATCTTTTAAAATCTATCATAGAAACAGAATTTTTAACTATTTCTTCAGCTCTTCAAAGTTTCATAGATAAATCTTGTATCAAATCATCTTTTTCCTTTATTTGTAACCTTAAATCATCATAAATAGGTTCTATTGGAAAAGTTTTAAAGTTTGTTTTTACTTCTATCTCTTTTGTTTCAGGAACAGTTGTTGTGAAATTATAAGTATTTTGTAAAATCTTTTCTTCTTTCTCGTCTGATTTTATTTCTTTCACTTCAATTTGTTTTTTTTCTGGTTTTTTATCTATTATTTCCTGTTTTGAATCTTGTCATCATGAAAGATTCTTTATATCATCATCATTTACATAAACTATTTTTCACTCTTTTTTTGACCTAAGTTTACCTGATTTTATATATCTATCAATACTTCTTGTAGATATTCATAAAAAGTCTGCTGCATCTTGTCTTGTATAAGTATACATAGTAGACATAATTAAAAATTATTTGTCTATAATATATTCTTTTTATCTAAATAATCAAGTTTTATATAAAATTTATTATTGACAAACTTATAAAAAAATGTCAAACTTAAAAAAATTAGTTAAAAACTTAACTAACTTTTTTATTTTTTCAAAACATAGATTTAAATGAAATTTTTCAAGAATACTCTAAAGCTCCATATTCAAAGACTTTTTTTGCTATCCAAAAACTTATTATCACATAAACAATAACAATTATAGGTCAAATTATTTTTTCTATTGGTTGTAATTCTCAAGCTCAAGTTCTATAAAGAAGTAACATAGGAGAAGTAAATGGGAAATAACTAAAAAATAATGATAATGTTCATTGAGGATTTGACATCAAACTAGAAGCTAAATAAAGAGGAAGACAAGACATAAGGATAAATGGAGTCGATAAATTTCAAGCTTGTTTTGAATTTGCTCAAAGGGAACCAGCAGCAACCATAACTCATGCAAAAATCAAAAAACCTCAAATTATATAGAAAGCCATTGAAATCCACTCCAAAGCGCTTATGTTTGCAATAACTTCAAATATATTATCAGGAATTGCATTTCTAAATATAAATAATGATAAAATAGGAAAAATTGCTAAAATAGACATTTGAAAGATAAGAACTAGCATTCATCAAAATATTTTTCAAGATATAAAAGTAAAAGTATTTACTGTTGACAAAATTATTTCTATAGTTCTATTTTCTTTCTCTTGAGAAAGAGAAGTTAACATATAAGTATTTCAAAATATCATCATAAAGAAAAATACCATAGCTCAAATTCAAGCAACAATAGTTTTATTGTCAATATCAGGAACTTCTTTTCAATCTTGAAATTTCTTTACATTTGTAGAGAAGTTTGAACTGTAAGCTATACTCAAATCTTTTTCAGTGATTTTCCCCAAAATACTTGATTTTGTTAATTCATTAACTAATCATGAATAAAAATCATCAAAATCTTTAGAATTAACAAATAAATCAACTTTTTTTGTTTCTAAAAAATCTTTTTTATAATGAAGAAAAATATTTTCTTCTTTTCACAAAAATTGATTATATCAACTATCATAATTATTTACTAAAACTATATTTTTGTTTATTTTATTATCTTTATCTTTTATAATTCAAGACTCATCATAAACATAAATATTTTTTATAATATCATTTTTTTGTTGTAAAGTTTCTTCTCTTTGCATATTTGAGAAATAAACTACTCAAAATATTATTATATAAAGTAAAGGAATTCAAAATGTAAATATCCAAAAAGATACTTTTTTTATACTTTTTGTAAACTCTTTCTTTGCAATTGTAAAAAATTTGTTCATTATAATTCGTTTATAGAAATAAAAATATCATTCAAAGAAGGCTCTGAAAACTCAAATTTATTTATATTTAAATTTGAATCAAGAAAAAATTTTAAAATTTCATTTGAAGAAACTTTTGGTCTCAATTCAGCAAAATTATTTGTCAAAGTGTTTACATCATAAAAATCTTTATTTTCTTGAAATTTTCAAGTAAAACTAACTTTTATTGTGTTTTTTCAATATTTATTTTTTACTTCTTTTAGTGATCAATAAGCTCAAATTTCTCATTTTTTTAAAATAATTAAACTATCAACCATTTTTTCAACATCATCCATTTGGTGAGAGCTAAACAAAATAGTTGTTCATTTAGCCTTTTGTTCAAGAATCATATTTATAAAGAGTTGTCTATTTATAGGATCAAGTCATTTCATTGGTTCATCTAAAATAAGAATTTCAGGGTTATGAATAATTGCAACTCAAAATTGAATTTTTTGTTGTTGTCAAGAAGATAAACTTTTTAGCTTTGCATATTTTTTTTCTGTTAATCAAACTTTTTCTAAATATTCATCAATACCTTTTTTAAGATCTTTGTCAGACATTCACTTAAGTTTTCCAAAAAAATAAAGTATATCATAAACATTTTCATCTAAGTAAAGTCATCTTTCTTCTGGCAAATATCAAATTTTATTAAAAATAGATTCATTTATCTTTTCTCAAAGTATTTTTAATTCTCAAGTATCAGCTTTATAAATATCAAGTAAGCTACGAATTGTTGTAGTTTTTCAACTTCAATTTATTCATAAATAAGCAAATATTTCTCATTTCTTTATAGAAAAAGATATATCTTTTATAACTTGTTTTTCTCAAAAATACTTAGAAAAATTTTTTACTTCTATAATATTTTCCATTTAGTTTTTAATAAATAATAAATTTTTTGATGAAGTTATTATATTTAAAATCGTATTTTTGTCAAAATAAGAGTTATTCCTACTAACTAAATAAAAAACTACTTTTTCAAGTAGTTAATTTTTGTTATTTTCTTTATATTTATCTATACTCAGGTTTAAATAAGTATTTTCTATAAATGATTTCAAGACTTTTTTTGCTTCTTCTAATTGTCTATCATTCTCTTTTTTTATGTCTTCATCTGTAAATTTAACCTCTATATCAGGTTCTATTCATTCTTTATCAATATTTTTATCTTTTGGAGTAAACCATTTTGCAGTTGTGATTTTGACCATACTTCAGTCTGAAAGCGGAATTGGTTCCTGAACTGATCATTTTCAGAAAGTTTTTTCTCAAACTAAAATAGCTTTCTGATAATCTTTCATTGCTCAAACAAATATTTCTGATGCTGATGCTGAGTTTCAGTTAACAAGTATAACTACTTTTCAATTATAGAGTTCTCTTCATCCATAAGCATAATATTTATCTTCTTTTCAGTCTTTATGTTTAGTAATTGAGACAATATCTCATTTCTTTATAAAATTGCTTAGCATATCAACAGCAACTTCTAAATATCATCATCAATTATTTCTTAAGTCAATAATTATTCATTTTTTATTTTTTAGTTTTTCTAACTCTTTTTTAAGCTCTTCTCAAGTTTTTTCTCAAAAAGTAGAAATAACGATATATCAAGTATCTTTGTCAAGTTCTTTTCATTTTACTGAAGGTAGAACTATTGCTCAAGTTTTTAAGCTTTTCTCTAAAAGTTTTCAACTCCTCAAAAATTTTAAATTTACATCTTTTCAAGCTGGTCATTTTATAAGTGTTATTACTTCTGAAATTCACATATCTTTTATATTTTGTCAATTAACTTCAACAATAACATCTCAATCTTTCAAATCAGCTTTTTGAGCAGGAGACTCTTCTATAACTGAAAGAATTTTTACTCATTGATCAACTTTTTCTAAAACAGCTCAAATTCATTCAAAATCTCATGAAAGAGATTCTTTAAAGTCTTTACTTGCTTTTGCATTGAAATACTCAGTATGAGGATCTTTTAATCATTTTACAAGTCAATCTATAGAACTTTCAACTAAATCTTCTGATTTAACTTCATCAAAATCATAGTACATTTCCTTTATATAGCCATAAACTTTATTATATTTTTCTAAATTTAGCTCTGTAATGTTTTTTTCTTTTTCTATAACGATTTCTTTTTCTTTTTTAACAATTATATTTTGACTGTTTTGCAGAAAATAATAGGAATATCAAATTCAAAGTAAAAAAAATGTCAAAAAAAGTAGAAGATATGTTAAAAACTTATTTGTTTTTTTAAAAGTCATTTATTTTTTGTTAAAAAATATTTTCAAAATTATTGATAACTAGAATTATATATTTTTGAGAAAAAAAACAAGTCAATATTATTTTTTTTTAATTGTTAAAAACTTGTTTACATTTACTTTTCGTCTATTTATAAATAAAAAAATATTTCAAAAAATTTTAATTGTTAAAAGTTTTTATAGAAAATACTTTGAAATAAATATTTTAACAATTTAACAAAAATAATTAATAATAATACTATATTATAATAAATATAAAAAAAGAAAATGAAAAATACAATGTTAAAATTTTGTTTTATAAAAAAAAATATGATAAAATGTAAAATATATATTATAAAAAGAAGAAAATATGATTTTTAATTTTTTAAAAAAGAGAAAAAAAACAGTAGAAAAAATAGAATTGATAAAAATTATGTTTGTCAATTTAAAGATTCCTGAGAGTCAAAAATCTCTTTATATTCAAGCTCTTGACGTTTTAGATGAGTCTTGAATAGATAGAATTTATAATGAACTTTCAGATTTTACAAATAATTTAGAATTGAAAAATCTTGAAGATATTCAAAAGAATAATTTTTCAGTTATAAATTGACTTAGACTTAAAGAAGCAGAAGAAAAAAAGGAAGAATTAAACTCTTTTAATTTTTTAATAAATAAATTATAAAATATGAACCCTGAATTTCAAAAAAATATTGATAGAATAGATACTTTAAATGAAACAAAACTTCAAGAAAACCTTAAAAGTGTAAATATTATGAAATTGGAGGAACTTTTTGCTGATGTTGCTCCGGAATCTATAAAAGAGATTTGTCATAAATTAAATAATATTTTTACTGAAGAATTTGAAAAGAAAGGAATAGATTTTTCGGCTGCTTTAAAATCAAAAGTCGAAAATCCAATAGTTTAATTTTTATTTTATTTTTAAGATGCCTAACTATAAGCTTTCCGTATCAAAAGATAATAAAAGATATAGCATCATTTTCAAAGCAGATAATGAAGCAATTGCGAGAGAAAGAGTTCACAGAGAGTGATACTCTATTTTAGGTATCGAAGAATTAAAAGATCAGGAAAATGTTTGAAATACATTTCTTTTTGAAGCTTATAAAAACTGAGAATTAAAATATTGAAAAATAGCTTGAGACGATATTTTTAAAGTTTATGTAAATTTAGTAAAAAATCTAGAATATGATGTAGTTCATGTTTATTCAGAAAAAGATAAATGACTTTCAACAGAACAAAAAGATAGAATTGTGGAAGAGTTAAAAGAAGAATATAATTTATTTTTTCAGAAAAGAAGAGATAAAATAGATGATTTGAGAGATAAAATCAAAAAAGAAAAGTGAGAAGATATAAATATAGATCAATTTTATATGAAAAAAGAGCTAGAAGATGTAAACAAGCTTATAGTTCACGTTTTGGTAAAACTTGAATCTATGATTTTGTGAAATTCTATAGTTAAGCTTGATTTAGAGCAAAAGCAGAAATTAGAAAATATTTATAATTCAATAATAAAATTAAAAAAATCTACAAATATTTCAAAACTTAGAGAAATTTGAGAAAGAGCTTTACAAAAAATCTGAAAACTCGAACTAGAAAAATTAGAAGAAACAAAAGATGATAAAAATAGAGAGCTTTTAAAAGAAACAAATAAGCTTTTAAAAGAATTGTGATCAAAAGATAGATTTATAGAAAAAGATAGAGATTTTTGATATCAAACTAAACAATTTTTTGATTATTTAAAGTCATTTTTTGTAAAAAAGAAAAAAATAAAACAAGAAAATGTTGAAATAGATAAGGAATCACATTCTTATGTTAAAAATCAACTTTATTTGAGCAAATATGAAGAAAAACTTAGAGAAAATAGAATTTATACAACAAAAAATTTTTTTAAACTTCTTTTTAATAAAGAGCTTAGAGAAATGAACTCTTTGAAAAGAAGTGTAATTAAACAAAATATATTTTTATTGAAATCTAGATTAGAGTGAAAAACTATTTCTTATTCTTTTGTTTCAAAATGATTTTTATGAATTTTTTCGACTATAAATGGAATGATTGATTTTTTGAAAAATAATTTATTTTATATAATTTTTATTTATATAATTTTATTCTTGCTTCTTTTGAACTTAACTTATACTTTTTGAATTTCATTTAATTACAATATTTCCTGAGTATTTTTATTTTTAATATTACTTTTTGCTTATATATTCATATCATTTTCAAAAAATATATTTTTTGTAATCTTAAATTTTGCACTTTTTGTATTTATCGTTATATTATGAGTAATTAATTTTTAGCTTTTTAGTTGAAATGAGATTACTCCTTTTTTTTATTTGCTTTTTGTTTAGCTTTATTTTTTACTTTTTTCATAGTCTACAGCTTTGAAAAGATGTTTTTTGAAAAAGCTTGACAAAACTTCATATAGTTCCTCTATCTTGAAACTTACTTATAGAATCAAGTTTTTTTATGGTTTTAGGAATAATATTTTTTATTTATTTTACTCCAAAATCAAATTTTGAATTTTTTAAAAATCTTTTTAAAAATTATTCAAGGCAAATTTATATATTTTTTTACGTAATATTTTTCTGACTTTTGTTTTCAGGAAGAATTTTTTATGATTCTTTTATATTATTTTGAATAATATTTTTTCTATTCTCTGATTTTAGTTTTAATTATTTGTCAAATTTATCTTATTTTAGAGAACAAAAAGTAAATTTGAGATATTTTTGATTGTTTTTAAACTATGCATCAAGTTTTATTTCAATTTACTATATTTATAATATAAATTTTTCTGTTTTACTTTTGTTTGTACTATTTTTTAATTTATTTTTTAATCACAATATTTATAAAAAATATTGAAATTATGCTTCTGCTTTTGTTTATTATGTAATTATTTTTTTACTTTTGTTTTTTTTGGTTTTTAGATTATATTATGTACTGTTAAGTTTATTTTCTAAGTAAAATTTATGTTAAAAAAAGTTTATGATTTAGGAAAAATAAAGGATTCAAATTTATTTTTCTTTTTAGAAAAAAAATCTGATTTAAATAAATTATCTTTTTTAGATTTTGATAAATCTATAAAAAAAGATATTTCTGAAAAAATAGAGAAAAAAACTAATTGACTTTTTCAATATTTTATGTGAAGAGACGATTTTAAAAATTTATATATTTATATTTTTTCTGATAATAAAGGTAAGGATATAAATTACTTGCTTTGAAAAGAAATAAATAATTTACCAAAAAAAATTACAGTTTTGACAAATAATTCACAAAATGTTGAAATTTTGTTAAATAATGTTTTACTTTGAAGGTATAAATTTGAAAAATATAAATCAGAAAAAACTGAAGATGAGGTTTTATTTTTTATAGATAATAGTTTTGAGCAAGTCTTTGATGAAAGAGTAAAAACTATAGAAAATATTATTTTAGCTAGAGATTTATGATTTACAGCTTCTAGTGAACTTTACCCTGAAACATTTTCAGAAATTGTAAAAAAGACAAAATTTAAAAATGTAAAAGTAAAAGTTTTTGATTTTGATGAAATAAAAAAAGAATGACTTTGACTTTTGGAAGCTGTTTGAAAATGAAGTAAAAGAAAACCAAGAATGGTTATTTTAGAAAAGATAGTTGATAAAAAATTACCAACAATCTGAATTGTAGGAAAATGAGTAACTTTTGATACTTGATGAATTCAGGTAAAACCAGGTGATTTTATGTATGAAATGAAGGGAGATATGTGTTGAGCTTGAACAACTTTTTGTATTATGAAAGAATTAGATGAGAAAAAACTAAATGTAAATATTGTTGCTTGTCTTGTTTTAGCTGAAAATCATATTTCTTGAAAATCTTTCAAACCAAGTGACGTTTTCAAATCTTATTCTTGAAAAACTGTTGATATAATTCATACTGATGCTGAGTGAAGGCTTGTTCTAGCTGATGGAATGGCTTATTTGAGTAAAAATTATAAACTTGACAAACTTATATCAGTAGCTACTTTGACTTGAGCTTGTATGGTTGCTCTTGGTTTTAGATATGCTTGAATTATGTGAAATGATAAAGAATTTATAAATAAATTTTTAGATTATTCAGAAACAAATTTTGAAAAATATAATAAATTGCCTTTTGATGACTATTTTGTTGAAAAAACTAAATCTGAAATAGCTGATTTAGAAAATCTAAATGTTTGAGTTAAAGCTTGAAGTACAATGTGAGCAGCTTTCTTGGCAAATTTTTGCTTAAACAATGAAAAATATACTCATATAGATATAGCCTGAACAGCTTTAAATAGCTATGAACCATATTGATATGCAAATAAATGAATGACTTGATTTTGAGTTGATAGTATTTCATATATACTAAAGAACCTTTAGTATAATAACTTTGTAATACAGATTTACTTTGTAAAATAGAAATACTTTATAATATAAAAGTACTTTATATTTTAGTTATACTTTATAATATAGAACTACTTTGTAAAATAAAGTATGAATTATGTGAAGTTTTTTAAATATATTTTTCTTTAGATGCTTAGATTTATACTAGATATTATTTCCCCTAAAATATGCTATTCTTGTAAAAAAGAATGAAGTTTTATTTGTGAAGATTGTTTTTCTAAGATTTATGATTTTGAAGAAAAATGTTATGTTTGTAAAAAATACTCAAAAAATTCAGAAAATCATAGAAATTGTCAAGTTTTGAATAATGTATTTTATGATAAAATTATTATTTTAAAACATTATAAAAATCCTTTGATAAAGAAACTTATAAAGGATTGAAAATTTTATAATAAAAAAGAAATTTTAGAAGAATTAGCATTTTTTCTTTTTAAAAAGTTTTTAGAAAGTGAAAATACTAAAAAATTTGATGAATACTTAGTGATTTCTATTCCAAGCTATTTTTTAAGAAAATGGAAAAGATGATATAATTCTTCGGAAGTTTTAGCTAAAAGTTTTGCAAGATATTCTAACATAAATTATAAGAAAAATACTTTAAAAAAGGTAAAACAAACAAAACAACAATCAAAACTTGATAGAAAAACTAGACTTGACAATTTAAAAAATTCTTTTACTTTTGATGAAAAATATTTGAATTTAGTGAAAGATAAAAAAGTAATAATTGTAGATGATGTAGCTTCAACTTGAACAACAATAAATGAAATTTCCTCTATTTTAAAACAAAAATGAGCAAAAAAAATAATTTGACTTGTTGTTGCTTCTGATTAAATTTTTGATAAAAACCTTTATTATGAGTAATTTTAAGTATAAAAAATATATTTTAGAAACTTTAGAAAAGTATAAAAAATATTTTAAAAATGAAGAAAAAAGATTTGAATTGCTTGAAAAACAACTTCAAGATAATGAAAATCTTTGGACTAGAAAAAATTTTAATTGACACTTAACTGCCTCAGCCTATATTTTTGATAAGTCTATGCAAAATTTTGTTGTGATTCATAATATAAATCTTGATAAATGGCTTGTTCCAGGTTGACACTGGGAAGAGTGAGATTGAGAAATGCAAAACACTGCAAAAAGAGAGGCAATGGAAGAAACTTGACTTTCTCAATTAAAGCTATGTTCTTGGCATAATCAAAATGAAATGATTCCTATAGATATAGACACTCACTATATTCCTGAAAATAAGGAAAAAGATGAAAGGCAGCATTTCCATCATGATTTTAGATATATTTTTATTTATGATTGAGATTTTTCAGAAATAAATATAGAAACCCAAGAAATAAAATGATTTCAAATTTTAAATATAAATGATGATTTAACAAAATTAGCTTGAAATGATGTTATTTTAAAAATAAAAAATATTTCAAAAAAAAATAGTTTTTAATCTATTTTAAGAGTATTTCGATTTTTACAAAGTACTTCAATATTACAAAGTAAATTTTTATAATTATGGTTTTTAAAATATTTACTAGAGCTATAATTCTAGATGAAAATGATAGAGTTTTACTTTTAAAAAAGAACTCAAAACAAAAGTACTGAGCTTGAGAATTAATGCTTCCAGGTTGAACTTTAGAATTTTGAGAAGAAATAACTGAAACTTTAATTAGAGAAATAAAAGAAGAAACTAATCTCACAGTTGATAAATTTATTTTATTTGATACTGTAAAAATGATTATTTGAGAAGAACATTGGCTTTGAGTTTATTATCTAGCTACAGTTGAAAACTTATCTGATTTAAAAAATATGGAACCTGAAAAACACGAATTTTGTTGATTTTTAGATTACAAAGAAATTGAATTATTTGATAAAAATTTAATTGAAAAATATTTTTTTAATAAACAAAAAAAACTTGATAAATTCTAAAAATGATTAAAATAAAAGGTTAGATAAATACTAATCTTTTTTTATGTCAAAATACTTAGAAGTTGTTTGAGCAAAAACTCATAATTTGAAAAATATTTCAGTAAAAATTCCAAAAAATAAAATGACAGTTATAACTTGAGTTTCTTGAAGCTGAAAATCAAGTTTAGCTTTTAATACTATTTATAATGTTTGACAACAAAAATATTTAGAAAGTTTGTCAAGCTATGCTCGTATGTTTATTTGAGGACTTGATGAAGAAGCCGAAGTTGACGAAATAAATTGACTTTCTCCAACTATTTCTATTGATCAAAAAACGACAAACAAAAATCCTCGCTCTACAGTTTGAACTATTACTGAAATTTATGATTATTACAAGGTTTTGTATTTAAATATTTGAGATAGAAAATGTATAAAATGCTGAAACTTTGTAAAAAAAGATTCTATAAGTGACATAATAAATTATATTTTAGAATTTAAAAATGATTCAAAATTTATCATAAAATCACCACTAAAAAAGAGTTATTCAAATATAGAAACTCTAAAGAAAGATGTTCTTGATATGTGATTTATCAGATTTTCTATTTGAGATGAAATTTATACAATAAATGATGAAATAAAAGTAAAAAAATTTGAAAATATTGCTATCGTAATTGATAGACTAGTAAAAAAAGATTTTTCTTTGGATGATAGTCCTGATACAAAAAGATTGAAAGATTCTATAAATTTGGCTTATAAAATATGAATTTGACAACTTGAAATACGTTTTTTAACTTGAGAAAAATCTATAGATAAGTCTTTTTCAAATATTTTTGTTTGTTCAAATTGTTGACATATTCCCGCTGATTTGAGTATTTCTAGCTTTTCCTTTAATAGTCATCAATGAGCTTGTCCTGATTGTCATTGACTTGGAATTAAAAAAGTATTTTTAGAAGAAAGAATAGTTAATCCAAATCTTACTTTGCTTGAGTGAGCTATAACTTGACCTTGATTTTGAGGAGATATGTTTTTTGAGCTTTTAAAAGAGTTTTGAAAAAAGAACAAAATTGACTTAAATAAAAATTATGAAAAATTGACTAAAAGAGAAAAGGATTTGATTATGTACTGAACTTGAGATAAACTTTATTCTGTAAACTTCAAAACTGAGTCTTGACAAAAGAGAGTTTTTAGTATGAAGTTTGAGTGAATAATGAATGTTTTGACTAGAAGATATTATGATTGATGAGCTGATAAGTGAATTTATGATGAATACATAGTTGATATGGATTGTCCTACTTGTGGTTGATATAGATTAAACGAAGAAAGTTTATCAGTTTATTTAAATTGATTAAATATTTGACAGTTATCTGATTTATCAGTTACTAAATCATTAGAATTTTTTAGAAAAATAAAATTAACAAAAAGTCAGGAAAAAATTTCTAAAAAGGCTTTAAAAAATATAATTGAAAGACTTGAATTTTTAGCGTGAGTTTGACTTGATTATATAACTATTTCAAGAAAAGCTTGAACTATTTCAGGTTGAGAATCTCAGAGAATTAGACTTGCAACTCAGCTTTGAACAAAACTTGAATGAATTATTTATATTTTGGATGAACCAAGTATTTGACTTCATCCAAGGGATAATGATATGTTGATTGAAAATCTAAAAAAATTGAGAGATATATGAAACACTCTTATAATAGTTGAGCATGATGAGGATATTATGAGGGAATCTGATCATATAATAGATATTTGACCATGAGCATGAGTCCACTGATGAGAGATTATTGCTGAATGAACTATAGATGATATTATAAATAATCCAAATTCTGTAACCTGACCTTATCTTAGCTGAAATCAAGATATAATAATAAAAAGAGGAAAAAGAAAAAATTATCTTGATTTAAGAAAAGATTGAAAAGAAATAAAAATAGTTTGAGCAAAAGAACACAATTTAAAAAATATTGATGTTTCTATTCCTCTTGAAAATTTTGTAGTTGTTACTTGAGTTTCTTGAAGCTGAAAGTCTTCTTTAGTTAATGATATTTTAGCAAATTATTTAGCAAATGAATTAAATAGAGCAAAAAGATCTACTTGACAATTTAAAGAAATATTGTGATTGGAAAATCTTGATAAAACTGTAATTATTGATCAATCCCCTATTTGAAGAACTCCTAGAAGTAATCCTGCAACTTACACTTGAGTTTTTACTGCTATTAGAGAAATATTTGCAATGACAGAAGAAGCTCAAATTAGATGATACTGACCATGAAGATTTAGTTTTAATACAAAAGAGTGAAGATGTGATGCTTGTGAATGAGACTGAGTAAAAAAGATAGAAATGCATTTTTTACCAACTGTTTATGTAGAGTGTGAGGTTTGTGAATGAAAAAGATATAATCCTGAAACTTTGAAAGTAAAGTATAAGTGAAAAACTATTTCTGATGTACTTGAGATGACTATAGAAGAAGCTTTGGAATTTTTTAAAGCTCATCCAAAAGTTATAAAAGTTTTAAAAGTTTTGGATGAAGTTTGACTTTGATATGTTAAACTTTGACAATCATCAACTACTCTTTCAGGTTGAGAATCTCAAAGAGTAAAACTCGCTACAGAATTGTCAAAGAAATCTACTACAAAGACATTTTATATATTAGATGAACCTACAACTTGACTTCATTTTCAAGATGTTGCAAAATTATTAAAAATACTTCATTCTTTGGTTGATAAGTGAAATACTGTTTTGGTTATAGAACATAATATGGATGTTATTTTAAACGCTGATCATATAATAGATATTTGACCAGATTGATGAGAAAAATGATGAAATTTAGTTTATGAATGAGATATAAACTGAATACAGAAATGTAAACAAAGTTTTACTTGACAAGCTGTAAAAAAGTATTTGAATAAAAATAAACTTTGAAAGTAAAAAATAAGCTTAGTTCTCTTAAGCTTATTTTTATTTTGATTTAGATTAAAAAGTAAGATTTTTCTATATTATAAAGTAACTTTATAATATAAAAGTACTTTGTAAAATAGAAATACTTTATAATATAAAAGTTATTATTTTTAATAATTTTTTATAAAAAATTATTTTTTAATTGAAATATTTCAGCATCTATGTTTGTATTAAATTTTAGATTTAAAACTTCATTTAAATCAAAAAAATAAGCTCAACTTCACTCTTTATCATCAAAAATATTTATATTTTCTGGTATTTTTATTCAGTAAAGAAACCTGTGGTATTCTATTCAGAAATCTGTATAATGAACTATTTCTCATAAATATGAGATTTCCCAAGATGAAATATCAAAATCAAGTTCCTCTTTTATTTCCCTTATTAGGGCTTGCTTTGAATCTTCTCAAGCCTCAATTCATCATCAAAAAAAAGACCATTCTTCTCAGTATTTTGAAATATTTTTTCTATCTTGTAATAGCAATTTTCCATCTTTTACAAGTAAGGCACAAGCTACATTTTTTATTTTCATAATTAAATTTTTAAGTTTTAATTCCAATATTTTTTATGCATTTTTAATATGCTTTTTCTATCATCACCACTTACTTCATTTAGTTCTTTTTTAAATTCAAAATTTCAATCTAAAATATTTTTTATACAATATAGTGTTTCTGCATGAATTAGGTCCATAGAGTTACTTGGACAACTATCTCCAGCAAAATTTGCATTTTTTCATTCTCTAAAAAGATATATTTTCTTTTTTCAAATAGTGTATCTTTTTATAAATTCATGAATTTCTTTTGTGTCTTCAGAACTTTTTTCTAGATATTCTACATCTATTTCATTTTGCCTTGATCAAGCACTTACAAGTAAAACTCAGTCTTTACATTTTTTTATAAAATCTTCATCTATTGATCTTTCTCAAGTTGAAGCTATTATTATATCAGATTTTCAAATATCATTTTTTCAAATATCATATCAATTATTTTTAGCTTCTTTTAGTTTTTTCTTGTCTATGTCATAAACACTTACTTTTTTGCATGTTTTAAAAGCTTCACAAACATTTTTTCAAATCATTCAATATCAAACCATAGTTATTTTACAATCTATTATAGCTCTATCTAGCTCATGTAGAACTTGATCTAAACTTCTGTAAACAGCTGCTCAAACATGTTTTGCTTCTCTTTCTTTTATAGGACTTCTTGCTATAGAATATGTTGGAATATAGAGATTTGTTTTATTTACTTCATGTCTTTTGTGTCAAAAAGTTGTTATTTCAACTATTCATTTTATATTTTTATTTTGACTTCATTTTTCTAAAATTTCTTTTTTTAATAGATTTTGAGTTGTTATTCATCAAACTTCTACTATTATAATTTCTTTATCTCAAAGGCTTTCTATTATTTCTTCTAGATATCAATCTTTTTCAAGTCATTCTTCATAATTATCTCAAGGGTTTTCTATAGTTAATCAGCTTTGTTCTCAATATTCTAAATCTTCAGGTTTTTGTGAAAATGGTTTTGGTAGAAATATAACTTCAGCTTTTGAATTATTTTTTAAGCTTAAAGCAAAGTCTATAGCATCTTTTACTCAATGTTGTATCATAAGAATTGTCTTGTTTGACAAATCAATTTCCTGTGTAATTTCCTTTATAATAGGCATGGATTCTTCTTCTAATTTTAGTGATGACATAATATTTTTTTAAAGATACTTATCTTAATTATCTATTTTTTACAAAAAAGTCAAATTTATCACTTGAAAATATATTTTAAAACATTATACTTTAGAAAAATATTTTTAATTTAGAAAAAATGCTTGAATTACAAGAAAATATAGATATAACAAACCTTTCAAATTTTAAAACATTAGCTAAAGCAAAATATTTTTATGAGATTGAATCTGAAGATAATGTGAAGATTTTAAAAAATATCTTTGATTTTGCATCAAAAAATAGCTTAAAGATGCTATTTATTTGATGATGAACAAATATGCTTTTTGCATTTGATAAATTTGAGTGAATAGTTATAAAAAATAATTTAAAATGATGGAATTACTATCCTGAAGCAAAAATTCTCGAATCTTATAGTAATGAAAATATTTCTCAAATTGCAGAGAGTTTAGAAAAAGATTTTTGACAAGATTTGTGGCACAGATTTATCTGACTTCCTTGAACAGTTTGAGGAGCCATTTTTTGAAATGCTGGTTGTTTTTGATTAGAAACTGAAAATAATTTTTTAAGTGCTACAGTGCTAAATTTAAATTCTTGACAAATAGAAAATTTTACAAAATCTGATTGTTTATACTCTTATAGAAATTCTATTTTTAAAAAGACAGAAAAATACTTTATAATAAAAGCAAAATTTGATTTATCTAAAAAAATAGAAAAATATCATAGTGATGAGGATAATATTTTTTTTAGGGAAAATAAGCAGCCAAAGTGAAATACGTGCTGAAGTTTTTTTAAGAATCCTACACTTGACAAAGAAAAATTTTTATGTGAATTTCCTGAGTTATGTGAAGATAATGTGAAGAATATTTCAGCTTGATTTTTACTTGAAAAATCTTGATTAAAATGATTTAGGCTTGGAACAGCTTATTTTTCTGATTTACATTCAAATTTTTTAATGAGCGATTGAAACTGAAGTTATAAAGATTTGATTGATTTGATAGAATTAGCACAAAGAACTGTAAAAGAAAAATTTTGAGTTTTTTTAGAGCCTGAAGTTAGAATAATAAAAAATTAAAAAATATGGAAAAAATAAGATTACAAAAATACTTAAGTCAAGCTTGAATTTGTAGTAGAAGAAAGGCAGAAGAATATATATTAGATTGATTAGTAAAGGTAAACTGAATTGTAGCTGAAATTTGACAATCTATTACTCCGTGAGAAGATAAAATTGAGCTTTTGCAAAAGGCAATAGACAAGCAAAAAAACCTTGTTTATTATAAATTAAATAAGCCAAGAGGAATAGTTACAACTTGTGCTCAAAATCAAGAAAAAAATATAATTGATATAATTAATATAAAAGAAAGAGTCTTCCCTATTTGAAGACTTGATAAAGATACAACTTGACTTATTTTGCTTACAAATGATTGAAGACTTGCAAATTTTTTGATGCATCCTAAATATAATCATGAAAAAGAATATATAGTTGAAGTCTTTTGAAAAATAACAGATGAAGCATTACAAAAAATGTCAAATTGACTTTTTATTTTATGAAGTTATACAAAGAAAGCTCAGGTAAACAGGATTTCTTCAGGAAAATTTTCTATAATTATAACTGAGTGAAGAAACAGACAAATAAGAAGAATGGTTGAAAAAGTTTGATTTAAAGTAAAAAAATTGAAAAGAATAAGGATAGAAAATATAAAACTTTGAAATTTAGAGACTTGAGAATATATTCCCTTGACAAATAAGGAATTAAATAACTTATTTGAGAGGCTTTGAATAAAAAAAGACTAATTTTAGTCTTTTATAAGTGATTTTTTAACTCTTTTATTTCAGATTTTATATCATTTATAGTTCTTTTAAGGAATTTATCTAAATCCTTTTTAGACTCAAATTCTAAATCTCAAATAATTTTTATTTGTTTAGATTTAGATTTTAGTCTTTCTAAACTATTTTTTACAATTATTTCATCTGTAGTCAAGTTTAATTTATTTTCTATTTTTTGTTTATAAATTAGGTTTACTAAGTAATCTAACTTATCTCAAATTTCATTTCAAACTGAAGAATAATATTTTTGAGTTTCTTTAAATTTTTTTTCATAATTCTCTTTTTCTTTTCTCAAAATATCTCTTGATTTACTATTTAGTTCTCTTAAACTTTTAGTTAAGTATCTGACAAGCTTATCTTTCTCTTGTTCTGGTAAATAAGTATTTTTTACTTTATCTATGACTTGTATTGACCAGTCTAAAGATTTTATATTTTCTTCTAGATCTTTATTGTTTTTGATTTCATATTTTTTTATTATATTGTTTAGATTTTTTTTATAATCTATTATGTATTTTTTTATTAATTCTAATTTTTCAGTTTCATTTTCACTAAAAGCAAATTTTAGGCTAAAAATATTTATTGTTATAAAAAACACGGATAATATTTTTAAAATATTTTTCATTTAAACTTCCTTTATTTAATATTTTGGATATTATATTCTTATAAATATTTTATTCAAGAAAATTTTTAAAAATTATGATTATATGTTTTGATTTAGAGACAACTTGAACTAACCCAAAAACTGATAAAATTATTGAGATAGCTATGATTAAGCTAAGAGAAGACAATTTTGAGATTATTGATAGTTATAATAGTTTTATAAATCCTGAAATTCCTATTCCTACGGTTATTTCAAGTATTACAAATATTTTTGATGAAGATGTTTCTTTAGCTCCAAAAATAGAAGAAATAAGACAAGAAATACTTGATTTTATTTGAAACAATATACTTTTGTGACACAATGTAGATTTTGATATAAATTTTTTAGTAGAAAACTGAATAAATGTAGAAAGAAATTTAAAGATTGATACTTTTTTTATTGCAAATTTTTTGAATTTCAGAAATGAATCTCTAAACTTAGAAATGCTTTGTAAACATTATAAAATAGAGATTTCTTGATTTCATAGAGCTATAAATGATACAAAAGCTACAGCTGAACTTTTTGCTAAGATGTTAAATGAATTTAATTGATATAGTAGTGAAAAAATAAGCTTAATAAAATATATTTTTGATTTGTCAAGTGATTTAAATGTGAAGATTATGTGAAGATTTTTAGGACTTGACAATTTACAAAATTTAAGTTTTTGAGATTTTGAAACAATTATTTTGAAAAAAGTTTGAGTTTTTAAAATTCCAGAAATACTCAACGAATTTAAACAAACAGATTTAGACAAGATAGACATTTTGGATTATTTTAAAGATTTGTGAAATCTAGAAAAGAGAGATAATCAGTTTAAAATGGCTGAAAAAGTTTTTGAAAGTCTTGACAAAAACAAAAAAATAGTGATTGAAGCCCCAACTTGACTTTGAAAAAGTTTTGCTTATTTGATACCTTCAATTATTTATGCAAAAAATATTTGAGAAAAAGTTTATGTTAGTACAAACACAAAAACTCTCCAAGATCAGCTTTTTGAAAAAGATTTAAAATTTTTGAAAGCTAAACTTTGACAAAATTTCTTTTATACAAAGCTGAAATGAAAATCAAATTATTTAAGTTTGAAATGATTTTTTGATTATATTTTGTTATGAGATTTAGAATACAAGGATGTTTCATTTTTCTCTAAAATTAGCCTTTGGTTGCTTGAAACTGATTTTTGAGAATTAGATGAATTGAGTTTTTTTCCTCAAGAATATTATTTGAAAAATGAACTTACAAGTGATAGATTTAACTTTGAAAAATCTAAAAATATTTATCTAGATTATGAATTTCTAGAAAAAGCTAGAAAATCAATAGATTTTAGTGATTTAGTTATTATAAACCATAGTTTACTTTTTTCAGATTTAGAAAATGAAAATTCTATTTTATGAAGTTTACAAAATATCATAATTGATGAAGCACATAACATAGAGGATAATATAACAGAAGTTTTGAAAAGAAGGTATAATTTTAAAAATTTTGTAGAAGTTTTAGCTAAAATAGAAAAAATTCTTACAATAAAAGATGTAAATAAGCTTGAATTTCTAGTGAAAAAAGACAATATTTTTTCAAAACTTGATTTAGTTGAAGATTTTTGAAATACCTATATAACCAGAAAAACTCTTGCTGATCAAGCTTATAAAACAGTTCTTATTTGAAAAGATTTTTATGAAGAGTTTGATTTTTCTGATTTATTAAAAAAAATAAATTTAGAAATTATTTGAATTTCAGATTTTTTAAAAACTCAGGAAAAATATGATTTTTCTAGAGAGATTCTTTATTTTGAAAATGTACTTGATGTTTTAAATGTTATTTTTAAAAGTGATAATTCTGATTCTAAAATAAAAATTTTAAATTTTAGTGAAAATTATTGATTATACTTTGAGTACACGGTTTTGAGTCCTTGAGATTATCTAAAAAATAATTTTTGGGATAAAATATCAACTTGTGTTTTGACTTCAGCTACTTTATCTATAAATAATTCTTTTGATTATTTAAAAAATATTTTGAATTTAGAGTGATTTGACTTTTTAAAATTTTATAGTGATTTTGATTATAAAAGCCAATCTACCCTATTTATTCCTACAGATTTATGAAATATAAAAAATTCTTCACAAAGTATTTCAAATTTTTTAAAAGAATTTTATGAAATAGTTTGATGAAATACTTTGACTTTATTTACTAGTTTTGCATCTATAAAGAGTATTTATGTGGAAAACTCTATAAATTTGAAAAAAATGTGAATAAATCTTCTTGCTCAGTCTATTTGATGAAGCAAAACAAAGATTCTAAATCAATTTTTAGAAAAACCAAATGAATCAATTATTTTGTGAACAGATAGTTTTTGGGAATGAGTAGATATTACTTGATGAAAACTAAAATATTTAATAATTTATAAACTTCCCTTTCAAGTTCCTACTGATCCTATTTTTCAAGCTAGAAGTAAGGCTTTTAAAGATCCATTTTTAGAATATTCTATTCCAAAAGCTATTATTAAATTAAAACAAGGTTTTTGAAGGTTAATTAGATCAAAAAATGATAAATGAATTGTTATTTTACTTGATGATAGAATAAATACTTCTTGGTGAAATGCTTTTTATAATGCTTTTCCTGAAGATATAAATATAAAAAAATGAAGCTCAAAACAGTTTTTAGAAATTATAGAAAGAAAATGATAAAAGGTTTTTACTAAATGTAAAGCCTTTTTTTTGAAAAATTTTTTTTTTTATGTTAAAATTATTATTGATTAGTAATTTAATTTATAAAAATATGTCAGAAAATAAAAACGAATTTGAAACCATAGACTTTGCTGATGAGAATTTTGCTGATAAAAAAGAGATTTTGAAATGAGATGTGAAAAAAAATATTTTTAATGATTTTGATTCTGATGCCTCATTGCAAGTAGAACTAAAAAACATAAAGGAAAAGGAAAATAAAGATATGTTTTATTTTTTAAGTAAATTTTTGATTGTTTTGGAAGTTTTTGTAATTTTAGCATTTTTGTTTTCGATTTGAGGATTTCTATATACTTATATTCAAAAAGATTCAGAATTCTCAAATAAAGAATTTTTAAATCCGATTTGTTCTATTTTCAATGGGGATTTAGTAGATGAATGAGCTTGATGCTCTTCTATTTCATATAATAAAAGAATAATTGATTCAAGGTTAAAAGAACTAAATAAAGAGCAAGCAAAACTTGTTTTGAATATTTTGCCGATGATCTATGAGAAGGAAAATTTTTTAAAAACTAAAGAAATAGCTTTTTTGAATGATAAATCACAAAATAAACTAAAAGTGCTTGATATAATAGCTAAATTTGACCAAGTAAAAAATGAGTTTACTTGAGTTGAGAAAAAGAAATTACAATGTAATAATTTGACTATAAGTGCAAAAGATAGAACTTTATCAATGAAATGTGAAGCTTATGCAAATGGATATACTTCATGAATTATATGACCAAGTTGAAATAAAAATTCAGAAAGCGATTCTTTGAGTGGTACTTCTATTTCTATAGCTAATAGTTTTATAAATTACATAGAAAAAAATTATACAAAATATTTTTCTGTAATTGATAGACAAAAAACTTTTGATGTAGAACCTATAGTTTGATCTTGAGCTTATACTAAAAAAACACCATTTGATTTAAAACTAAAAATTAATTTTTAATTTCTATAAAAAATGATTTCATCAAAAAGAACAAAAAGAGATGAGAATAGAATAATTCTTTGAGTTATGTTGTTTTCATTTCTAACAGTGCTACTTACATTATTTATATTTTTTTATATTTTGCCTGGAATAGAAGAAGTAGAAGAAATAAAAAAGGAAACTTATAAACTAAGTAAAGAATTAAAATCTTATGAAAATAAGTGAATTTCTCTAGAGGCTTTGAAAAAAACTATAAAGGATTGAAGTTTAGAACTAGATAAGAAAATAAATAAAGATTATGTTACTAAAGTTTTAGAGGATGTGGATGCTGATTTTTATAAAAAAAATCTAGAAAATAATAAACCAAATAAAACTTATAAAGAATTTATTGAAGAAAAGGAAAAAGAATATAAAGATGCTTCAGAAAGCACTAGTAATAAAACAAAATTAACACTTTGAATTTTACCTATTTATTCTGATACTATAAAGGAAGAATGAAGTATGACAGATTTTCAATTTATAAATTATATAGAATCTATAGTTTCTACTTTTAACCTTTCTTTTAATAATTCTATTTGAATAAAAGAATTAAAGCAAATAGACAAATATTCTTTGTCAAATTCTGATAATACTCTTGATAAAGCTATTTTTGAAATACCGATTGAGCTTGATATAGTTTGAAGAAAATCCTCTATAATTGATTTTTTACATTTTATAGAAAATGTTTGAAAAATATCTATAGATCCTGAAACAAATGAGCTTACTATTGATAAAGAAACTGCCAAAAACGGAGATTTATTTTCTGAGTTTAAAATTAAAAAACTTGATTGACAAAGAAATCATGCTTCAAAAGATTATAATATTTATAATAATCAAATAATTGATATTGAAAATATTTTGATGACTGATTATATAGATTCTTCTGAGCAAAATATGACTTTTGAAGATACAAAATCATTTTTAAAATATTTAAAATCTACTCAAGATAAAGAGAAATTTGAGGCAAAAATCAAATTAAATTTTTATGTAAAATGATTACCAAAATACAAAGTAGAACAATTGATGGCAGAATTTAATAATAAAATAAATGATTTAGAAAAAAGAATTTCAAAAGCAATTTCAAAAACAACACTTTCGGCCACACAAAAGCAAAGACTTACAAATTTGCAGTCAAATATTAAAAATATAAAAAATTCTGTGGCTCAAGCAAATAATACAAAAGGGATAATGGATAGATATCAAAATATTTCTTGATATTCTGGACTTTTGACTGAATATGAAGAAGAATTAAAAAAATTAAATATATAAATTATGAAATACAAAGAACTAATTCAAAGACTAAAAGATACTGTTTATAGAGGAGAAAACATACAGGAAGCTTGTGATTTGATTATTTATGCAGCAGCTGTTTGAAACTCTTCAGATATACATATAGAACCTCTTAGCTCTTATGTAAGGCTTAGATATAGACTTGATTGAGAGTTAACTGAAATTTTGGAATATCAAAACTTTTTGCATTCAGGTATAGTTGCTAGATTTAAAATAATGTCTGATTTAAAAATAGATGAATCAAGGATTCCTCAAGATTGAAGACTTTCTAAAACAATAGATTGAAAATCTCTGGATCTGAGAGTTTCTACTTTACCAACAGTTCATTGAGAAAAAATAGTGATGAGAATCGTTGATAAATCAAAAAAGATTCCAAAACTTGAAGAACTTGGTATAGAGTGAAGAAATGGAGAACTTATAGAAAAAGCTATTTCTTTACCAAACTGAATAATTCTTACTTCTTGACCAACTTGATCTTGAAAATCTACAACTCTTTACTCTGCTTTGACTGAATTAAATAAAATCGGAGTAAATATAATGACTTTGGAAGATCCAGTTGAAAATCAAATAGACTGAATAAATCAGTCTCAAGTAAAACCTGATATAGGTTACACTTTTGCATACTGACTTAGGACTGCTCTTAGACAAGATCCTGATATCATAATGGTTTGAGAGATGAGAGACAAAGAAACTGTAGATATAGCTATCGAAGCCAGCTTGACTTGACATTTGGTTTTATCAACTATACATACAAATAATGCAGCTGAAACAATTACAAGGCTTTTAAATATGTGAGTTCAACCATTTTTGATTCCAGCTTCTGTAAATATAATTATAGCTCAGAGACTTGTTAGAAAACTTTGTCCAAACTGTAAAAGAAAAGTAAAATTTTCTGAACTTTGAGAGTCTTCTATAGCAAGTATAAAAAATGCAATTCAAATAACTGATAAAAATGAGTTAATGTCAAGAGTTTGAGATAAACTTAAAAATCCTGTTTTTTATGAACCTGTTTGATGTGAAAACTGTTGATGACTTGGTTATAAATGAAGGGTTTGACTTTATGAAGTTTTAGAAATAACTCCTTGAGTGAAAGAAATGATTTTGGCTTGAGCTTCAGCTTATAATATAAATAGGCAAGCAATAAAAGATTGAATGATTTCTTTGGAGCAAGACTGAATAATGAAAGCTTTACTTTGAATAACTTCACTAGAAGAAGTTTATAGAGTTGCTAAATCACAAAAATGATAATAAATTATTTATATAAAATTTAAATATGGCAGATTTTTTAATTTTGGACAATGAGAAAAAAAATGATAATGTCAATAATGTCTATAATAGAAAAAAATCTTGATTTTTCTGACAAATAGGGGAATTATTTTATTCTTTTCAAAAAATAAGAACTAAAGAAAAGATCCAGTTATATCGTCTTTTGTCTACAATGCTGAATGCTTGACTTACTCTCGTAAAAGCTGTTTGAGTTCTAGAAAAACAACAAAAAAAGGGAACTTATAAAAAGATTCTTATGAGATTTAGTGAAAACTTAACTTCTTGAAAAAGGTTATCTGACTGTTTAGCTGATTTCCCAAATGATTTTAGTGAAGCTGAAGTTTGAATGGTAAAATCTGGTGAAAAAACTTGACAATTGACTGATGTTTTAATGGAATTAGCTATTCAGACAGAAAGACTTGATTCTATTAATTGAAAAATCAAGTCAGCGATGATTTATCCTACTTTTATAGTTTTGGTTGTTGTTTCTGTTGTTTATGTTATAATGACTATGGTTGTTCCAAAACTTGTAGAAGTTTTTTGAGATAAGGAAACTTTACCAAATTCTACAAAAAATCTTATCTCAGTTTCTGAATTTCTTTCAAATAATTGAGTATTTATATTGATTTTTCTTATAGTTTTGTATGTATTTTTCTTTTTTTGGAGAAGAACACCTACATGAGCATATATTTTTGATGAATATGTCTTTAAAATACCGATTTTTTGACCAATGATGAAAAAGATAATTTTATCTAAATTTTCTAGAATATTTTCTTGATTGATAAGTTCTTGAGTTTCTGTTTTGGAATCACTTAGGATCACAGCAGAAGCAGTCTGAAATGAAGTTTATAAGCAAAGAATATTGCTTATAAATGAAGATGTTTCAAAAGGTATAAAAATATGGGAATCTCTAGATTGAGACAAACTTTTTCCTGATATGATGGTTCAAATGATTCAAGTTTGAGAAGAAACAGCTAAGCTTGAAGAAACAGTTTTAAAAGTTTCTGACTATTATGATGAAGAAGTTGATAATACAATTGCAAATATAAACAAGCTTCTAGAGCCTATAATTATTATATCTCTTGCTATAGTTGTCGGGTTTATAGCTATGGCTATACTAGAACCAATTATGAATTTAGCTGATACAGTTTCAAATAAATAAGATAAGTTTTTTCTTATCTTTTTTTGTTGACAGAGTTTTAATCTTTAAGTAGACAAAGTTGTTTTAAAATGTCAAAAAAGAAATGTGAAGATTATGTGAAGATTTACTTTAAAAGAAATGTGAAGATTATGTGAAGATGTCTTAAAATAGAGTAAAACACTAGGAAAAATTATAAAAAAAATCTTATGTGAAGATTATGTGAAAAATATGTCTTATAATTTGACAATTATATAAAAAATAAATAAAATACTCGCACACTTTTTAAAAGTTCTTTAAAATAATCTGAAAAATTAAAATATTAAAAAACAAAAAATAAAAAATATCCACAAGTTTTAGTTCCAAAAAATATGACTTTGGGATTTAGTATTTAAGATTATCCTTAAATGCTGTATCCCAAAGTTGTAACAACTTTTGGGTTAAGGCTTTAACCTATTGATATTTTTTGAATAAATTTAACTAAAGATATAGTTATGATTCCAAAAAATAAAAAAATTGCTTTGCTTCATCCAAAAGTAGATACTATTTGATGAGCAGTAAAAATGATGATTTTCTTATGAAACTTTTTAAAAGATAAATGAAATGAAGTTTATTTTTTTACGTCATCTTATGATAAGGATTTATTTTCTAAAGATATATCCTTTCCTGTAAGAGTAATAAAAAATAAAATAAAAATTTCCTTTGAAATAAGAAAATATGATTTTATAATCATTTGAAATTCTCCCATGCAATTTGTATGAGTTCTTTCAAAAATATTATTTTTATCAAAAGCTAGAATTTTATGGTGGCATCATCACTATCCTTGGTATTATTCAGAAAATAAAGGTTTCAAAATATTTTTAAAAAGATATTTGGAAAAATTTTTTTTAAATTTTATTGATTTGTTGATTTGAAATAGTTTATATATAGAACAAGCTTTGAAAGAAATTTATAAAAAAGAAGTAAAAATACTTAATCCTATAGTTGATAAAGAATTTTTACTTTACAAAAATAAAAAACTAGCATTTGATTCAAAGATAGTCATAAGCTACTCTAGATGGGTAGAATGAAAAAATGTAAAACAAATTTTTGAAACTTATGAGTATTTAAAAGAAAACTTAAAAAATTTTAAGTTAATTATTTGATGAGAATGAATAGAATTACAAAAATACAAAAAAAAATATAAAGGTATTGAAAATATAGAATTTTTATGAACAATAAATAAAGAAACTATAATTTCAAATTTGGAAAAATCAAACTTATTTTTGTTTCCTTCTGATATAGATTCTTTTTGAATTTCAGCTTTGGAAGCTATGTTTGTTTGAATTCCAGTTGTTGCATTTGATAAGAAATGAGTTAGAGAAATCGTTCAAAATTGACGAAATTGATATCTTGTTTCAAGTTCTAAAGAATTTAGTGAAAAAACTTTAGAAATACTAAGTGAAAAAAATAAAAATATAAAACTTTCAACTTGAGCTATAAAGACTAGAGAAAAATTTACAATTGATAGATTTGAAAAACAATTAGAAGATATTTTTTTGAAAATAAAAGGATAATTACTTATCTTTAATTTAATAATAAATTTATTATATGAGTTTAATTAAAAAAACTACTGCAAGCTTTGCTATAGTTGCTTTAGCTTCAGGACTTTTTGCTAATGGAGCTTCTGCATACTCTACTGCTGATGTAGATGCTGCTAATAGATTGGCTGATGCTGGTGTTATAGTAAAACAATCTAACCCTGCTGACTACCAATTAGATAGAAATGTATTAAGACAAGAAATAGCTGCTGTAGCTAGAGGAATTGCTAAACTTGACAAAAAAGCAACTTGTTCTAATTCATTTAAAGATGTTTCTGCTACAAAACCAAATAATTGGGCTTGTTTCTCAGTAGAAGCTCTTTTAGATGCTGGGCTTATAGCTAAAAATACAAACTTTAGACCAGAATCAAACATAACTAAAGCTGAATCTATCGGTATGGTAGTAAAAGCTGCTTATGGAAATGAATATACAGTTGATCCTTCAAAAGGTGACTGGCAAAAACAAGTAGTAGAATTTGCTGCAAATAAAGGAATAATTACTTCATTTACAGATTATACTACTCCTGCTACTAGATCTTTTATCTTCAATGCTGCTGATAAAGCAATGGGATTAGGTACAGGTAAAGAAGAAGATTTACTATGTAAAATCCTTGGTGAATGTGGAAAAACAGATTCAAAAACTACAGAACCAAAAACTAATGATCAAAAACCTGCTGATCAATCAAAAAATAATGTTAGAAATGATAACAACTTAGCTGTTTCATTATCTCCAGAATCTCCAGCTAACGGATATGTTGTTGCAAAAACTGATAGAGCTGTATTATTAGCTTTTGATGTAACTGCTGGTAAATCTGATGTAACTTTGAAAAAAGCTTCTCTTAAATTTACTGGTCTATGAGATCACAAAATAATTGAGAACTTAGCTATTTACTCAAATGACATCAAAATTACTAAAGGTGAAAAAACATTCAACAACAAATTAGTTGCTGATTTATCATTTGATAGAAGCATAGTTGTAAGAGCTGGTGAAACTAAAACATTATTTGTTACTGCTACTGTTAACCCAGGAAATGAAACTTACAACCAAACTATAAGAGTATCATTAACTGGTTTAGAAGCTGATGCTACTGTTACTGGTGCTGACTTAACTGGTGCTACTTTGACTCCAAGTTACGTAAGCAACAAAGGTAAATATACATTAACTACTACTGCTGATAATGGTAGACTTAACCTTGGTGAAGAACAAACTATCTATAACTTCTCTATTAAAGAAAAAGATAAAAGAGAAGATATAGTTCTTAAAAATGTTACTTTCGAAGAAGGTGATGGAAATAATGCTGATTTAGATAACCTAGCTGATCTAGTATTAGAAGCTAATGGTAAAAAAATCGACGCTAAATTTACTTACCAAAAATCTAAAATCATAGCTACTACTGACTACACTATCAAAGGTGGAGAAAAAGTAAACTTCAGACTTAGAGGTAAAGCTACTGATGATTTAAATAAAACATTAGAACTTAAATTAGATAACGTTTATTTAGTTGGAGCTACTACTAAAATAGCTGCTTCTGAAGACGGAACATCTGTAAAATATGTTTCTAAAAAAGAAATTACTGGTACTGCTGTAAACTTCGCATTTAACAGAGAAGGATCAAATGAAGTATCTAAAAATACAACTGATGTAAAAATTGGTGAATTAGTATTTGCTTCAAAAGGTGATTACACTGCTAAATTAAAAGTTACTGTTACTGGACCTTCTGTTACAAATAAATATGAAGATCTAGAAATAGATGGTTCTACTGGTAAAAAATTATCTGATAATGTTTATGAATTTACTGATATAAACATTAACAAAGGTACTACTAAATTACCTATGACTGTTGATGTAACTAACAATGCTAACGACAACGATAAAATTAAATTTACTGTTGAAGTTACTCAATTAGAAGAAAACGGTGTTGGTACTAAATTATCTGGTTCATCACTAGGTAAAGTATTAAACAATTCACAATTATCTAAAGAAGTTTCTGTTATAGAAGCTGGATTTAAATTAACTGCTGAAAGAGTTAATACTACTAGAGTTGTTCCAAAAGGTAATCAAAAAGTTGTTCTTTATAAAGGTAGAATTGATCTATCTGGTGGTGAAGATATAACTGTTGATAACCTAATCTTAAACAAAGCTTCTGGTTCAGAAAACTTATTAGATTACATTTCAGGTACTGAATTAAACATCGGTGGTAAAACATTTATAGGTGATGTAAACAATGATACAATCAACTTCTCATCTATATCTGCTAAAATCCAAAAGAACTCTAAATCAGTTCAAGTTTTAGTTACTGCTACTCTAAAAGATAAAGAATTGACTTCAAATAAAACTCTACAAGTTTATCCTGGATCAGTTTCTGTATCTTCAGAAAACTCAAGTAACTTAACTGCTAGAATAGTTGAAACTAACTTTGGTGGAGGTCTTGTTTCTAAATCTGCTACTATGGTTAACTTAACTGTTAACTCAGGATTGAGATTTGAAGCTTCTACAGCTGCTAATCTTAAAGATGATGTGTTAGCTGGTGCTCCAAATGCTGAATTAGCTGTGTTTAAAGTAAAAGATACTTCATCTGAAATTACTTTCAATACATTGAAATTCAAATTTGATACTATGGGTAATCCAAATACTTTAGCTTCAGCTTTAACTAACATCAGATTGATGGATGGTGCTAAACAAATAGCTTCTGGAGGTACTGTTGACGGAAATTATGTTGTATTTAGCTCAGTAAGACTTCCACAAGATGGAAAAGACAGAGTTCTAAAATTAGTTGCTGACTTAAATAAATATAGTTCAGCTGGTGGTGACTCTGGATCTTACATCGGAAAATTAAGATTTACTGAAGTAGAACACGATACTACTGATGCTACTCCAAGTCATGCTACTACTGCTATAAATAGTGAAGAAGTTAACGTTGTTCCTGCATTAGTTAACTACTCTGTATCTGATTCATTCAATACTAGTGGTGATAACCAAGCTGTTATTAAAGTAACTGTTGATAAAGGTGATAACGATATTTCTACATTAAAATTAAAAGAATTAGTATTTGGTCAAAACATCAATACTAACTTGATAAAAGTAAATGATCAAGACTTTAACGGTCTATCTGGATCTACTATAACTTTAAATAAAGAAATTACAAATCTTTCAAGCTTTGATATAACTGTTCAATTGGCTTGAACTACTTCAAACGGTGCTGTTAACCTAAATGAAGTTAGATTTGAAGCTATAAATAGTGATGGTGCTGTATCAGCATTTAAAGCTGTAACTTGATCTACATCTCTAGGATCTTATAACTCTAACTAGTATTAAGATACTTATAGATTCAAAAAAACACTCTTTCGAGTGTTTTTTTGTTGTCTTGATTTTTAAAATACCTTTCAAAAAAAGTAAAAAATGAAATATATTTATTTTTCTGTCAATAAAATAAATATACTAAAGTTAATTATAATTCTAAAGTCAAGTTGTTTTTTGATTATAAGATTTACTTTTTTGATTTAAAAAATATAATCTTTTAAAAGATTACAATCTAAATGAATAAAATGTCAAAAGAAAAAATATTTTTACTGATTTCTATGATTTTGCTTTTATGAATTGGAACTTTTGTTTTTATGCAAAATTCTTTGGAAAGGGAAACTAGTTGAAGTGGAACACTTTTTTCTTGAGCGCTTCAAGTAAATGATAAAACTAAAGAAAACTCTCAATTGGTTATAAAATTTATTGAAGATAAAAGAAATCCTGATACAAATATGGATTCTTTTATAGAAAATTTCAAAAACCAAGAAAAATTTGTTAAAAATGCAAAAATCCAAAGACTTGATTTTAGTGATGATTCTGTGAAAAAATATTTAGAAAAAAACAATATAACTAAACTTCCTGCTGTAATTTTTTCAACAAATGATTTTGATGAAGAAACTGAAGTAAAGAAATTCCTTACAAAAATGGATAGTTCTGAGTATTACTTAGAAATTTGAGCTATATATAATCCTTTCACTGCTTCGGCTAGGTGATTACAGATTTTAAATAAAAATGTCTTAGAAAGTATAAAAAATGATTCATTTTTTGAGAATGAAAATAACAAAGAAATTATTTGGTTAGAATATTCTGATTTGTCTTGTATTTATTGTAGAAATTTTAGAAATTCGTGAATTTCAGAAGAAATTTTAAAAAATCACAAAAATATTTCAAAAACTTTTAATCACTTTATAGCTCACAAAACTCAAGATAAAAAGTTTTTTGAAGTTTTGGAATGTAGTGCTGAACAAAAAGGAAAAGATATATTTTTTTCTTTGTTAAATATTTGATTTAAAAATTCTATTTTTGATAAAGATTCTTTAGTTACAGAAGCTATAAAATTATGAGTAGATAAGCAAAAACTTGAAACTTGCCTTTTAGAATCAAGGTTTGCTACAAAAGTTGAAAGTCAAGATAAAAGAGCAACGGAAAGCTTTTGAGTTACTTGAACTCCGACAAATATTTTTATAAATGCTGAGACTTGAGAGTACAAAATTGTTGCTTGATTTGATGAAAAAACTACAAAAGAACAACTAGAAGAAGCTATAAAATCAGTAGAAACTAAAAAGTAGACAAAACTTTGTCTACTTTTTTTATTGCAATAGATTTTTTACAATTTTTTCATTTTTTCTCCAGTTTTTTTGAGATTTTGCTTTCAAAGCTAAAAAGACTTTTTTTTCAAATATTTTTTCTAAATCAAGTCTAGATTCTAGTCAAATTTTTGCTATAAGAGAACCTCATTTTCAAACAATTATATATTTTTGACTTTCAGTTTCAGTGTAAATATAGGCAACTATTCTCAGTAAATTGTCTTTTTCATCTATTTCATCAACTCAAACATAAATTGAGTGAGGAAGTTCTTCTTTTGTATTTAAAAACACTTTTTCTCTTATGATTTCACTTATTCTAAAGTAAATGTCTTGTTTTGTATAATAATCTTCAGGAAAAAATAAAGGTCAAGTTTTTAAAAATGATTTGACTTTTTTTAATAATTCTTCAAATCAATCTTTATTGACAGAAGATATTTTGATCACATTTTCTCAGCTAGAAATAGTTATTTTTGCTTTTAAGTCTGATTTTGTATATATTTTTAAAATTGGTTTTTTTGCTTTTGAAATAAGTTCTTTTATGTATTTTTCTTCTTCTCAACCTTCTCTTGTTGGGTCAATAAAATACATGATTAAGTCAGAATCTGAAATAGAATTTATTGCGACATCATTTATTTTTTTGTTGAATTCTTTTTCAGATTTGTGGATCCCTGGTGTATCTAAAAATATTATTTGTGAATCAGAATCGTTATAAATAGCCAAAACTTTTTTTCTTGTAGTTTGAGGAATATTTGTAGTTATAGATATTTTTTCTCAAATAAGTGAATTTATAAAAGTAGATTTTCATGCATTTGGTCTTCAAATTATTGATATGTATCATACTTTTTTTTCTTTTGTCAAGTCAGAAGTACTTTTTAAAATATCTTCTAGATTTAGTTTTTTCATTTAAAAATTTTGTTAGTATTCAGGGTTTTCTCTTAGATTTTTTTCGTCTCTGTAGTTGTCAACTACATTTAATATTTTTCTTGAAGTTTGCATTACATCAGGACAAAACTCCATTTTTAGAGTTGTTTTACTTCCAGCTGTTTGTATAGACAAAGTTCAGTAATTGAAAATATTTGCAAAAAGTCATTTTGCTTTTGAATTGACTTCTTGAATTTGTCATAAATTACATTCGGTTACAGCTCTGTTTAGAAATGCTATCTGTTCTAAACCAATAACTCTATTGTTTGTGACTACATACATGTCAAGTTCGTGATTTAACCATTCTATGTATAAGATAATACTTAAAATAAGCCATAGAATAATATTTAACATATATCACCATGTATTAAGTCAAAAGAAGAAAAAAATCATAAAAGTCACAATTACACCTGAAAAGAAATATATAAAAAGCATTACATAAACTATCCAATGTCTTTTTACAACCATCAAAACTTCTTCTCATGGTCTCATATTTTGTAAATTTAACATAAATTTTATTTTAACAAATATTTGGTTTCTTTATGTATAAAGGTTCTATTTTTTTTAAGTCTTTTAGTTTTATTTCTTTTATTATATCATAATAATCTATATTTTCAAGTGTTTCTATTTTTTCAAATTTTGTATCTCAAAATACTTGATTTATACCGTTTTCTTGTAAATAGTCAAATATTTTTTCATTTTCAATAATCTCTATAGGAGAATCTTTATCTTTTTTGAAAAAACTATCTCTTTTAGAACTTGACTTTATTATAGGATATTTTTTAAATAAATCAAAATAATTTATAGGAGTTATACTTTGCTTTGTTATAAAGCTTATGGTATTTATGGCTAAAACTACAGTTCTAATTCAAGTAAAGCTTCAAGGTCAATTAACTAAAATAAAGTTTTTAATTTCAGGATAATCAAAATTATTTTCTTTTAAAAAATCTTCTATTTTTGGTAAAAGTAAGCTTGATTCGTTTCATTTTATTTCAAAATAAGTCTCTTTTATCAGGTTTCTTTTTTCATCAAAAAGTCAGAGATAGCTATTTTTAGCTACAGTATTTATAAATAAAATCATTTTTGAAATTTTTAGTTAAAATATATTTTTATTATTTTATTTTTTTTATATAATTTGTAAATGATTTTTTAATTTATTATTTTTTAAATTTTGGTTGATTTAGGAAGAAAACTAGAACTAAACAGGATTTATTCAAATTCTTGAAATACATTTTCAAAATCGCTTTTACTTTTTGATTTACTGAAAAAAGAAGATTTTTTGATTTTTGTTGAAACTGAAAAAAAAGCTTTGTCTTATAAGAAAATACTTTCTTTTTTGTGAGAAAGGTGTTTTTTGATGCAAAATTTTTGTGATTTAGTTGACTTTTTTTTGAACTGAAATTGAAAATTTTTTCTTAATAAAGATATTTTTTATATAGATTTTTCAGTAAATTTTTTTGAAAAAAATATTTTTCAAATCAAAAAATGAGATAGAGTAGATATGCTTTCTTTTGCTAAAAAACTAAATGATTTAGGAATTTCTTTTGCTGAGTATGAAGAAAAACTTCACTTTAATATAAAATGAGAGATTTTTACTTACTTTACAAATTCTTGAAATGTTTTGAAAATAAGTTTTTGGTGAGATGAGGTTGATGAAATTTTACTAGATAATAAAAAAATAGATTTTTATTTTTTTTGATTAAATAAAGAATTAAATAGTTTTTCTTATGTTTCTGAAGTAAATAAATTTTTTGTAGAAAAAGTAAAATCAACTGAAAAATTGATTATTCTTGATAGTATTGACTTTTATAATTTTTATGATGAAATTATTTGATATTTAAAAAATTTTATTTCTTTTGCAAATTTTTGAAATTGATTAGAAAATCTTTGAGTAGAAGAAATATTTTTTAATAATTTGGATGAATTTAAGTTTAAATTAGAAGAAAAAACTTCTAAAAAATATATTTTTACAAAAAATTTAAATACAATAAAAAATTTTTTAGAATTAAATAATTTGGAAAATATTTCAGTTTTTAAATCTGATTTAAATAATTTAAAAAGTTTCAAAATTGGCTTAAATTACGTTTTTACTGATGATATTATTTCAAAAATATTTGTAAAAAGAAGAGTAAAAAGGAGTTTTTCTGAAAATATGGATTTACTTTTACAGATAAAGCCTGGAGATTATGTCGTTCATATAGATCATTGAGTTGGTATTTTTAGTGAAATAGTTACAAAAGAAATACCTGATCAAAATGGAAAAACTGTGAAAAAAGAATACATAACTATTGACTACAAGGATAATGACAAGCTTTTTGTACCAATTATGGAAGTTTGAAGAGTATCAAAATATGTTTGAAGCGAAAATCCAAAATTAACAAATTTATGAACAAAAGATTGGGAAAAGAAACTGAAGAAAGTTTCTGAAGATGTTGAACAAATAGCTTCTGAATTACTTGAAATTTATGCAAAGAGAAATTTACAAAAATGATTTGCTTTTGAATCAAAAAAGGCTGAGGAAAATGAGTTTTTTAGAAGTTTTGAATATGTTTACACAGATGACCAACATTTAGCAATTGAGGACATTTTTACTGATATGGAAAAGGAAATTCCTATGGATAGACTTCTTTGTTGAGATGTTTGATTTTGAAAGACAGAAGTTGCTTTTGCTTCTATTTTTAAATGTCTAATAAATGATAAACAGGCTGTTTTGATTTCTCCTTTGGTTGTTTTGGCTTATGAGCACTTTGAAAAAGCAAAAGAAAGGTTTAAAGATTTTCCTTTTAATATAGAGGTTCTGACTAGATTTGAAAAACCAGCTGTCATAAAATCAACTTTACAAAAGCTACAGGAAGGGAAAATAGATTTAGTAATTTGAACACATAGACTTCTTAGCTCAGATGTTAAATTCAAAAATTTGTGACTTTTGGTGATTGATGAAGAACATAAGTTTTGAGTTAAAGACAAGGAAAAAATCAAAGCTTTGAAGTGAAATATTGATATACTTTCAATGTCAGCAACACCTATTCCTAGAAGCTTGAATATGGCTTTAAATTGACTTAGACAGGTTTCAATGTTGACAACTCCTCCAGTTTGAAAACAAGAAATACAAACTATTATTTCAGATTTTAATGATTGACTTATTTTTGATGCTTGTAAAAGAGAATTTGATAGGTGAGGACAAGTTTTTTTTATTCATAACAGAGTTGAAACAATTTTATCTTTGCAATCTTATTTAGAAAATATTTTACCTGGGAAAAAAATACTTGTAACTCACTGACAGCTGAAATGAGATACTCTTGAAAAAAGAATTATTCAATTTAAGAGAAAAGAATATGATTTGCTTTTGTCAACAACAGTTATAGAAAATGGTATAGATTTCCCGAATGTAAACACTATTTTTATAAATGATTCTGTAAATTTTTGAATAAGTCAAATTCATCAACTTAGATGAAGGGTTTGAAGATGAAGTCAAAAATGATACTGTTATTTGCTTTTTAGAAAAGATCAAATAAAGGAAGATGCTTCAAAAAGACTAAAAACTATAGTTGATTACAGTCATCTTTGAGCTTGATTTGAACTTGCAATAAAAGATCTAGAAATCAGGTGATGATGAGATATTTTGTGAATTAGGCAAAGCTGAAGTAGTAGCGAAGTTTGACTAAATTTATTTTTAGAAATGCTTGAAGATAAAATAGAAGAATTAAAAAATGCTTGACTCTCTGAATCTGAAGAAATAAAAGAAAAAAGAATAAAAACAATTGTTGATTTGAGTATTGACGCATTTATAGATGATAATCTATTTTCTTCAGAACTTGACAAAATAAATTTTTATAGAGAAATAGAAAATATTAGAACTCTTGAAGAACTAGAAATAGTTAAAAAAGATTTTTTCTCTTTTAATGAAAATTTATCAGAATCAGTAAAAAATTTCTTTGATTTGCTTTATTTAAAGATAATTTGATTTGCTTTTAAAATAAATTCTTTTAGAAAAGTTTGAATAAATTACCAAATTGATTTTTTTGAAGAATCAAACTTAGATGATTTAAAGAAATTTTTGCAACTTGACAGAGAAGTAAAGTTTCAGTTTGTTGATGCTAAAAAACTAAGAAGTTCTGTAAAAAATTTTGAAAATACAGAAAAATTTGTAGAATATTTATTGAAAATTTTCAAATGAGAAAATATTTCTACAAAAAAGAAAATCAAACTTAAAAAATAATTTAAAAAAGATGAAAAAAATAATTATAATTGTTTTTCTTGCTCTATTTGTAGCTTCTTGTAGCACAAAGCAAGATAAAATTTCTACTTGAACAGTTAAAAATAGTTCAACTTGAATTACTCAAACTTGAGCTGTTTCTACTGAAACAGAAGATAAAACTATTTTATATGATAAAAATTTAAAAGAAATGCAAACAAACAAAAAATTAGAAAATGGTGATGTTGTAGCTTTTATGAAGACAACAAAATGACAAATTGAAATATTCTTAGAGACAAAAAAAGCTCCTATTACTTCAGCAAATTTTATTTGATTAGCAAAAAAATGATATTATAACTGAACTACTTTTCATAGAGTTATAAAAGATTTTATGATTCAGTGAGGAGATCCGCTTGGGAACGGAACTTGATGAGAAAGTATTTATTGAAAAAAATTTAAAGATGAATTTGATAAAGACTTAAAAAACAATACTTACACTATTTCGATGGCAAATTCTTGAGCAAATACAAACGGAAGTCAATTTTTTATAAATGTCAACAATAATAATTATTTAGACTTTAAACACTCAGTTTTTGGTGAAGTTATTTGATGAAGAGAAAATGTTTTAAATATCTCAAAAGTAAAAACTTGAGCTTGAGACAAACCTGAGAAAGAAGTAAAAATTATTTCAATTGAAATTAAAAAATATGAAGATGGAAAATTTGTTGATTATCCATTTGATGAAAAAAAAGTAGTTGATGATTATAATAAAGCTCAAGAAGAAAGTAAAAATTCTCCAATAAAAAGTTGAGACAAAGTTTCTGTCCACTATAAATGAACTTTTGAAAATGGACAGACTTTTGATGATAGTTATTCAAGATGAACACCAATTTCTTTTACAGTTTGAGCTTGACAAATGATTTCTGGTTTTGATGAAGCTGTTGTTTGAATGAAAGTTTGAGAAAAAAAATCTATTACTTTACCTCCAGAAAAGGCTTACGGGAAACGTGATGAAAATCAAAAACAAATTATTAAAAAAGCTGATTTGAAGGAATTTACAGATGCTTGAATTAAACTTGAAAAATGAGCAAAACTTCCTACTCAACTTTGAGAGTTAGAGATAATAGATACAAATGAAGAAACTGTAACAATTGATATAAATCATCCAATGGCTTGAAAAACTCTTAAATTTGATATAGAAATCGTCTCAAAAGATTAAAAAATAGACAATTTATTTTGTCTATTTTTTGTTTTCAAAATTGTTAGAGATACTTTTGATACTAAATTCTGGAGTTATTCTTATAGTAGGAATTGTTAATAAATTTTTTGTGTCTATAAATCATCAATATTTTGTTGTTCTAGCAAAAATATAAATTTCTTTTGTATATTTTAAAACATTATTATTAAATTTTCCGATTGGATAGGCAATAGAAATAACTGATTTTTTGATTTTTTCTTCGATTTGCTTTTTTGATTCAAATAATTCTTTTTTTAACTCTTGTTCATTTAAAGTTGTGAGATTTGGATGAGAAACTGTATGTGATCATATTTCTTGTCAATTTTGTGACATTTCTATTATTTGCTCCCAATTCATATAATTTTGGTCATTTCAAGGGAAAGAACTTATTATAAAAAATACTCATTTTTTGTTGTATTTTTTTAGTAAAGGAAAAGCCTCAGTGTAGTGATCTAGATGTCAATCATCAAAACCTAGCATAACTGCTTTTTCTGGCATTTTTTTCTTTCACTCAAAAATCTCTTTTAAGTCCTCAAAAGTTATAGTTTCTATTTTATTTTCATCTAAATATTTTAATAATTCTTCAAATTTTTGTGGAGAAAAAGATAAATTGTATCTTAGCTTGTCTTTTGTATTTTTTGGGACATCTTCAATATAATGAAACATAAAGTTTTGAAAATTGACTTTTTTATCTTTATATTCAGAAATTATATTTATTTTATTTAGATTTTGATCTTTATTTAAATAATTAAAAATAATTTTAGAAATATTTGTTGCAATTTGACAACATTGTTTATTATTTTCTGCATAAATATTTTTAGAAAATAAAATACTTATGGTTAATATAATAATTCAAATCTTAGCTTTCATAATTTTAAGAATTAAAAATATTTATTTTATTTTAATTAAATAAATTTTTTTTCAAGATTATTTTTTTCTTTCTTCTATAAACATAGCATCTCAAAAGGAAAAGAAACGAAATTTATTTTCTATTGCGTAATTATAAGCTTTTGTTATAAAATCTTTTCAGGCAAAGCTAGAAACAAGCATCAAAAGTGTAGATTTTGGTAAGTGAAAATTTGTAATCATCGCATCTACAAACTTCCAATTGTATCATGGATAAATAAAAATATTTGTATCTTTTTTTCAGCTTTCTAGTTCTCAAAATTCATTTGCAAAGCTTTCTAAAACACGGATTGAAGTTGTTCAAACTGAAATTATTCTTTTTCAAGATTTTTTATATTTGTTTAGATTTTTTGCAGTTTGCTCATCTAATTCTATATATTCGCTATGCATTTTGTGCTCTAAAATATTTTCTGTTTCAACATTTTTAAAAGTTCAAAGTCAAACGTGAAGTAAGACTTTTTCTATTTTTACTCATTTTTCTTTTAATTTTTCCAAAAGCTCTTTTGTAAAATGTAGTCAAGCTGTAGGAGCTGCGACACTTCCAGAAACTTCATTAAAAACTGTTTGATATCTATCTCAATCATTTAATTTTTGTTTTATATATGGAGGAAGAGGAATTGTTCAAATCTTTTCAATCAATTCTAAAAATTCAATTCATCATTTACTAAACTCTACTATTCTTCCTGAATCAGAGATCTCTTTTATTTCAGCCTGCAAAATATTTTCATCATTTACATTAAAGAAAATTTTTTTCCCAAGTTTTAGTTTTCTTCAAGGATAAACTAGACAGTCCCAAGTATTTTTGTTTAATTGTTTGTGAAGAAAAATTTCACAAATTTTGTTTTTATCATTTTCTATAAATCAATTTAATCTTGCATTTATTACTTTTGTTTTATTTAAAATTAAAACGTCATTTTCTCATAAATCATTTAATATTTCAAAAAATTTTTTTTCTTCTATTTTTTGCGTATTTGGATTGATTTTTAAAAGTTTTGAGTGGTCTCTTGGTTCAACTGCACTTTGTGCTATAAGCTCCTCAGGTAAAAAGTAATCAAATTCTGATAAGTTCATTTATTTTTAAGCTAAATTATATTTTTTATATTTTAAAAGAAAATATTTTTTTGGCAAGTTTTGAAAATATTTTTCGTGAAGACTTTAAAAAAAATTTGCAAAAAATGATTTCTTAAATATTCTATTATCGAAAAAATTAAGAATTTCTAATAAATTTAAATTATGTTTTTTAATATTACAAAATATTCTATAAAAAATATTTTGAGAAATAAATTTTTGACTATTTCTACAATTCTTGTTTTAACACTCTTAATGTTTTTTATCAATGTTTTACAAATTTTGGAATGAGTTTCTGTAAAAATTATTTCTGAAATAAATGCTAAGTTAAATTTTTCTTTATATTTAAAAGACTGAATAACTAAGGATTCCGTGGAAATTAGTACTTTGGAAAAAAATATAAAAGAAATAGATAAAGATATAGTTTTTGATTACAAAACAAAAGATAAAATTCTTTTAGAAATGACTCAGAAGGATCCAGAATTGACAAAAATTTTAGAAAGTTGAGATAATCCTTTTCCTGAAACTATCATTTTATCAAATATTGCAATTGTTGACTACTCAAAAGTAAATAAAGCAATAGAAAATCAGATTTCTATATTTTTAAATAATGATATAGAAAAAGATTATTTTGCTAATTATAAGACACAATATGAACGTATAAATCAAGTCACTTATGTTTTAGATTTGCTAAATTATTGAATAAAATATATAATTATAATATTTTTTGTTTCTATTGCAATAATAACTTATAGTGTTGTTTCAAACTTTATTTATTATTACAAAGATGAAATTTATATAACAAGACTTGTTTGATGAGCAAAAAGCTTTATTTATGGGCCATTTATTTTGCAATGAATTATTTATTCAATAATTTCATTTCTTATAAGTTTGAGTTTATTTTACATTCTTTTGAGAAATTTAAATTCTGTTTTTTGAAAATATTATATTTTTGAAATTCAAACAAATTTAGCAAGTTTAGAATTATTAATATTTATTTTTATAGGTTGACTTAGCTGATATTTATCTTCTAGAAAGTATTTAAAAAATTTGGATTAATCGCTTTAACTTGACATTTTTTAAAAATATTTTTCTATAGGAAAAAAGAAAAAATAAAAAAAGTTAAAAAAAAACTTGCAATAAAAAAAAAAATTTATATAATCCCACTTGCCTAAGAATAAAAAGTATTTTTAAGCTTTTGGGATCTTTGGATGCGTAGCTCAGTTTTGGTTAGAGCGCTGCACTGTCACTGCAGAGGTCGCGGGTTCGAGTCCCGTCGTGTCCGCCATTTAGTAAAGAAAAACATAATAAAGCACAATGTTGCTTAACAAATAGAAAGTTTAAAATAGCATTGCTAACTTTGTATTGACTGTTTGTTTTTCAAAAAAAATATTTTGGGGCCTTAGCTCAGTTGGCTAGAGCGCCTGCTTTGCACGCAGGAGGTCAGGAGTTCGACTCTCCTAGGCTCCACCATTTAAGAAAAATTAAAAGTGGTAAAATTTGAAAAGAAGTGGTAAAATTAAATGCTATCTTTGGATTTCAAATATTTTACCATTTTACCATTTTAAATTTTTATTTATAAATAAATATGCCTGCAAATAAAAGACCTAGAAGATTGAATTATGCAGTAAACAAGAAAAAAACTGTGTCTGGAGGTAAAGTTGCAAAAGCTATTTCTCACTATAAGAAACTTGAAAAAAGAGTAAAATTTGAATGAGAAACAAAATGGCTAAAAAATGCAATGAAAGTTGTTACTGTTAAGTTAAATAAATATAAAATTAATCTTAATAAAATATAATTATGGCAAGATTAACTTGAAATGCTCATAGAAAATTGAAAAGAGCAATTAGAATTATTGAAAAGAAAGTGAGGAAAATGAGAAAAAATTGATAAAACAAACTTGATTTTATTAGTTTTTTCATTATTATTAAATTACAAAAATTTTATTATATAAACTATATTGATTATGGCTTTTGATAGATCTAAACCACATATGAATATTGGTACTATTGGTCACGTAGACCATGGTAAAACTACTACTACTGCTGCTATTTCAGCTGTACTATACAATAAGTATGGATGAGGTGAATGAGTAAGAGATTTTGCTTCTATTGATAATGCTCCTGAAGAAAGGGCTAGAGGTATTACTATCAATACTTCTCATGTAGAATATGAAACTGCTAACAGACACTATGCTCACGTAGATTGTCCATGACATGCTGACTATGTTAAAAACATGATTACTGGTGCTGCTCAAATGGATGCTGCTATTCTTATAGTTGCTGCTACTGATGGTCCTATGGCTCAAACTAGAGAACATATCCTTTTATCTAGACAAGTAGGTGTTCCATATATAGTTGTTTTTATGAACAAATGTGATATGGTTGATGACCCTGAAATGTTAGATTTAGTAGAAATGGAAATCAGAGATTTATTATCTAAATATGAATTCCCAGGAGATGATACTCCAATTATTAGAGGTTCAGGTTTAACTGCTCTTGAAAATCCAGGAGACTATGATAAAGAATATGGAGCTAAAACTATTATTGAATTGTTTGATGCTATTGAAGCATTTGTTCCAGTTCCAGAAAGAGCAACTGATAAAGATTTCTTGATGCCTATTGAAGATATTTTCTCAATTAAAGGTAGAGGTACTGTAGTTACAGGTAAAATTGAAACTTGAATTGTTAAAGTTGGTGATGAAGTTGAAATCGTAGGTATTAGAGATACTAAAAAATCAACTGTTACTTGAGTTGAAATGTTCCATAAAATGCTAGATCAAGGTCAAGCTTGAGATAATGCTGGTATACTTCTTAGAGGTATTGAAAGAGAAGATGTTGAAAGAGGACAAGTTCTTGCTAAACCAGGAAGTATTAAACCTCATACTGAGTTTGAATCAGAAGTTTATGTATTGACTAAAGATGAAGGTGGTAGACACACTCCTTTCTTTAAAGGATATAAACCACAATTCTACTTCAGAACTACTGATGTAACTGGTGATATTGAATTACCAGCTGGAACTGAAATGGTTATGCCTTGAGATAACATCAAAATGACAGTTAAATTACAATCTCCAATTGCCATGACTGAATGATTAAGATTTGCTATCAGAGAAGGTGGTAGAACTGTAGGTTCATGAGTTGTTTCAAAAATAATTGCTTAATTTGCATTATTTGTAAATATAATCTTGATATTCTCAATACTATAGAAATATAGTATTGAGTAATTAAGTTTATATCCCCTTAAATTTATTATTTTTTTATATTTAATATGGTTAAAAAAACTGAGAAAAAAATTAGAATTAGAATACAAGCATTTGAACATAAGGTTTTGGATGAAGTTGTAAAGAAAATAGTTAATATTGTTAAAGATTCATGAGCTAAGGTTGTTTGACCAATTCCTCTTCCTACAAAAGTAGAAAAAGTAACTGTAAATAGATCTACTTTTGTTAATAAAGATGCTAGAGAACAATTTGAATTGAGAAGACATAAAAGAATTATTGATATAATTGAGCCTACTGCTCAAACTATGGAAATGCTTCAAGATTTAAATATTTCTAATGGAGTTGGTATAGAAATAAAAGCTTAATTATTAAGTTTTTTACTTTTATTTAATTATTAAAATTTGATACAATGTCTAGAATTTGTGAAATAACTTGAAAAAGAACTGGAATAGGAAATAAAAGGTCTCATTCTATGAGAGCTACAAAAAGAAAATTTTACCCTAATCTTTTCTACAAAAACGTAAAAGATCCTGTTACAGGAATAGTTTATAGAATCAAAGTTTCTGCAAAAGGTTTGAAAACTTTGAGAAAAAAATGAATTATTTAATAAGTAAGATTGTTCTTACTTTGAGCCCAGGTGGTGGAATTGGTAGACACGCAGGACTTAAAATCCTGTTCCTTTTCGGAGTGCGGGTTCGATTCCCGCCCTGGGCACCATTTCGAAACTAAAAAATAAATTGACAGTTTGAAGTTAAAAAATTATTTTTGATTTCTGACTCTCAATTTATGCTAATAATATAATTTATAATTTAGATTTAGAATTACTATGTTGAAAATAAGATTATCAAGAGCTTGAAAAAAGAATATGCCTTTTTTTAGAGTTGTTCTTACTGAGCACACTGCTGCAGCGAAACACTGATATAAAGAAGTTTTAGGTTTTTATAATCCTCTTACTAAAGAATTGAAATTAAAAGATTTAGAAAAAATTAAAAAATATCTATCTCAAGGTATACAATTTTCTCCAAGAGTTGAAAAATTGATTAAAACAAATAATATTTCTTTGTAATAAAAAATCCTTCAACTTTTGAGGGATTATTATTTTTTAAATTAAATTTTATATGAATGAAGTTGAATTTCTAGAATATGTAGTTAAATCTATTGTTTCAAATAAAGATGCTGTAAAAGTAGAAAGAAAGGAAGATGAACTATGAGTTTTGTTGACTTTATCACTTGATAAAGATGATATGTGAACTATTATTTGAAAATGAGGGAATACTATAAATAGTATAAGAACAATAGTTAGAATATTTTGACTTAAAATAGATAAAAAGATAAATATTAAAGTATTAGATTAATAATATAAAAATTTATGATTAATTTTTATGAGCAAGCATTTGCAGCAAACACTAGTCCTTTACTTTCAAGCACAACTGATCCTTGAGATATAGTTTTGTTAGTAATTTCAATTTTTGTTTTAGTAGCTTGAGTTGCTTCTATACTTTTCATTTTGTGGTGAGGTTTGCTAATGATCTTGTCTTGATGAAAAGAAGATAAGATAACTCCAGCTTTAAATACTATAAGATATGCTATTTTTTGAGTTATAGTGACAGTTGCAACAATATTTTTATTCCCTATACTTGGAAGAATTCTTGGTATAGATGTAGATAAATATGCGAAACCTTCAAGAATTTTTGAGAAAATAGATGAAATTTGAAATAAAATATTTTGATCAAATAGTTCTTCTTACAATAGTATTTCAAATGTTCCAGAGTGAGAATTGCCTGATGATTATGTCAATTTAGATTTATAAAAAAATCCCTTTTTAGGGATTTTTTATTGTTCAGGTTGTTTTTTGAAAAGTAAATACATCCATCTTTCCCAGATACTGAAATCTTTTACATTTATTTGCTCATTATTATCATTTGTAATAACAGTTTCTGGTTTTTTTTCTTCAATGGTTGTATATTTGTTAAAATTTTCTTCAGTTGTAAAATAAACAACTTTTTCTCAAACATTTTTAAAAGATTGTTGTTCTTTTAATACTTTGTTTTTATAAGCTCTTGAGGTTTTGTATTCAACAACTTTTTTTGCAGAATCTATCTTTTTTTCAACATCTTTTGTTAAAGCTTTTATATATTCTATACTTGAATTTGTAATATGTTCTTTGTAAGTATAGCTTATTATCAAGAAAGAAATATATAAAATTATTATTATCATAATTATAAAAACATACTGTTTCTTCATAATTTTTGTATTTTTATTAAAATTATAGTAAAATTATATAAACTAATTTAGTATATAATAATCATAAATGCAAAAAAATAAAAACAAATTTATATATTTTATAATTATCCTCATTGTTATCATAATTTGAATATGAATTTCAATTTCATTATTTTTTAAATCAGTTGATAGAAATTCATATTTAGAATTAGTGTCTTGAGAATGACTCTTAAATGATAAAGTTTTACAAATTTGAAAAAAAGAAAAACTTTCAAAAGAAGATATTATTGAAACAAAAACAAAAGATAGTTTAGCGATTATTGAGTGGTGAGATTGAAGTATTACAAGACTTTGATGAAATACAAAGGTAAAAATAGAAAATCAATTTGTAGCTAAAAATAAAGATCAAGTTAATATTTTATTTAGGCTATTTTCAGGTAAGACTTGGTCAAATGTCGTAACTTATTTGTGAGAAGATTCTTACTTTAACCAAACTTACAGTGATACAGAAATCGCAGTTAGATGAACAGTTTATGTAGTTGATGCAGATAATGATTATTTACAAGTAGAAAGTCATAAAGTAGAATTGACAAATAAACAATTTGGAAAGAAAGAAGTTACTGAAAACAAACAATTGAAACTTTCAAATTTTGAGTTTATTTCACTTGATGATTTTATAAAATTCTTTAAAGATAAATGATTCTTTGAATTGAACCAAAAATTAGATAAAGAATATCTTTTGAAATTGTCTTTGGAAGTTGAAAAGAGAGTGAAAGATTTTGTTTATTTTGCAGGAAAAAATATAGATAATCTTACAAAAGAGCAAAGAGAAAAACTTTATAAAACAATTTTATCAAGTTATCAAAATTTAAACTTTGTTTCTTTGGAAAACTCTGAAAAATTGTTTAATTTAAAAATTGCTTTGAAAGAGAAACTGATTGATTTAGCTCCAGATAAAGAAAAACCTTCTCTTTTATCAACATTTTCATATGATTTAAAAGATATTTTTAAAAATAAAAATTTTTGAAACTTTGAAAAAATTACAGATATTTTAAAAGAAAATCAAAAATATTTAGATTATAATAACTTTACAAAAATGCTTGAAAATTTAGGTATAAAATTTGACTTGTGAGATAGTTTAAACAAGCTTATTGATACTTTTAAAGAAAAAGTATTAAACAGTGCTAATTACAAAGAATTTTTGGAAAATTTTAGTAGTCAAGTAAACGATGCTATTATAGAGCAAAAGAATATATTTTTAAGATTTTTTGACTGGATAAAAGATTTATTTAATTAATTTTGTTTATTTTGAAAAGACTTTTTAAAAACAGATCATTTTTAAGTACATTTTTTGCATTTATTTTATTCTTTTTTGTGTATTTACTTAGTCCACTTTTTTACTGAATAAATGAAGGTATAAATACTATTTTTCTTACTGTAAAAAATTATTGAAATAGAGTAAAATCTCAAATGGTAAATGAAGCCATTTCTATTGTTATGATAGATGAAAAAACTTTGGAAAAACTAGGATCTTTTCCCATTTCTAGAGAATATTATAAAACTTTGATAGAAAGTTTAAATAAATGATGAGCTGCAGTAATAGGATTCGATATCATTTTTGCCGATAAAAACAAAGATCATATACAATCCGATAGAAACTTTGCAAAAGCAATAAAAAATGCTTGAAATGTAATTTTATGAGGTTCTATCATTACAAAAGAAATTTGATGAAAAGCGAATAGAATAATTGAAAAACCAATTGATATTTTGGATGAATCAAAATTTGCTTTTTGATATTTTACACCAATTTTATCAAAAACTTGAGTTGTTTTGAGTTTTATTCCAACAGCAAATCTTTCTGACAAAGATTGAGCAATTTCAAAGTACAATCATTTTGCTATTTCTTTACTAAAAGCTTATTATTCAAGACTTTACAATAAAGATTTTATGGAAGACTATAATAAGCAGAAAGATCCAAATTATTTTTATCTTAGACCAGATTATCCGATTCCATTCTCAAAAACTTGATGAAATGAAGTTTTGATAAATTATATTCCTTTACCAAGTAATAGTTCAGGAAAAATATCAAATTTTGAGACCTATTCTTTTGTTGATGTTATTGAGTGAAAAATTGATTTAAAATTATTTGATTGAAAAATAGTTCTGGTTTGAGTAACCGCAAAGTGAATAAAAGATACATTTTATACAAGAAATGGAATAGAATACTGAGTTTTTGTTCATGCAAATATTTTGAATACAATTATGAAAAAAGATTTTTCGTTTTATTTTAACGAAAATTTGGAGTGGTTTTTGATCTTTTTGTTAATAATCACATCAATTTATTTTAGTTTGTCTCCTTCTGGATTTATAATTGTGATTGCAAACTTAGCTATTTCTGGTATTTTCTTGGTTATTTATCCGATTGTAATTTTAACATTTTTTTCTTACATATTTTCTCATCTTTTTGAATTATTTTTAGCTTTACCGATTTCTATCGCGATTTGAAATGCTGTAAAATATGTCTATGAAAGTAATAACAAAGTTAAGCTTAGTAAAGCTCTTTCAGAATATGTGTCTAAAGCAATTGTAAAAGAAATTTTATCAAATTCTTGAGATTTGAAACTTGACTGAGATACAAGAAAATTGGCAATATTTTTCTCAGATATTGAAGGATTTACAAGTATTTCTGAGAAATTTTCTCCACACGAATTGGTTTCATTTTTAAGAAATTATTTATCTTATATGTCAAATATTATTTTAGACAATAATTGATTTATAAATAAATACGAGTGAGACGCTATAATGGCTTTATGGTGAGCATTTTCTAATAATGAAAAAGATTCTTACTATGCTTGTTTATCAGCTTTAAAACAGCAAGAAACTCTTAAAGAATTGAATTCGAATTGGCAAAAAGTATGATTGCCAAAGATAAAAGTTAGAATCTGATTACATACTTGACAAGCAATAGTTTGAAATATTTGAGCAGTTTGAAGAAAAATAGAATACACTGCACTCTGAGACAGTGTCAATCTAGCTTCTCGTTTAGAATGAGTAAATAAATTTTATTGAACTTTTATCTGCGTCTCTGAAGATATTTTTGAGGAAAATAAAGATTTTTTTGAATTTAGGTATCTTGACAAGATAAGAGTAAAATGAAAAGATAATGCTATAAAAATTTATGAGTTGCTTTCAGAAAAATGAAATCTGAGCTTAAAAAAGGAAAAGATTAGAACAGAATTTGAGAAAGCGATTTTAGTTTATAATTCTAGAGATTTTATTTCTGCAAAAGATTTATTTGAAAATATTTATAAAAAATATAATGATTCTCCTAGTAAAACTTATTTTGAGAGATGTGAGTATTTTATGAATAACAAGCCGAAAAGTAATGATGAATTGATTTGGAATTATGAAACGAAATAAAAAAATAGTCAAAAAAAATTTGACTATTTTTAATTTTATATATAATACTTTTACATTTTATAAGAAGTGTTTATGTGGCTATCGTCTAGTGGTTAGGACATCGGGTTTTCATCCCGGTAACCGGGGTTCGATTCCCCGTAGCCATACCATTTGTATTTTTGTTTTCGGGATATAGGTACTTCTTGAAAACTTTTTTGTTTTATAAAATTTATTATAGCGGAGTGGAGAAGTGGTATCTCGTCGGGCTCATAACCCGAAGATCACAGGTTCAATTCCTGTCTCCGCAACCAAAATATTCTAAATTATGAAAAGTTTCAGTTTTACTGAAGCTTTTTTTATTTTTAAAGTAAATTTGACATCTTTTTTGTAAATGTGTTATAATAATTTAAGTATTTAAAAATTTAATAAAAATAATGGAAAAAGGTTGAAAAATAGATATTCAAAAAAATTCTTCTGAAAAGCTATTTTTGCAAGAAAAGAATAAAATAATGAAAGAAGCTGAAAATCAAAGAAGAAATCTTAATTATGAAATTGAACGTTTAAATGAGATAAGAAAAGCTAGGGACGAAAATACCTGATTTTTAAGTAATGCTATTGATAAAATTGTTTCTGACTGATGAGACGAGATTTATAAGTGAATGGTTTTGGATGTAAAAAATAATTTAGAAAAACATATAACAAGTTTAAAAAAATTTATAGAAAATCTTCATTCTTCTGACGAATCTTGAGAATTGATAAATATTTTGAAAGACTTGCAAGATTTAAAAAATAGATTAGATAATAATCCTGAAGAATTTACTGATGTAAAATTTCTAGAAGCTCTTAAAACTTCTTGACACTATATGAAAGAGGAGTGATATAAAAATTTATATATGTGACCAATTTGAATAGTTGAGTGAGTATGAGAATCAGTTATTTCTTTTGCTAAAACAGCTCTTGCTTTTTCTGAATATATTGGTTCAGCTGTTTTATACAAACTTGGTTTTTCTGATGGGAAATTTTATAAAGAAGTTAATGAACAATTAGTGCAACTTTGGGAAGTTGTTAAGGATTTAGATATTTGAATAGTGAAAGAAGCGATTGCTTATGAATGGAAAAAGATAAATAATTTGCCTTCAGAAGAACAATGACATGCTATTTGAAAGTTAGCTTGAAATGTAATATGAACTTTACTTACTTTTAAATGAGTTGCAATGACACCTCAAGTAATGTCTAAATTAAAGGCTGCAGCGTCTACTACTTCTTGAATAAAAAAAATTTGAGTTAGAACGATTCAAGCTTGAATAATTACTGCTTATTGACCTGCTGAATATGCAATATGATCAGCAATAAATAAAATAATAAAACCTTTAAATTAAGTTTTAAGAGGAACTAAATCTTTAGACTTCAAAATATGAAAAATAGACAATGCTATAAAAGAATTAGAGAATTTAAAAGCTTGAAGAACTTGAGAAGAACTTAAAAATATAGAAAATTCTATAAAATCATTAAATGAGCAAAAAAGTTTATTGACTAAAAAAAGAGATGCTTTGAATGTTAGACAAGATATAGCTAACTGAAATGAAACTACAAGTAATTTATTTCGTAAAAATAATCTTGATGATGAATTAATTATTTCTTTAAAAAATGATTTTAAATGACAAAAAAAAGTTTTAAATAACATTAAAAATAACTTGGATCCTAGTGATCCTGCCTCTAAATATTTTTTAGACATAATTGAAAAATTTTCTAAAAAAGATAATTATAATGACTTTTTGATTTTAGTAAGTCAATGAAGAATTTTATTGTCTAAAAATGGGAAAAATGTTGATTTTTTAACTTCAATTCTTCCTAAAAACTGAATAATTTCTAAAACGGCTGAAAAAAGTATGAATGTAGTCAAATCTACAGGTAAAAAGGTAGAACAAGCTTATAATTGGTGAAAATGAGGTGTTATTAAAATTAAAAATGGATATGATTGATTAAAAAATAAATTTTTAAATCCTAATGTTCTAAAAGTCTATAATTTTATGATAGAAACACCATTGAAATTACCTTATTATTCTTGAAAGTGAATTTCTAAAATTGTAAAATTTTGATGAAAAATAGAAAATTCAAAACCAATTGTTGCATTTAAAAATAAATTTAACAGTAATTTTTTCAAAAGTCAATCTTATGAATTCTATGAAAATTTGCCTTATTTTTTAAGAAAATCTAAAGTTATAAATTCAACTTGATCTGTGGCTTTAGTTTTTGAGAAAGATATGATGTATATTTTTGAAACAAAATGAGTTGAAGATTTTGTAACTTATATTGATGACGATTCTAATCAATTATTTTATGATAAATGAGATTCTTCTTGAGGATCTATAAATTCTGAAAATATTTCTAAAAATTGAGATTGAAAAGCTTCAGAACTAAAACAATCTTTTGGAGAAAAGACTTTAAATCTAGAACCTGAAAATATCCAAGAAATTTGAGAACAAAAAGTTGAAAATATTTCAGAAACTCAAGAAATTTGACAAACAATAAATAAATTTCAGGAAATTTTAAAAGATTTTGAAACTAATTATAAAGAAAAAGACTGAAATTATAAAAAGTGATATTATAAAGAATTTCTAGCTAAAAGCAAAAAGTGAGCAGAAAATGTAAAAAAATTACAGGAATATTTAAATAAAATCTTGAAATTAGAATGAAATAAGAAACTTGAAATTGATTGACAATATTGACAAAAAACTTATCAAGCAGTTTTGAAATATCAAAATTCAAAAAATATAATGGCTGATTGAAGAATTTGAGTTGAAACATTATGAAAATTGATTGAAGATTTAAATTTTATTTCGAAAGAAAAATAAAAAAGAATAACTAAGCTGTTATTCTTTTATTTTTCTAGATTTTTGTTTACAAAATCCCAATTTATTACTTCAAAAAAATTGTTTAAATATGCTTTTCTGTCATTTCTTCTATCTATATAATAAGCATGTTCCCAAACATCAACTCAAAGTAAAATTTTTTTATTTGTGTTTAGAGGATTTCACGCATTTGAATAATTTAAAATTTCTAATTTTCAATTTTCATCTAAGACTAGCCAAGTCCATCCTGAACCAAAATTATTTAAACCAAACTCAATAAATTTTTCTTTAAAATTTTCAAAACTTCAAAAATCTCTTTTTATAAGATTTCAAATTTCTAAGTTGGCTTCTTTTTTTGCATTTGGAGTCATACAATTCCAGAAAAATTCATGATTCCAAGCTTGAGCAGAATTATTAAAAATTCATCAAGTTGAATTTTTAATTATAAATTCTAAATCTTTACCTTCAAATTCAGTTCATTTGATAAGGGAATTTAATTTGTCAAAGTAAGCTTGCAAATGCTTATCATAATGGTAATTCATAGTTTCTTCCGATATGTAAGGTTCAAGTGCGTTTTTTGGATAAGGTAAATCCGATTTTTCAAACATAATTTTTCATTAAAAAATAACTATACAAATTATAGTTATTTTTTATTTTTTTCAAGTTTATTTTAGCTTTTGTAATATTTCTTCGTAACTTATATTTTTATTTTCAGAAATATTTTGAGAAATATTTTCTCAGTATTTTGTTTTAAAATTTAGACAGAATCATTTGTTTTCTTCACAATAATCAATAAAAATAGAATTATTTTTAATAAGAGTTCTTAAATCAAGTTCTCAAGCATCATCTGTCCAAAGAATTTGCTTTGTATCTCAATTATCGCTTAGATAAATTAAAGCTGGGAATTGAATATCTTTTCATTCGATTTTTATTTTTTTGTTTTCTAGATCAAAATCTATTCAGTTTTTTAAACTAGGATAACTCCAAAAACTTTCAAAAATATTTCTATTTTTCTTTAAATAGCTTTCTGAGTTTGTTTCTAAGTTAGAAAATAAATTAACTCAAGCTCAAAGTTTGTCAACATCAAATCAAATCAAGCTTAAAGTACTTGCTCAAATGTCTAAAGTAGTTCATTCTTTTTCTATTTTTTGAGCTTCAGAATCACTGTCTAAAACTAAAAATAAATTTCTTCTTTTGTCTTTGTTTTTTTCTAAAGTATCATAAGAATTATTGTGTTTCATCGCATAATGATCAGAAGTTATCACGATAGTTGTATTTTTAAAATTTTTATGGTTTCTTATTTTTTCTACTAATTCTCAAACAAGTTTGTCAACACAATGATAAGAATTTAAAATATTTTTCTCATTTTGAGAATCATAAAGATAATTTTTACAAGATTCTGAAATTACTCACTCGCTTCAATGAGTATCAAGATTTAAAGTAAAAAGTCAAAAATTTTGTCAAGTTTCACTTAATCTTTCATATTCTTCAAAAACAAAATCAAAAAGAGAATCATCATAAAGTCACCAATCATTTATATAATCTTTATTTTTTAACTTTGGTTCCAATTTCTCTCTTCACAAAATATTATCAAAAGAATGAGTTTTATAAAAATTTCATTTTCAAGCAAAAGATAAATTTGCTCATCAAATATAGGAAAGATTATAGTTTTGTTTCTTTAAAAAATCTCACAAACAAAATGCTCAAGGTAAGAAATCCTCTATTCAATGCATAGAATTTCCTCATCAACCAGAGTTTATAAGCGGACTTCAGCACTGACTTCAAACCATTCAAGCAATTGTCCATGAAGTTCAATAAGCCATTTTTAGGTTTTCAAAACTAATTGCCTCCTTTCTAAGTTTATTTAAGTTTGGTGTTAAATCTGGGAAAACATCTTCATCTAAATAAGTTTTCTCAAAACTTTCTAGATAAAGATAAATAATATTTTTTGTTTTTTCTGTTTTTTTCTTTGCTTCAGGTACAAAATAAACTTTTTCAATATCCTCTTTTGAAACAAGTTTTCATTTTACGACATTATTTAGGTCAAAATATCATAGATCGTAAATATTTTTAAAAATTGGATGAAAAATAAAAGCAGAAATAAAAAATACTCAAAAAAGTCCTTTATAGTATACATTTGTTTTTATTTCTTTATTTTTTCAAAAATAATAAAATCATATTGGTAAAGCTATTCAGATAATTAAAAGTATTGCTCATAGAATAATTATTCAAGCATCTGCTCAAAATCAAGCTCATCCAAGTCAGTAAAATAAATGATAAATAACAGATTCGTCAACTCAGTTTCCTGTAAAATAATTTGAAATAATGTAAGTCACAGAAATAACTGAATATAAAAATACAAAGATCCCAAAAACGACTAAGTTTATCTTAGTCTTTTTTAAGAATAAATACGAGAAAATGAGTAATAAAAATGAAGCTATTAAAAAATTCATATTTTAAAAGGTTTATAAAATTCCTTTCTAGTTATTATTATAATATAATTTTGTATAAACTTTTCCTTCCATAATCATAATACGACAAGATTCGCTGTAGTCACTTCAATAAACATAAGTTTGAGTATCTCAAGAATCTGATGCTAGTTTTCATTTTCAAATTTTTTTCACAACAGACTCGAAACTATCTCATTTATTTACTGATTGACACATTTCCTTTATATTTTCTGATTTATTTTCTGTTCAAATATTTAAGTTTCAACTATTTATAGAACTTTCAACTTTTCAAGAATTTGTATTTTCTCAAGTTTTTTCTGAATTTGTCTCAACTTTTTCTTGTCAACTGTTTGTAGAACTAGAGTTTGTTTTTTCTTGATTAATTCAATTATTTCAGCAAGAAGATAAAAGGACTATTGTTAAGGTAATTATTATTTTTTTCATAAATTTATTTTTAAATATAATTTTTAAGCTTTTATATAAGTTTTTTCTAAAACTTTTCCTTTTTCAATAACTAAATTACAAATTTCATTTATATCTCAATAATGATAATTTGAAAAATCAGATTTTTCTAATACAAGTTTTGGTTCTCAGAAATCTTTTTTTACTTTTTCAAAATCATCTCATTTATTTATTCAATCACAAATTTCTTTTACACTTTTTTGATCTTTAGAAATTATTAAAGAATCTTGATTTGGTTTTACTCAACAAGAAACCAAAAAAATGAGTAATCAAACAAAAAATATTTTTCTCATGAAAACTTTTTAGAAATAATCTTTCTGTTATTTTACTCAATTTTGTTATTTTTCCAAAACTATTTTTTTAGTTTTTTTAGAAATTCTATAAATTTATACTTAAATTTTTTGTTTATAAAAAGAAAACTTTCTGAAACTTTTTGGCTTTGTTTTGTAAATTTTAGTTTGAAATCTGTAACTCAAGCGAGAGGAGAATTTTTTTCCGTTTCTCAAGCTGTTCACAAAAAATCATATATTTTTATTCACTTTTCTTTTGCTATTTGTATAGCTTTCCATTGCAATAAGTATGGAGCCATTAAATTTCTGTACTGTTTCTCACTTGTGGAAGCTCAATAATAATAAATTGCTTCATTTTCTAGAAAAACAAATATTCATGCTGAAATTATTTTGCCTTCAAAATCAGCAAAAAGTAGTTTTGAATAAGGTAACTCATCTAAAAATATTTTGTAATAATCAAAAGTATTTCAGAAAAAGTTATCTCTGGAAGTTGTTTCCATCATCAAATCATAAAAAATTTTTATATTTTTTTCTGTTTTTTCTGCTTCCATAATTTTTACTCATTTTTTTTCTGCAAGACGAATGTTATACCTTCATTTTTGCTTCATATCAGCTAAAATTTCATCTTCACTTTTTTCTAAATCAATTATTGCAGTAAATGGAGTTATAAATTTTTTATAATATTTTTTTTCAAATCAATCTAAGTCTTTCTCTTCAAAATGCTTATAATCTAAAGTTTCAATTTGAAAAAATAAAGCGTTTTCAACTTTACAAAGATTTTTAATTTCATCTAAAAAATCTTTAGGAATATCTTTATAATCTACTCATAAAGCGAAAAGTCAAAATTCTCAAAGTGAAACTTTTCTTTTTTCTATAAAAATATTTTTTAAATAAATACTTTTTTCAACTTGTCAAGATTTTTGAAGCATTTCTTGCCAAGATTTTGTTTGCCAAATGGACATATTTTTTTATTTTAGTAATTGAAAATAAGTTTTGTCAATCCCAGAAAGCGGATCAATTCCAAGTCTTTCAAGTATTTCAACAATAATTTCTCTTTTATTTTTTCAGTCAAATTTAAAAGTTAAATACTGATCTCATCACTCGATTTCATCTAAACAAACCAAAACTCATCAAATATAAAAAGATCTTCTTAGTTTTGAAACTTCTACATAATTTTTTTGATATATATCTTTAAAATTGGCTAAGGTATAGTAATCTGTAAAAAATTTCATTGTATACCTGTCATCATGTTTTGTTTTTTTATCATCAGGTCAAAAGTACATAAAAAAGTATCTATCAAATCATATTCTTCTGATTATCATCAATTCTCAAGTTTCTTTATAATCTCAGGCTGGGTCAAAAAAATAATCAGTTTGAGACATTTTTCAAACATAGACTCAACCAAGTCTGTAAATTATTTCTCATAATTTTTCTTTTATATTTGGAATTGAAATTTTGTATTTTATTCTGTCTTCTTTTAATTTTGCGTTTTTTGATTCGATAGAAGCTGTGTAATCGTTTAATAAAACGATATCTGCGTATTTTCTCGTTGGTTCGATGTACTTTTTATGCATTTGCCAAACTACATCCAAAAAATAATTTAAAATAACTCTTGGTTTTTCTCAAGTTCTGTCAACATCTCTGAAAAGTCTTCTGAGAATTTGGCTATGTACTCACAATTCTACAAATATTTTATAATCTCACAATTCTATAATTTTTTCGTTCAATGCAAAAAGTCATTCAACGATAATTATTTTACTTGGCTTTATAGTCAGTTTATCAAATATCGGTTTTGAATTTTTGAAATCGTATTCGGGAGTTTTGACAGTTTTTCCAGATTTTAAATCTTTTAAATTTTTAAAAAATAATTCTAAATCCAAAGCTTCTGGTTGGTCAAAGTTTAGATTGTTTTCTTCTACAAACTTTTTTCATTTGTAATAATTGTCCATTGATAAAATCTGAGAATCAGAAAAAAAATCATTTAGTTTTTGAGCTACAGCAGAAGTTTTTCCAGAAGCTGTTCATCAAGCAACAAGTATAACAAAAACTTTTTTTGAAGTCATTTTTTCAGAAATATCTTGAATTGCTTTTTCTATTCATTCACTTAAAGTAAATGTTTCAACTTTTTTCATAAATTATTTTTTTAAATGTGTAATTCAAAGAGGAGTTATTTTTCTTCATCTTGGACTTCTCTCTATAAAGCCAATTTGTAATAGATATGGTTCTACAACATCTTCAATTGTTGCTTCCTCTTCTCAAATCGAAGATGCGATTGTATTGAGTCAAACTGGTCATCAAGAAAAATTATTCAAAATCAAATTTAAATATTTTTTATCTAAATAATCAAGTCAAAGTTCATCAATTCATATATCAAAAAATATTTCTTCAAGTATTTTTTTATTTGTCAAATCTTTTCAAATTATAGAATAGTCTCTGACAATTTTTAGTAATCTATTTGCTATTCTTGGAGTTCATCTAGATTTTTTAGAAATATTTTCTAATACAAATTTCGGAAAGTCAAGTCAAAGTTTTAAACAATTGTTTGAAATGATTTTTTCTAAATCTTTTTCTCAGTAAAAATCAAGCTTTAAAATATTTCAAAATCTGTCTCTAAGAGGAGAAGAAAGTGAAGAAAGTCTAGTTGTGGCTCAAATCAAAGTAAAATTTTTTAAAGGTAATTTTACACTTTGCGCTCAGGTTCCGCTTCAAACCATTATATCGATTGTAAAATCTTCCATTGCAGTGTAGAGAATTTCCTCAATTTGAGGCTTTATTCTATGAATCTCATCAATAAATAAAATATCTCATTCTTCAATATTTGACAAAATACTAATTAAATCAGATTGCTTTTCTATTGCTGGTCAGCTTGTTGACCTCAAATTTCATCACATTTCATTTGAAATTATATTTGATAATGTTGTTTTTCAAAGTCAAGGAGGTCAATAAAAAAGAATGTGATCAAGAGGTTCTTTTCTGATTTTTGACGATGAAATAGCTACACTGAGATGTTTTTTTATAGATTCTTGTCAAACATAATCTTCAAGTTTTTCTGGTCTTAAAGCATTTGAAAAAACAGATTTATCTATACTTTTTTCGCTTGGAGTAACAATTCTATTTGATTTTTGGTTTTTGTTTGATTCTATCACTTTTTTTAAATTAGAAATTTATTTTGAATATTTTAAAGATATAATAGTTTTTGTAAAGTATTTTTTTATGGAAATTAATTTATTTGTAAGTTAATTTAGTTTCTTATTTGGACTTACTATATTTCTTACTTGTTGAAGGTTTAGTTAGAAAAAAACCAGCTACAAAATGTAGCTGGTTTTTAGTTAAAACTATCTTCTTACCAAAAAAACTTGATTTAAGTGAAATCTAAAATATAATAATACAAAATAAAAAATAATATAAAAATATGAAAGACAAGCTTTTTTGTGACTTTGCATATTGAAATGGTAATTGGATTAGTTCATATGATTTGATAGCCAAAGAATACTTATCATTTCACAATTTTATACATGATGAAAGCAGATCAAGTTTTTGGAACTTTATATACAATTTAGTGTATTCTGAAAAAGCAAGTTTAAATCATTTTTATGTTGCACATGAAGTTTTTTATGCTTTACCAAATCATTCTTTTTTAGCCCATTCATATTTATGGTGATATTTTTGAGATGTAAATATAGCTTACTCAGCAACTATTTTTCACTGGATATTTTTATATGCTTTTGGTATTTTTATATGATTTTTGCTTGATTTAGTCTTTTATTATATATGAAAATTTCTATCAAATAAAATATTTTTTAAAAAATTAAATTACAATTTCCCTAAGTTTTTCTACATATTCTTCAGATTTATTCCTCTTATTTGAGCCTTTTCTGTTCTTATATGAAGTACTCTAACTGATAAACATGACTCAAAAAAAGACCTAACTAAAATACTTATATGAAATACTTTATTCATATTTGTTAGTTTCTTATTTGGGCTCACTATATTTCTTACTTGTTGAAGGTTTAGTTAGAAAAAAACCAGCTACAAAATGTAGCTGGTTTTTGGTTAAAACTACCTTCCTAATTTAGTAACTATAGCATGAGGAATAGTTCTATTATCTGGTCCTGAGTTTGCTCCTGCATTACCAAATAATCTATAGTTTTTCCCATAATACTGACTAGAACCACTTCCATCACCCATTATGAGTCTTTGTTTAGGAACACCCCATAAGTTTGCTATAGCTTCCATCTCTCCTTGTGTTCTATTTTTTGTAACAAAAAACAAAACAAAATGGTTATTTTTACTAGGAACATCAATATAAGTTCTACCCTTAGAAACTTTCTTTCCTTTATCTACATCAGGGTGCAGAAGGATAACAGAAAATTTACAAGCATAAGAATAATTTGGAGTTCCTGTACCTGTTAGTTCCACAGTAGCAACATTATTTGACTTTACACATAATGCCCTGTTATTTTCATTTCTACTACCCCAGTAAACTCCATCAGGAGTAAAAGGGAAAGATATGGTTGTTGGGTTTTTTGAATAGTCAAAGTGAACACCATTTATAACAGAGAAATAATTTCCTTTGGCAAAAGAGTTTATTTGTTTACGATTAAAGGAATTTGTATTCCTTGTTTTCTGTTCATATGCATTTTCAAGACTAGCCTTTCTCAAGTCAGTAAGCTGAACAAAAACAGTTCTTGATTTATTAGCATATAAATAAACACCATTAGCCCTATCTATAAGATCATATTGACTAGCCACTAATGCAGCACTAGCTCCAGCAACTAGTCCCATAGGATTTTCTTGAGCTATAGAAGCAAAAGAAAGAAACAAAAACACAAAACTAAGTGCTAATTGTTTAAGTTTTAACATTTTTTTCTCCTTTTTGAAAAGAAATTGATTAACTTACTAAGAAATAAAGTAAAAAATTCTTTACTACTCTTAGCAAAATAGATTATAATTATTTCAAAATTTAAAAAATTTTTTTAATTGATTATTTATATATTTCATCTACAAATATTTTTAAACTTGAAAAATAAAAATTATAACTTATAATAAGGAATAATTAAAAAGATAAATTTCAAAAAAATGCTAAAAATAGAAACAGGAAAAGATAATAAAATACTTAGAACAGTTGCTCCAGAAGTGAAAACAGCAGAATTAAATGAAGCAATAAAACTATGAAAAGAAATGTTAAAATACATAAAAAATCCAAAAAATGGTTGAGTTGGTCTTGCTGCACCGCAAGTTTGATTTTCAACAAGAGTTATTATTGTTAGTTTACTAAAAAATCGGGATGATGATAGCTTCAAAACGATTATTATGATAAATCCTGAAATAATTGAACACTCTGAAAATATGCTTATTGATGAAGAATGATGTCTTTCTTTACCTTGACAAAAAGGAAAAGTTAAGAGATATGAAAGTATAAAAGTAAATTATATTGATGAAAAAAAGTCTAAAAAAACTTTGGTTTTGAGTTGACTTTCAGCAAGAATTGTTCAACATGAAATTGATCACTTAAATTGAATTTTATTTATAGATTATTTGACTTAAAAAAAGACTAGTTTTTAAAAACTAGTCTTTTTCATCTTCAATTCATAAAATATCTCAAGGTTCGCAATCTAAAGCTTCACAAATAGCTAAAAGTGTAGAAAAACGAATTGCTTTTGCTTTTCATTGTTTTAAAATAGATAAATTTGCTTGAGTAATTCATATTTTTTCTGATAAATCCATAAGTTTCATTTTCCTTTTAGCAAGCATTACATCGAGATTTATAATTATTTTTTTCATAATTTTTTAAATAGTTAATTTTGATTCTTCCTCAAGTTTATCTTTTTCTACTTTTTTTATCATTCAAAACTTAATAATTTCATATAAAATCCAAGTAAATAATATACTTGCAATAGAAATAATTCAATATGAAATTATAGGGAAAAGTAAATACAAAATAAATAAAATATTTATAAGGTTTTTGTTATCTAAAATAGTTCAATTATTTATATTTTTAAGAGTTTTTCAGAGAAAGTGTACAAGAACGAAATAATAAACAAAAAGCAAAACTAAATAAAAACTTCAAATTATCCACAAATAATCTTTTGAAATTTTTGAGTAAAACCTAAATTTTTTTAGTAAATGCTCAAAAACTACGTCTCATCAAAAATACCACAAAGCTCAGATTGCTGTTATTATACCGAGAATTAAGATTATATTCATCATCTTTACTGAAAACATTATTCATTCAAATCTTTCTTTTTTCATAAAAAATATTTAAAAAATAAAATTTAGAAGTTATAACTTTGTAATATAATTATATCATTCTAATATTTTTTGTCAAATATTTTTTATTGTTTTTCGATAATTAAATATTTTTAAACGAGAAACTAACTTTCTAATTTTATTTCAAAAAAACTTTCAAATTTTTCTTTTGGTTCCAAAATAATTGGATTCTTGACAATATTTCACTCATCTCAAACTACAGGTTCTATGCAAACAAATGCTTTGTCTTTCATTGACCAAATCCAAAATTTAGAAAAATCAGAACTATAATTTAGACATATTTTTCAGATAGCTTTAATTTCAAAATTTAATCAATTTTTTGGTAAATCAATGCTTATAGTTCAGTCGTTTTGCCAGATTTCAGATTTGTCAATAATAGTTTTTGCCAAGTTTTCTTGCCAAATTATTTCACTCTTTTTTGAATCAGGAACAGCAAAATAAGGATGAAATCAGTGCGAAAAAGCAAAATCTTTTTTGTCGTTGTTTTGGATTTTTAGAGAAATTTTTAAAGAATTTTCTGTTAATTTATATTTTAAAAAAGCTTCAAATTTAAAAGGAATTTTGTTTTCAAAATCTTGCATTGATTCATCAAAATAGAGTTCCAAAAAATCTTTTCAAGTTTCTTTCACTTTCCAACAATTATTTCTAAAAACTCAGTGTTGAGGCATCTGGTAACCAAGTTTTTTTATTTCTTCTTGCTTTAATGGTCAAGCATTTGGAAACATAAGTGGGATTCCTCATCTGACACTTTTGTTTTTGTCAAAAAGAGTTTCTTCAAGCATTTCTTGGAAAAGTATTTCTTTTCAATTTAAAACCAAAGAATACAGGATTCATCATCTTTCAGGCAAAACTTTGAAAAAATTTTTTCAGTTTCAGACTTGTATTGTTTCCATAAAAAATTTGTTAGAAAGTATTTCTAATTATTTTAATTTTTATTTTGCTTTTGTAAATAGAAAGTTTTTTAATTCTACTATTTCAATTGACAAAGAGAAATAATGCTTATAATCAATAATATATATTAAAATTTATAATTAACTTTTGGATTATGCGTTTTAATGACTATAGTATTCCCATATTTTACTATGACTATCAAGTAAAATTTCTTGTTTTTGCTTTGATTTGCTATTTTGTGTTTTTATACTTAACTAGAAATAAAAATTTCTCAAAAACACAACATTTTTTCTTTGCTTTGAGCTTTATTTACTTGCTATTTTTAGTAATTTTGTCATTTTCTCCTATTAAAAGAATTTTTCCAACTACTACAACTTATATAAATTTTTTGCCATTTCAAGGTTTAAATTATCAAAGTGATTTTATAATTTGACATTTTTTACTTTTAATTCCTGCATGATTCTTACTTCCAGTATTTATAAAAAATAAAAAAAATGTGATTTTAACAGGGCTTTGAATTGCAATTTGAATAGAAATTTTACAACTTATTTTTATCAAATTATTGTGATTAATTGATTTAACAATCTGAAAAACAGTCACAACAGATGAAATGATGATAAACTTTGTTTGATTTATGGGTTGATTTTTATGTTTTTTGATTTTTGCGTATTTGCTTAAAGTATTGTGAATAAAAACAAAAAAACTAACTTAAATAGTTAGTTCTTTTTTATCACCATTTTTCTCAAATCCAATTTTTTAAATTTCCTAAATTTTTTATAGAAATATTTGTATCTTTTTTTTGTCCGCGAAGATCAAGAATTATTTTTATTTCTCAAATTTCTTGTTTTTGTAAAAAGTCTTTAAAATCAAATAAATCTTCTTTTTTGGCTATTGGAGGAATATTTACAATAAATTCTTGAATTTCTATTCATTTATTTTCAGAAATTTCTTTTTCAAGTTTTTCATCAAAATTTTCAGGCAAAACAGAATATTTTTCAGAATTATTTTTTATTTTTTCTTCTCCTATGGATTCATCTTCATCTTTTATAGCATTTAATTCATTATTTATAAATCTTCTACTTCAATCAAAAATACCTAAATCTCTGGCTTGCTCACGAATCATCGAAATAGATGTTATTTTTAATTCTTTTGCTCTTATAGATTTCCTTTTGTATTCAAAATTTATATCAAGTCATCAAGTTACGATTACAACTAAGTTAGAATCTAGTTTCTCTGCATATTTTTCTATGTCCTTTGGGAAAATCACGACTTCGAAATCAAAATCAAATCATTCGCATTTTAAAAATCACATCGTTTTTCAAGTTTTTGTTACTACCTTTCTGTAGTCTGTGATATATCAGACAGTTTGAACTATTTCTTCTTTAAATTCTTTTTTTGCTGGATTTTCAGAGTTTTCTTGAGAAGGGTTTTCTGGTAAATATTTTTCTGGATTTTCTTTTTTATCTATTTCTAGAAGCTTTTCAAAATTCATTTTCATCTTTTTTGTGTTTCTACTTCTTTTTGCACAATAAGTTTTTAATCAGTCAAGTGGATGACCAGAAACAAAAATTCAAAGAATTTCTTTTTCTTTTAAAAGTTTTTCTTCATAAGAATATTCTTTTGTTTCAATTCTCATTCAGTCAGATTCAAATTGGAAAACTCAAGTTGTGTCTCAAGCACAAAAAATATCTAAAACTTGTCTTTCATTTAAATCTATTTTTAAAATATCTACATCAACTCATTTATTATTTTTTATGATTTCTTGAGCTCTTTTTATAATTGTCAAGTTTCTAAGTCAAAGGAAGTCCATTTTTAAAAGTCATAAATCTTCCAAAGGATAAGCACTGTATTGCGTAACTATTGACTCTGCATCTTTTGGTGGATGTTGTAAAGCTGTGAAATTTGTCATCGGTTTTGGTGCTATGATAACAGCACAAGCATGAACTCAGATTTGTCTAACATTTCACTCAATTTTTAATGCATTGTCAATTATTTCTTTGTATTTTGGATTTGTCTCATAAGCTTCTTTAAATTCAATACTATCTTCCAAGGCTCATCTTAGCTTTGTTCAAGGTTTTTCAGGAATTAGTTTTGCTAGATTATTCATTTCAGCAAAAGGAATTCACATAACTCTTCAAACGTCTTTTACTGCAGCTCTCGCTGCAAATGTTCAAAAAGTACATATTTGAGCTACGTGATCGGCTCAGTATTTATTTCTACAATATTCTACAACTTTATCTCTTCAAGTATCAGCAAAATCGGTGTCTATATCTGGCATCGAAACTCTGGCTGGATTTAGAAATCTTTCAAAAAGTAGTTTGTATGGTAGTGGGTTTATATCAGTTATTCACGATAAATAAGCCATCAAGCTTCCGGCAGCAGAACCTCTTCATGGTCAAACAGGAATTCAGTTATTTCTAGCCCAGTTTATATAATCAGCAACTATCAAGAAATACGCATCAAATCACATTTCGTGGACTACGACAAGTTCGTACTCAAGTCTTTCAATTTTGTTTTGAATATCTTCACTAAAAGATTTTAGAATTTCTTTTTTTTCATCAGAATAGTAAGTTAATGAAAGTGCTTTTAGTTCCTCAGGAGAAGTTTCTGTAAGTTTTTTTTCTAGGCTTGGTTTGTCAAGTTTTTGTACAAGTTTAAAAATAATCTCTCTTGAAATATTTGTATCAAATCTCCAATTTAATCATGCAAAAGAAAGATACCTCAGGTACCATTCGTCACTACTTAGTTTTTTTATTCAAAATTTTTCATAATCATTTTTTTCGAATTCTAAGGCTTCTTCGTATATTTTTTGATGTTCTTCAGGAAGTTCAAAAGTCGGGATAAGGATTCATCAAGTTTCGATTTTTATATCAACCATTTCAGCTATTTTTACAGTATTTTCCAAAGCTTCAGGAATAAATCAGAAAAGTGCTTGCATTTCCTCTTCTGTAAAAAAAGAATAGTCTCAGTTCATCATAGTCGGTCTGTCTGGATTTTCTATTTCGTGTCCAGTTCCCATAGCCATAATTACGTCTTGAGTTTTTTTATCTTGCTTTTCTATATAATAGCAATTATTGCAGGCAACAACTGGAATTTCGTATTTTTTTGAAATTTTTATTAGCTCATCAGTTACAAAGTTTTGTTTTGGGATGTCATCGTGATACAGAAGCTCTAAAAAATAATTTTCTTTTCAGAAAATTTCTTGATATTCTTTTATTTTTTCAAATATTTGCTCTTCAGTTTTTCAAGATAAAATATAAAAAGGAATTTCTCAAGAAATCGGACCAGAAAGACAGATTATTTCTAAATCAGGAGAATTTTTTTTCAATTCTATTATGTCTGAAAAATCTATTTTTGCTTGTCTTCAAGGATTATCTAAACTTGCTTTTGAAGTCAGAGAAATGATGTTTTGATATCATTTTAGAGATTTTGCTAGCAAAACCAATTTGTGAGAAACACTTGAATCTAAACTTGAGATGACAAAAATTTCAGTTCATAAAATTGCTTTTATTCACGCATAATAAGCTTCTTTATAGAGCTCATGACATCAGTGAATGTTTGAAGTATCTGTTAGAGCAACAGCTGGCATTCATAATTCTTTTGCTTTTTCTACGTAATCTTTTGGTTTTGGGAGTCATTCTAAAATCGAATAATGTGAATGGTTATGCAAGTGAACAAACATCTTTTTTCATATAAAAATTAATTTTTTTTATTATATCTATTTTTAAAAATTTTCAAATTTGAGAATATTTGAAAAATAAATTTTCAAGTTTTTTGACAAGTATTTATTTTTATGTTAAAATATTTTTACTTAAGAATTTTCTTAATTTTTAATTTTAAAGTTATGGCTCCAGAAAAAGATAAATACACAATAGCATGGGAAAAAAGAGATGCGGCTAGAAAAGAAGCTGAAAAAACAGCTATTTTAAATCAACAATCCAAAGAAATAAAAGAAATATCTACTAGATTTGATTTTATGACAGATTGAAGAAATTATATGTTAAAAATTGATGAGAAAGTACTTGATATGAAATTTAAAAATTTTGAAGCTCTAAAAAATGCTGCAGTAGTTCTAGCCAGAACTTTAAGAATATATGAAGTTAATAATTGAAGTAAAGATAAAAAACCTAAATTTTATGAAAAAGGTTGAGAGATATTTGTAAATAATTGAATAATTGATGATACAAAGTATATGTCTAGCACACTAACTAGCTTATTTTTGAAGAGATCAAGTACTCTTAGTCCTGAATGAAGAGCTGAGATACAAAGATTAGCTGATTTTTTGAATGAAGTTGTATGAGTAAAAAATTAATTATTTTTTATAATTTTAATTTATAATTTTTTTAATTATGGGAGAAAGAATAGTTTTAGAAAGTCTAAGTAATAGTGAAAATATTACTCTAGAAAGCTTAAATAATAATGAAAATATTACTCCAGAAAGCACTGATAATAATGAAAAATATTTTTATGAACAATTTAATTATAGTTTTGATGAATATAGAGTGAAAGAGTGATGACCAATAGAAAAAGCATATTCTATTTTAATAAAAATGTGAAATGAAAATATAGATCAAGATATGGGTAGAAAATTGAGTTTTAGAAATGCTGTTATCACAGCTGAAAATAATGGACTATTTCCAGAACTTAAAAAATGAGATTTAATAGTTTTAGAGTTAGAAGAAGGTTACCGCTGATACATAAAAATCTGAAATATAACTTACAGATATGATACAACAAATTCAACTATTGTAATAGATAACTAATAATTTCTCAAACTAAAAAACTAGGATTTCCCCTAGTTTTTTTCTTGTTCAGCTTCTCATCATCTTCTTCAAGTCTTCATAAGAGGAAACAAAAATACATCTCTTAAGTTTTCTTGAGCTGTCAAAATAGACAAAATTCTTTCAATTCACATTCCCCAACCTGATTGAGGAGGCATTGCATACTCCATAGCCAAAACAAAATCATCATCTCAACTTGTTGCTTCTTCGTCTCATCTCTCTAGAGCTTCTGCTTGAGCATCAAAATTTGCTTTTTGAATTTCAGGATCCACAAGTTCACTATAAGCTTTTACAAGTTCCCAACCATTTACAACTAATTGAAATTGTTCTACAGTTGATGGATTTTCATCATTTTGTCTTGCAAGTGGTTGCATTGTTTTTGGATAATTATAAACAAAAGCTGGACCAACTATGTTTGGTCTTAAAACCTTTTTATATAAATAATCTATCATTGTAGCTGTTGCTTGTATATCAATTCATTCCCAAGAGAATCAAGCATCTTTTATATCTTGTCTAAGTTTTGCTTCATCTTCTTCAGAATATTTTGAAACATCTATTCAACAAGCATCATAAACTCATTTCACATAATCAACTCTTTGCCATGGAGTTTGGAAATTTACCATTCTTGCATTTCAAGATTTATCTTTTACTTCTATTTCTTTTTTTAATTCAGGAATTTTTTCAAAGAAATAATCAAACATATTTTCTGTAAATCTCATATTGTCTTCATAGTTCCACCAACAAGCATAATGTTCTATCGCACAAAACTCTTGCATATGAGATGGATCACTTCATTCATTTCTAAAATTTCTTGCAAATTCTACAACTCTTTCAAATCTACCAACAGTTGCTCTTTTTAAAAATGTTTCAGGAGATATTCTCAAAAAATATTCTTCATCAAAATCATTATGATGTGTTACAAATGGTTTAGCAGCAGCTCCTGAAGCCGCATTTCAAAGTACAGGAGTTTCTATTTCAATAAAATCATTTTCAAAATAAAAATCTCTAAGAGTTTTTATAAATTTGCTTCTTAATTTAAATCTTTCAAAACTTTCTTCATTTGTTATCAAATCAAGGTATCTTTGTCTGTAAACAGTTTCTATATCTGCAAGTCAGTGAAATTTTTCCGGAAGTGGTCTTACAGCTTTGCTTAAAATTTGAAACTCTTTTACAAAAATAGTTAATTCTCAGTGTTTTGTTAAAAATAAGTCTCAAGTAACACCTATATAGTCTCATATTTGTACAAATTTCTCTGCGATTTTGAAAGCAGATTTTTCTTCAGAATCAATAGAAATACTTTGAACTATTTCTTTTCAAGTATTGAAATCAACTTTGTCTTTTAGAAAACAAAGTTGGATTGCTCCAGTGTGGTCAATTATTTTTCAAAATAATAATTTTCACATTGCTCTGCTTAAAACTAATCTTCAAGCTGTTTTTACTTGTCAACTTGCTCAAGTTTGCATCAATTCGTCACTGTGAGGAAGTGCTTGCATTTTTCTTAAATCTGAAATATCTTGTTTTCAAGGAAATCTGTCAGCATAACAAATAACTCAAGCGCTTTTTAGACTTTCTATCTTTGCTTGCCTATCCAGAGCCTCTCTACTGTAATCCATAATTTATCAGTTAAAATTTAAATATTTTTAAGATTTTATTTATTTTACAACAAAATGCAAGAAATAAAGAAAAAAATAAAATTTTACTTTTTTCTATTCTTTTAAAAAATATTTTTAAATATTGTCAAGTTTTTTATTTTGAAGAAAAATAATTATTATGATAAAATTTAAGAAAATAATATTATTTTAAGTAAAAGATGAAAAAACTAATTTTTATAATAATCTGAATTTTTCTAGAAATAAATAATACTTTTGCTTCTATTTTGAGTACGAAACAAGTTGAAGAAAAAGTAAAAAAAGTAGAAAATACTTGATGAAGCATTGTTGACTGAACTTGGTTTGAGTTGGTTCAATGATGGTGAATAATGTGAAATATTTTGGCTTGGATATTTTTGATAATATTTTTAGTTATTGCTTATATACTGCTTAAAAAAGGTTTACAATTATGGTTTGAAGTTTGGTATGCAAAAAACTTAAGATATTTGAGAGTTACTCTTCCTAAAGCCGATAGTAAACTTGATAAGGAAAAAGAAACAAAAAAGGATTTCAAAGAAAAAATTTGAATTATGAGTATGTTTTACAAAGCTATCCACAAAATCTCTGAAGCTTGATTAAAAGATACTATTTTAAATATGATTTTTAAGCATTCAAAAATTTCTCTAGAGTTGGTTTATGATAAGGGAGAAGTTCATTTTTATATCGTGACTTATAAAAATTATGTAAATATTGTTTCTCAACACTTGACATCTAACTATCCTGATGCTGAAATAAAAATAATTGATCCAAAAGAGTGATGATACATAAAACTAAAAGAAAAATGATATAAAATGAGAGCAGCATCTTTATGAAAAGAGCATGATGATTTTTATCCAATCAAAACATTTAAATATTTAGAAGATGATCCAATAAACAACTTTACAAATGTTTTTTGATGATTATGAAAGGAAGATAAAGCTATTTTTCAATTAGTTATCAAACCAGAATCTTCTAGGTACAATAAAAGAGCAAAAAAAGCAGCTTGACTTGTAGCAAAAGGAAAATATAAAAAATGAACTAGAAATATTTGGTGAATTTTATCTCCACTTTCTTGGCTTTATAATCCACTTAGATGATTATTTGAGTGAACAGAATGAATTGTAAAATGAACAAATGCTCCTTGAGCAAGCGAATGAGATGCTTATAAAATATTTAACCAAGCGGAAACAGAAAGTCAAAAAATAATGTGAGAGGCTGCAGCTCAACCATCTTTTAAATCTTCTATAAGGGTAATTGTTGCAAGTCAATCTTCACTTGAAGCTCAAAATTGAGTTCATGCAATAGTTGCTGCTTCATCAATATTTACAGATGAATATAATAATGCGCTAGATAATCCACAAGTTATAGAAGATGCACTTCATTTTATAATTACTCCACTTAGATATTTTGCTTTTAAATACAAATTAGTTTGATTCTTCCAAAATATTTCGTATTTTTCAACTGATGAAGTTTCGACTTTGTTTCATTTGCCAGATATAACTTACAACAGATCTCCAATTATAAGTTGGTTAGAATACAAAAAACTAAATCCTCCTCATAATTTGAAATTTCCAAAAGAAGCAACTATGCTTTTAGATTTCAAAAGAGATAAGGATAATAATGTCATTGCTGAAGACGGAAGAGTATTTAAAATAAATTCAAATTTAGAATTATTTGAAGATGAAGAGTGAATGCTTGAGACTATAAAATGACAAAAAGTAAAAAAAGATGAAGTAAAATTTGAAAAAATTCCTAGTCACAGACATTTGTGAGGATTTTGAATTTATAAAGATTGAGTTTTGATGTGATGGAATGAATACAGAAACAAAAAAACTCCAATTTATTTTAACAGAAAAGATAGATGAAGACATCATTATGTTATCTGAAAATCTGGTTGAGGTAAATCAGTATTTATTGGTTACTTAGCTAGACAAGATGTTCGGAATGGTGACTGAGTTTGTGTTATTGATCCACACTGAGACTTGGTTGAGGACGTTTTGGCATTTACTCCGAAAGAACGAGCAAAAGATGTAGTTGTTTTTGATCCAGCTGATGACGAAAGACCAATGTGATTAAATATGCTGGAAGTTATTTCTGAAGATGAAGAGTGAAGAAAAAGAGAAATGGATAGAGCAGCTCTTGATGCGACAGAAATATTTATAAAAATATTTGGTGACGAGATTTTTTGACCAAGAATCCAACATTATTTTAGAAACTGATGTTTGACTTTGATGGAAGATTCTGAGGATGGATGAACTTTGATTGATGTTCCGAGATTATTTACGGATGATGCATTTATGAAGTATAAAACCTCAAAAGTAAAAAATCCAGTTGTTAAATCCTTTTGGGATCACGAGTATGCAAATACTTGAGATAGAGAAAAACAAGAAATGATTCCGTATTTCTCTTCTAAATTTTGACCATTTATTACAAATACAACTATAAGAAATATTATTTGACAGCCAAAATCAGCCTTTAACATAAGGGAAATGATGGATAATAGAAAAATACTTCTTGTAAATCTTTCAAAAGGTAAAATTTGAGCTTTAAATGCTCAGCTTCTAGGTTTGATTTTTGTATCAAAAGTAAATATGGCTGCGATGTCAAGGGCTGATATGCCAGAAAAAGACAGAAAAGATTTCTTTATGTACGTTGATGAGTTTCAAAACTTTGCTACAGATACATTTTGAGAGATATTATCAGAGGCTAGAAAATATCATCTTGCCTTGATAATGGCTCACCAATTTATCGCACAAATCTGATGAAAATCAGGACAAAAGTGAGATAAACCTTCGATAAAAGATGCAGTTTTTGGTAATGCCTGAACAATTATGTCATTTAAAGTAGGTGCTGAAGATGCTGAATATATGGAAAAAGAATATGCTCCACTTCTATCTCAACAAGATATTATCTGAATTGCAAACTTTACGGCTTACTGTAAACTAAATATAGATAATGCAACTACAAGGCCATTTGATTTAAAAACGATTTGGGACAATAATTACAAGTCTGAAAAAATTGCAGCAATTATAAAAGAATATTCAAGGAAAAAATATTGAAGAAAAAGGAAATATGTCGATATGGAAATCGAAGCAAGACTTTGAATACAAACAAGTTAAAAAATTCTCAAAAATTCTTGGGAATTTTTTAACGTATTTTTGCAAATAAATCTTTTTTATGATAAAATTTATAAAATATTTAAAACTAAAAGATTTAAATGAAAAAAATATTAAGCAAAATATTTGTAATTATCTGACTTTTTTTAGCTTCTTTTTGAAGTATTTTTGCTTCATCAAGTAAGGACTATTTAGATCAACTTCATGAAAAAAGAGATATAATTATCTGAAATGATACTTGAGATTTTTTGGTAAGAATTGCTGATAGTTTGGTAATTATATTTTTTATAATTGCGGTTCCATACTTTTTCATAATTGTTATAAAACTGATTATGAACGAAAATTCTGAGGAGGAAGCTACGAATTTCAAAAAATGAATTATTTGGATAAGTATTTGATTGTGACTTATGAAATTTGCTCAAGCTTTTGTTTATTCTACGCGTAGTAAAGAATATTTTGCACAAAGAGAAAATTCTTGAAGTATTTTGGAAAATGCGGCAAATATGATAAACTATATAATTACACCACTTACAAATTTGCTTGTAAATGCTGCTGCTATTATATTTGTTTTGATTGCAATATTTGCATTTTATAAACTAATAACTTCCAATTGAGATGATGCTACTGCTAAATCAGGAAAAATGATGGTTTGATATGCAATTATTTGATTTATAATCATAAAAATAGCTCAACCTTTAATAAGTGCTGTTTACTGAAGTTGTACAACTCTTACAAGGATAATAAATCCTCAGTGTGAATTGAAACCAAATATTTCAGCTGTTCCGGGTTTGGCTTCAAATATAATAAACTGGATAAATAGTTTTATCTGAGTTTGATTGATAGTAATGATTGTTTATGTTTGATTTAAAGTTATTTTTTCAAATTGAGATTCTGAAAAGCTAAACGAAGCAAAGAAATCTATTACTTATATATTGATTTGAGTTGGAATACTTGTTGTAAACTACTTTATTTTAACATTTTTTCTTAGAGTAAATTAAAAATATAAATAAAAAAATATGAAAATCTTAAAAAAAATAATTATCTGAGCAATTATATTTTCATGAATATTTTCTTTTTGAGCTGCAAATGCTTGAACTATAGAATGACTTAATTCGGCTTGATTAGGAAACAAAGCATTATCAAATTATAAAGATTTAGAAAATGCTTCACAAGATGTTTGATTTAAAGTCATAAACTGGTTTAGATGGGTGTTTTCAGGTATTTTGTTGATTTTAATTATTTACGCTTGAGCACAAATGGTTATGTCAACTTGAACAGATGATGATCAGCTTTCAAAAGCAAAAAGAACTATTTGGTATTCTATAATTTGATTGATTTTTATAAATTTTCCTTTAGAAATATATCGTGCGATAAAATACGAATGAACATCAGGAACTGGTAATTTATTCATTTATGAAGAATTATTTAGAAAAGTATTGACAAATATTTTAAGAGCAATTCAAATACTTTTAGCTGCAATTGCTGTATTTGTTTTAGTTTATGAGTGAATAAAAGTTATAACAAATTCAAAAGATTCTGAAGCTCTTAAGCAAGCAAAAGATAGAATAGTTTGGGTTATAATTTGATTAATATTTATTTGATTTATACAATTGTGGATAGAATTCCTAAAGTGAGAAGCTTGAAGTTTATGAATCGCTACAAATATATTTTCAGCAATAGCTAAACTTGCACTTTACTTTGCTTGACCAATTGCTTTATTTTTCTTAACTCTTGCTTGATATTATTATATTTTTTCAAATTGAGATCAAGATAGAATGAATAAATGAAAAAATATTATCATAAATACTTGTATTTGAGTTATTATTCTGATTTGTGTCTATGTCCTGCTAAATGATATTAGTTCACTAACTTTCTAAAAATGAAAAAAATATTATTGATTATTACACTATTTACTTTTGCTTTTGCTACTACTCAGTTTTCTTTTGCCGAAGGACAAGCTGAAAACGTAAAAGTAAAAGTTTGAACAAAAGTTCCCTGAGCTGGTTGTGCTCCAGTTGTGGAAAATTGAATGATTAGCCATTATGAATGTAATGTTCCAAAAAAAACAAGATGAGTGATAAAAATGATTTGAAATATAATTAGTTATTTTACATTTATTACTTTGGTTACTTGAGTTTTATTTATCGTTGTAAATTGAATACTTTATAGTATGGGATGACTAGATCAACAATTAAAAGAAGATGCAAAAAAAAGAATTACTTGAACTTTGGCTTGAATTATCTTACTTTTTTCAGTCTGATACATTCTTCAAATACTTGTTCCATCTGTTTACAAATAAAAAAAATAATCCTTTTTACGGGATTATTTTTATTTTACAACTATGTTTAAGATTTTTCCTGGAACATAAATTTCTTTTACAATTTCTTTTCCTTCAAGCCATTTTTTTACTGATTCATTTGATTTTGCTTTTGTTAAAACTGATTCTTTATCTTCATTTACTCAAATAGTTATTTCTCATCTTACTTTTCACATAACTTGGACTCAAATCGTAACTTCGTCATCAACAACCATTTTTTCTTCAAACTCTGGCCAAGGAGCAAAGAAAACAGAGCTAAATTCAGAATTATTTTCTTTTGAAATTCTTTCCCACAATTCTTCCGCTAAATGAGGAGCAAAAGGATGCAAAATTCTTACAAAAGAGCTTTTCCATTCTTTTTTTGCATTTTTTTCTTTTGGAAGTCAATTATTTACCAAAATCATCAAAGCTGCAATTGCAGTGTTAAATTTATAATTATTTATATCTTCTTCAACTTTTTTTATTGTTTTGTGTAAAAGTTTCATTGTAAAATCATCTGTCTCTGAAGAGATTTTTGCTTCACTTTCAAATAATCTTTCAGTTTTTTCTAGAAATCTTCTCACTCAAATAATTCATTTTGTATCCCAAGGGGCAGAATCTTTGAAGTCTGCCATATACATTTCATAAAGTCTCAAACTATCAGCTCAATATTGTGAAACAATTTCGTCAGGATTTACGACATTTTTTAAAGATTTAGACATTTTTGAAATGATTTTTTTTACTTCTTCTCAAGTCGCTATTTCAAAATATTTTCAATCTTTTTCTTCAACTAAATCAACAGCAACAAGTCATCAGTTTTGCCTTTCAAATGCGTGAGCCAAAACTAAACCTTGACTCCTTAGTTTGTGAAAAGGTTCATCAGTTTTTACAACTCAAATATCAAAAAGGAATTTGTGCCAAAATCTAGCATAAAGTAAATGTAAAACTGCGTGTTCAGCTCATCAAACATAAGAATCAACTCAGTCCCAATAAGCCTCAACTTCTTTTCAAACTAAATTTTCAGGATTTTTTGGATCCATAAATCTCAAATAGTACCAGCAACTTCCTCACCATTGAGGCATTGTATTTGTTTCTCTTTCTCAAACTAAGTTTTCTGCTAATTTTATATTTACAAATTTTTCTATTTTTGAAAGAGGAGAATTTCCATCTCAAGCTGGTTCATAATTGTCTGTTTCAGGAAGTTTAAGTGGTAATTCATAATCACAAACTAGGTAGCCATTTATTCATTTATAGATTTTACTAAAAATTTTTCAGTTTATAACTAATATTCTTTCTTCACTTTTAGAACATAATGTCCTTGGATCAGGATCTTTATTTTTTGGAATTTTTAAAACATAAGCTTTAGATTTATCAATAGCTTCTTCTAAAGAATAAATGCGAGGAAGATTTTTTACTTTTTCATCTGATAAATGTATGATTGGAATTGGTTCTCACCAGTATCTTTGCCTAGAAAATAGCCAATCTCTAAGTTTATAATTTACTTTTTTTCTTCAAAATCATTTTTCAAAAGCATAATTTGTTAAATATTCTTTTGCTTTTGGTGTATATAATCATAAAACTTTATCTAAAAGTTCTTCATTATTTCAAGTTCATTTTATCAAATATCAATATTGAGTATAAGCTCAGTTTGAAAGTTTATCTTCTATTTCTTCAAAAATTTCTACATCAGACTCTTCAGCTTCTTCATATTTTTTATATTCTTCAGGAGAACAAATAGTTTTTATAATTGGTAAATCATATTTTTTTGCAAATTCGAAATCTCTCTCATCGTGAGCGGGAACAGCCATAACAGCTCAAGTTCCATAGCTTCACAAAACATAATCTCAAATCCAAAGCGGAATTTTGTCTCAACTAAAAGGATTTACTACATAACTTCAAGTGAAAACTCAAGTTTTTTCCTTGTTTTCAGCTGTTCTATCTTGATCTGATTTTTTTGCTGATTCTTCAATATATTTTTTACAAATTTCTTTTTGTTCTTCAGTTACAAAATCCCAAATGTTTGAATGATCTGGAGCAGCAACGGCATAAGTTACACCAAAAATTGTATCTATACGAGTTGTATAAACAGATATTTTTGGAGAATTTTTTTCCTCTTTTTCTGACCACTTTTTTAATTCAAATTCTGTTCATTCACTTTTTCCAATCCAGTTTCTTTGCATTTCTTTTATTGATTCAGGCCAATCAAGTTTATCAACATCAGCCAATAATCTGTCTGCATATTTTGTAATAGCTAAAACCCATTGTCTCAATTTTCTTTTTTCTACTTTTGTTCCACATCTTTCACAAGTGAAATCATTTAAAACTTCTTCATTTGCAAGTCAAGTTTTACAGCTAGGACAATAATTTATCGGTAAATCTTGTTCATAAGCCAATCCTGCTTCAAACATTTTTAAAAAAATCCATTGTGTCCATTTGTAATAATCTGGATCTGTTGTGTCTATTTCTCTGTCCCAGTCATAAGAAAATCACAAACTTTTTATTTGTTTTGTATAAACATCAATATTTGCTTTTGTAGTGATTTTTGGATGAGTTCCTGTCTTTATTGCATAGTTTTCGGCAGGTAAACCAAAAGCATCCCATCACATCGGATGAAGGACATTGAATCATTTCATTTTTTTGTATCTTGCTAAAATATCGTTTGCAGTGTAACCTTCTGGATGTCAAACATGAAGTCAAGCTCCGCTAGGATAAGGGAACATATCTAAAACATAAAATTTCTCTTTTGTTTCATCAAATCAACTTTCTCAAGGATTTAAAGTCTTGAAAGTTTTATTTTTTTCCCAAAAATCTTGCCATTTTTTTTCTATTTCTTTTGGATTATACATTTTTTTAAAAATCAAGTTTTAAAATATTTTTTTAAATAATACTTATTTAGTGAAAAAATGCAACAAAAAAACTACTCAAATTAAAAAGTAGTTTTTTATAATCATTCTGATTGAAATAATCAAGAATTTGTTTTTCATTCATCTCAGATTACAAATCTTACGATTGGATAGGCAACAAAAGTTACAGCTATTCAAACTATTGCTCTGATAATAATTTTTTTTCATTTTTGAACTTTTTCTTCATCAGCTCCAGCTCAGAAAATATGTGTTGCTCAATAAAGTCAGTAAATTACAGATACTAGAAAAATAAATCCTAGCAAATAAACTACCCAATTTTCAATAATTTGGTCAAGAGTAGATGTTACTTTTACTTCATCTTTTGCTTTTTGTTCTAAACAAAATGCATCTCAAGCATTACAATAACTTCACTTAGCAGAAAAAGTATTTTCTGTAAAAGAGAAAATACTAAAAGTTAAAATGAGAAATGTAATTAACTTTTTTTTCATTTTATTAAGAATTTGAAAATAATGCTTCAATAACGAATTTCATAATTATATTTATTGAGAATATTGCTACGATTCAGAATACAGCTCTGATTATGATATCTTTACCTTTTTTAACTTTTTCCTCATCTCCAGCAGCAGTTAATATATTAAATGCTCACCATAAACCGATAACTACAGCAACTAAATATAAGAAACCAGTTATATAACCGATCCAGTTGATTATAACGTTATCAAAAGTAGTATTTGTAGTTCTTAATTTTTCAGCTTCGTTTCATCTTGTATAGTTTGAAGATGAGTTTGATGCAGCTAAAGCTACATTACTAACAGCTAATAATCATAAACCTACAGAGGCTTTAATAGTATTTTTCATTTTTGTCATATAAAAAATTATTAATTTAATAAAATACAATTAAATTATACCAAGCTTTTTTTAAAAAATCAAATTTTTAACATTATTTTTTTAAAAAATATTGAAAAAATTATAAAAATGATTAAATTCTATTTTTGAAAAATATTTATTTTAAAGTAAAATATGGATAGAGAAAAATTTTTGATGGATTTAAAAAAATATTGAGAACAAAACGAAATTCCGAATATTTCCCTTGTAAATGCGAGATTTTTGAGAGATTTAATAATTATTTCAAAAACAAAAAATATGCTTGAAATCTGAACCGCAAACGGTTTTAGTACGATAAACTTTGCAATAGAGTTAGAAAAAGTTTGATGAAAAATCACAACAATTGAGTTTTCTGAAAATTCTTTTAATGTTGCGAAAAAAAATTTTGCAGAAGCTGGAGTTTCTTCAATTATAAATCAAATCTGGTGAAATGCACTTGATGAAGTCCCAAAACTTGAAAATGAAAGCTTTGACTTTATTTTTATTGATTGAATGAAAAGGAGATCTGTTGATTTTTTGAAACTTTGCTTGCCAAAGCTAAAAAAATGATGAATTTTGCTAATTGATGATGTAATAAAATTTAAAGAAAAAATGACTTGACTTTATGAATTTTTAGAGGAAAGTAAAATTATTTTTAATGTGATTCCAATTGATTGAGATGACTGAATAATGATGATTTTGAAAAGCTAAAATAAAACTTGAAAAATATTTTTTTTGATTATAATTGTTGCTGGTAAAATTTTATAATTTAACTTAACTATGAATAAAAATAATATATTTTTATCTGTTTTTTTGGCCTTTGTATTTTGAGTTGCTTTTAGTTACGGGCTTGTATTTGCTGTCCCAATCATAAATATAGAGTCAAATTTTTCTTTATCAGATAATATTTTTTTAAATTCTGAAAAATTATCATCAAATAAACTTATTATAAAAACAAGCGAAAAACCAGATATTTTTAAATTTGAGTGAGATTGTTCTCCTTCTGTAATTCTTGAAAGTTCAAATTGAGAAACTCATGTTTTTGATGTAAAAATTCAAGATAAAGATTGTAATAAAAAAACAGTTGATGTACTTGTAAAAGCTCCTTATAAAACTCTAAAACATAGCTTCAAAATCATAAAAGAGTATGATTTATATTCTAAATTTCTGGATTATTCAACAGCTGATTTACAAAATAGTTTTGAGGAAGTGAAGAAAACTGTAAGTAATCTTGAAAACTCTATTCTTGAAACTTGAAAGCAAAGAGTAAAAAATGAAAGAAAAATCGAAGAATTGAAGTATTTTGAAGAATTTTTTTGAAATATTTTGGAAAAGAGAAAGCAAAAATTTCTTTTTCCAGTAAAATGATGAAAAGTTCCAGTAACAGAGACAAAAGTCCCAAATTCTCCTAGACCTTACAGAAATACTTATACTGATGGAATTCATCACGGTTGGGATTTAAATGCTCCAAAAGGTTCTACAATTGTTTCTTTGGATGACTGAATAGTTATCAGAGTTGTGAAATGATTCACTCCTTCAGAATTTTGAAAATTAAAAAGAGATGGAGAAATAACTGATAAAGATAAAACTATAAATTTAGATATTTTAAGAGGAAATCAAGTTTGGATAAAAACTATGAAGTGAGATGTGGCTTTTTATTCACACTTAGAAGAGATTTTTCCTGAAATAAAAGAATGAATGATTTTGAAAAGATGACAACCTGTTTGAACAGTTTGAGCAACTTGAGTGCCTGAGGAAGGTTATAGTGATTTTCACTTACATTTATCTTTGCAATCAAATCCTTTGGATACAGCAAGAGCTTGAACTTACACTTACTTAGACATTATGTGATGGCCTTGGTCTTTTAAAGGGCAATCAGCTAGTTATACTTTGGAACATTATCATGATATATTTGAAAAACTAGACTAAAAAGTCTAGTTTTTTTGTGAAGAAAAAACCTACTTCTTGGAGTAGGTTTTTTGATGGGTTATTTTGTTTCATCGTTGTTTTGGGATTCTAGGTATTCTAAGTATTCCAAAGCTTTTTTTGCGATGTTGTAGGTTGCTAGGTCGTCTCAAGACTTGATGAAATCAAATCATTTAGGATTGTCTTTCATATGATAGTTACATCAATTTCAACTTCTGTAAATATTATCTTTTTTCTTTCCTTTGTCATTTGTATGTTTTTCTCTAAATTTGTCATTATTATCATATTTTTTATTATATTCATCATCTGTTAAATGATGCATAGAACTTTCAGATTCAGTTAGATGTCCATAAAGTTTGTTTTTTTTATATTCTTCTAAATTTCATTTTTTATTAATTCATTTTATAAATTTATCATTACAAACAGGACAAGCAGAAGATGTAGAATCTTCATTTACATATATAACTTGACCATATTGATAATATGAATTTTTTAGTTCTGAGCGAAATTTTTTTAAAATAGGAGGTACTGAAGCATTTATATTTAGCTTGCTGTAAAGTTTATCATTTATAAGATTTCATAAGAAAGAGTGTTCTTTTTCCATGTCTCTATTATTATTATCGTTACTTAAGCTTTCAAAACAAACATATCCAGGGAATTTTTCTTGAAGCTTCATAATAATACCAATAATATTTGCACAAAGTGCATTTTTTATTTTATTTATTGCTAACATTGAAATATCTGTGTCCAATGCATTATTTCACATATATTTTTTATATTCATTTGGTTCATTTTTAATATATTTTATATATTCATTAAGTTCATTTTTTAATTCATCTAAACTTACGATTGTTAAGAATTCTTCATTTATATAAAAAACAGGTTCTTTTTCTGTTTTTCCTTTATTTATATATTCATAAAAAAATGCTCAATTTTCTTGTTCTTTTTCATCAAATCAGATATTTTTTATTATAGTTTTTCATTCAGTTATTGCTATATATAATTTTCTTTTAGCTGATAGCTTATGAAGATTTAAATTTGTAAGAATATCTCAATTTAAAATGATATTTCATTTTATAAGTTTTGCAGAATTTAGATTTCATAAACATGATTCTATATTTACTTTCTCAAAAATCTCTTCATTGTCTAATTCATCAATAAACAAGGAAGGATTTTTATATAAAGTATGTATAGTTTTTGGGTTTTGTCACTCTTTAGGAGCTTTTTTAAAAGTGACTTTTGAATGTAATAATCATTTTCTAGTTATTCTGTATACTGGAATTTCTTTTGAAATATTTACACTTTTTATTTTTCCTCACTCTTTTTTAAATAAACCAAGAGTTATAAGTTCATTTGTTCATTTGTCTAATCAATAGAAATAATTAAGTTTTATATTCTTATTGTAAAGATCATTAAACTTTTTTAAATTTTCTTTTCTTTTATCATCTTCTATAAAGGAAGAATCAATATAGCTTCTATTTGCGAAATGAGAAAAATTTACATTTAATAAATAAACATCATCTTTTTTTCTATGGAAAGATATTTTATCATTGTAATCTTCATTTCATTTTCTTAAAGAAATATTTAACTCAGGATTTATTCTTATCTCTCAATCTTTACTTGAATTCCAAAAATTTTTCCACCATTTTTCAAAGTTTCATTTTTCTTTATTTATGATTTTGTAACTTTTTCATTCATTACTTTTAAGAATTTTATTAAATTCATCTTCAGTAGTTTTAAATTCTTCAAGTTTATAAGTTTCATTTTTTAGATTTAATTCAAACTCTTCTAAATTCTTTGAAGATTTCAATTTATCAAATGAATCTGAGTTTTTATATGAAATTCTTAAAGAATTTTGTAATTCTAGAACATTATAATAAAGTTTTATTAATTTTAATTCTGTTAAATCAGATTTTTTTCTTAGTACTATTTCTTTTGTTTTATTATTATATTCTTTTTCTTTTAAAAATTCATTATCAAGCTTTATAAGAATTTCTTTGTTTATAAATTTTGAGTCTTTTGAAAAACAAAGTTTATTTAATGCTCTTAGAGTTATTGAACTTAATATAAAATATGATAATTCTCAATCATTTTTCTTTTTTGAAAGTGATTGATAGGCATCTTTTACTTTGTCTATAGGAAAAGTATTTATATAGAATTCATTATTAACTTTAGAAAAAACTCACCATCATCTTTCTTGTTCTGCTAATATTTTTTCTCTTTCTAGTGATAGACTTTCAGCTTTTCTTTTTCAATATTCCATAGCAACTTTTTTATATTCAGAACAAAATCAACTCCATCATTTAAAACTTTTTGTTCATTTATCTTGAAATAGTAAAAAATCTCATCTTTCTTTTTTAAATTTATTGCTTCCTGATTTCTCAATCTTTTTTGTTAAATCTAACATTTTATTGTAATATTCTTCTTCAACATCGAAAAATAGCTCTGTTCTAAATTCCTTATGTTTTATTCACTCATTATCAGTAAAAGTAAATGGTTCTTTAAACTTTTTAAAAGGTGTTTTGCTTTGTAGTTGTTGAAAGAAAGCACTTTTTTGTCTTGCTTTGAACATTTTCATTTCCTCATATAGTTGTTTTATTGGTAGATTTCTATCAATTCAATATAATTCTGAAATATCTTTATTGTAAGGAGAATCTAATAATTTCTTTTTTCCCTTAATCAATTCATCGTATTCCTTCTGAGTTTTGTTCCTAGTATAATAATTTAGGCTTATATGCTCAACTTGAACTCAAAAATTTGAATCTTCTAGAAAATAAATCTTTGCATTATCTAGTAACTCTTTTAGTTCTTTTGCTTGATTTGTAAGTTCTGGTATAGTTTTTATATCATTTTTATGTGTTAAATATCCACCTTTAAAAAGAGGAAAAATTTTTCATAAATGGTTTCTTGATAATAGTCTTCTGATTTCAAAAGCTATATCAGCTTTTCTTTTTTGTTCATTTTCTTTTGTGTCTATAAGTTCTTGAAGTTTATTTATATTTTCAAATGCATTGTTAAAAAATGATCTAAAAAATACTTCAAGAAAATCATTATTTCCTATTGTAGTCCAGTTTTTTGTTTTTGCTCAGTGTTTATTTCTTTTTATTATTCTATCATAATTTTCAAAAAACTCTTTAGAAAAATATTTTGAAAGATATTTATGATTTATATGTACAACATTTGAAGAATCTAATTTATCTACAGATAAATCATTATCTTTTTCTTTTTCAGTTACTTTTTCTCCTTCTATATACAAAAGATTTTTTAAATCATACACAAAATTTTTGTACTTGCTTAAAATTTCAGATAAATCAACATCTTGGTTATATAAATTTTCATTTGTTGCTGCATTTTCTTGAGGTTCTAATCTAAAACTAGCATTTTTCCTCACCTCATATAAATCTTTAAAACTTTCTAACATAAATTGTAAAAATTAATAAATAAATTATCTATAATATATTCAAGCTAAAACTTTTTTCAAAAGAAAAATAAAAACATTGTTAAAAGTTTGTAAAAAACAAAAAAAAGGGAATTAAATCCCTTTTTTGACGATAATATTTTTATTATCATCTATATCAAGCTCAAAAGTATCTCACTCTTTTATTTCTCAAGAAATTATTTTACTTGAAATATTATTTAAAATATGCTTTGTAATTGCTCTCTTAAGCGGTCTAGCACCAAAATCTTTATCGTATCAAACATTTATCAAAAAATCTTTTATTTTTTCTCAAAAACTTATAGAAATATTTTTCTCTTTTAGTTTATTTTTAAATTCATCAAGCAAATTATCAACAATTCACAAAATGATTTCTTTTCAAAGTGGATGAAATAAAATCACATCATCAAGTCTGTTTAAAAATTCTGGTCTGAAATGTGCTTTTAAATCATCTTGCAAAGCTTCAAAAATCTCGTCATAGTTTTTTCATTGGTTTGTCATTTCTTGAATTTTATAGCTTCAAATATTGCTTGTCAAAATAATTATTGTATTTTTAAAATTCACAATTCTTCATTTACCATCAGTAAGTCTTCCGTCATCCAAAACTTGCAACAAAATGTTGAAAACATCTTTGTGAGCTTTTTCCACTTCGTCAAACAAAATCACACTGTAAGGTTTTCTTCTAACTGCTTCTGTTAATTGTCAACCTTCTTCATATCAAATATATCAAGGAGGAGCTCAAACTAAACGAGAAACAGAGTGTTTTTCCATATATTCGCTCATATCGATTCTAATCATATTTTTTTCATCATCAAAAAGTGCTTTGGCTAGAGCTTTTGCAGTTTGAGTTTTTCCGACTCAAGTTGGTCATAAAAACAGAAAACTTCAAATTGGCTTTGAATCGTCAGAAAGTCAAGCTCTTGCTCTTCTTATTGCGTTTGAAATTGCATCAATTGCTTCTTTCTGTCAAATAACTTCTTGGCTGAGAATATTTTCTAAGTTTAATAATTTTTGTTTTTCGGATTCTATCAACTTTGAAGCTGGAATTCAAGTCCATTTTGCGATTATTGCGGCAATATCGTTTTTATCAACTTTATTTTTCAAGAAATTTTTTCCTGATATTTCAAGTTCTTTCATTTTTGCTTCATTTGTAGAAATATTTTTTTCAAGTTCTGGAATTTCTCCGTATCTTATTCTAGCGACTTCTCAAAGATTTCATTCTCTTTCAAAAAATATTGCTTTACTTTTCAAAGAATCAATTTTTTCTCTATTTTGCTTTATTTCTGTCAAAATATCTTTTTCAAATTTCCAAGATTTTTCTATTTCTTCAGATTTTTTTTGCATTTGAAAAATTTTTTCTTCTAGATTTTTTAATTCTGACTCAGAAATTTTTTCAGATTTTTTAGCTTCAAATTCGATTTTTAAGTTTCTGATTTCTTTTTCTATTTTGTCTAGCTCTACGGGTTTTGATATAGAATTTAGTTTTACAGAACTCATAGCTTCATCCATCAAATCTATAGCTTTGTCTGGTAATTTTCTATCACTTATGTACTTTATCGCTAAATCTACGGCTGTTTCTATCGCACTGTCTGTGATTTTTATTCAGTGATGAGCTTCATATTTATCTTTTATTCCTCTTAAAATGGCTAAAGTATCATTTTTGTTTGGCTCATCAACCATTACTGAAGCAAATCTTCTTTCCAAAGCTGGATCTTTTTCAATGTATTTTCTAAGTTTAATAATTTTTGTTTTTCGGATTCTATCAACTTTGACTTGAATTCGTGATTTAGCAATTATTGCGGCAATATCGTTTTTATCAACTTTATTTTTCAAGAAATTTTTTCCTGATATTTCAAGTTCTTTCATTTTTGCTTCATTTGTAGAAATATTTTTTTCAAGTTCTGGAATTTCTCCGTATCTTATTCTAGCGACTTCTCAAAGATTTCATTCTCTTTCAAAAAATATTGCTTTACTTTTCAAAGAATCAATTTTTTCTCTATTTTGCTTTATTTCTGTCAAAATATCTTTTTCAAATTTCCAAGATTTTTCTATTTCTTCAGATTTTTTTTGCATTTGAAAAATTTTTTCTTCTAGATTTTTTAATTCTGACTCAGAAATTTTTTCAGATTTTTTAGCTTCAAATTCGATTTTTAAGTTTCTGATTTCTTTTTCTATTTTGTCTAGCTCTACGGGTTTTGATATAGAATTTAGTTTTACAGAACTCATAGCTTCATCCATCAAATCTATAGCTTTGTCTGGTAATTTTCTATCACTTATGTACTTTATCGCTAAATCTACGGCTGTTTCTATCGCACTGTCTGTGATTTTTATTCAGTGATGAGCTTCATATTTATCTTTTATTCCTCTTAAAATGGCTAAAGTATCATTTTTGTTTGGCTCATCAACCATTACTGAAGCAAATCTTCTTTCCAAAGCTGGATCTTTTTCAATGTATTTTCTATATTCATTTATAGTTGTTGCTCAAATAAGGTGAAGTTCTCATCTTGCTAGGCTTGGTTTTAATAAGTTTCAGGCATCATTTTGTCATTCTGCGTTTCAAGCTCCGACGATTGTATGTATTTCATCGATAAATAAGATGATTTCTCATTCAGATTTTTCGACTTCTTTAATCACAGATTTAAACCTTTCTTCAAATTCTCATTTATACATAGCTCAAGCAAGTAGAGCTCACATATCAAGAGAAATTATTTTTTTTCAGATTAAGTTATCTGGAATATCGTTTTCTGCGATTTTTTTAGCGATTCATTCAACTATTGCAGTTTTTCAAACTCAAGGGTCTCAGATTAAAACTGGATTATTTTTTGTTCTTCTTGACAATATTTGTATTGCTCTTCTAATTTCTTCTTCTCTTCAAATAACTGGGTCAATTTTTCAAGCTTTTGCTTTTTCTACCAAATCTATTCAATATTTTTTTAATGAATCTTTTGATTTTTCTTGTAGTTGTTCTTCATTCATAATTCTAAAAAATTTAAGAATTAAAGTTTGCTAAAAATATTTTAGCACGTAATAATTATATGTGCTAATTAAAATTTGTCAAAACTTTTTTCAAAATAAAAAGAATATTTTAAGATATTCTTTTTATTTCATATATTTATTATGTATTTCCTTTAATTTTTTGTTTGTAACATGAGTGTAAACTTGCGTTGTTGTGATGCTTGCGTGTCAAAGCATTTCCTGAATTGCTCTCAAATCTGCTCACTTTCCAAGTAAAGTTGTTGCAAAGCTATGTCTTAATGTATGAGCTGAAATATCTTTTAAAATAAATGCTTCTTTTGCATAATTTTTTATCATAGTTGTGATGAAAAATCTAGAAAGTCTGACTTTATCATTATTTAGCTCATCAATATTTTCTTGTTTAATGTTGTGTCTGATGAAAAGTGGCTTCAAATGATCTCTTCTCTGATCTAAATAATCTTTTATCGCATTGGCTGCATCTTCTGTTAAGTAAACAACTCTTACTTTTCTTCATTTTCATCTAACAATAAATTCTTTTCTTTTTAGATCAATATCTTCAATATTTAAATTTGTTAGCTCAGAAATCCTGAGTCCAGTTGAGTAAATACACTTCATAATTGCTAAATCACGAATTCAAGTCAAAGTTCATTTATTTGGCTTATTAAATAGTCTATCAAGCTCATCTTCAGTTAAAAATTCAACTCTTCTATCTTCTTGTTTGATTAAATCAATTGTTGTTGGAGGAAGTGATTTAATTCATTTTTTTCATAAAAATTTTAAAAAGCTTCGCATTGTTATCATATATGCATTTGCTGTTTTTACAGAGATTCTATTTTTACCTTTATAAAGATAAGAACGAAAACTTTCTACTAAGTTTAGATTTATATTTTCTACTTGTAAATCTTTTTTTCCCGTTTCTTCTAGATATTCTTCAAATTTTTTTAAGTGTCTGTCGTATTGCTCAATAGTTTTTTGAGAATTATTTTTTATTGCTTCTAAATAATTTAAAAAGTTGAGATGTGCGTCTTTAAATAGCATTTTATTGATATTTAAAATATATTTTGAAAAAATATTTTATGCAAATTTTATTTTTTTGCAAACTTAACAAAGAAATTTTAAAAAACCTAAAAAATAAATAAATTCGCTTGTAGTTCTACTTTTTATAAATAATAAAAATTATTTTAGAAAAAATAATTAAAAAAAGTCTTGATTTTTTCCAGAAGTCTTTATTATATAAGTATTCTTAAAAATATTTTTTGAAAAATGCCTGAAACAAAATTGATTGTAAAAAATAAAAAAGCTTACTTTGATTATGAAATAGTTGAGACTTGGGAGGCAGGAGTTGAGCTAAAATGACACGAAACTAAAAGTGTTAGGTCTTGACATGTGAATCTAAAATGAGCATTTTTAATTATTCAAAATCAAGAATTATTTGTAAAAAATATGCATATAACAGTTTGGAAAACACTTCCAAATAAACAAAGTATAGATTGATTCAGACAAAGAAAAATATTTTTGCATAAGAAGACAATTTCATATTTAGCTAATAAATCGAAAGAAGCTTGATTTTCTATAATCCCTTTAGAACTTTATTTTTCTTGAAGTTTGATAAAAATGAGAGTTTGACTTGCAAAATGAAGAAAAACTTATCAGAAAAAGCAAGTTTTAAAGGAAAGAACTATGGAGAAAGAAGCTAAACTTGCGATGAAAAAATATTTATAATTTAATTGTAATATTATGTTAGATATAAAAATAATTAGGACTAATCCTGAACTAGTAAAGGATATTATTCAAAAAAGAAATATGAATCTAGATGTTGATAGTTTTTTAGAACTTGATGCAAAAAAACTTGATTTAATTCAAAAAATAGATTCTTACAGAGAATTAAAAAATAAAGTTAGTAAAGAAATACCAAATCTTTCTTGAGACGAAAAAACAGAAAAACTTGAAGAAATGAAAAAAGTTTCAGATGATTTGAAAACTCTTGAGGAAGAGCAAAAATCAGTTGATACAGCTTGGGAAGAACTTTATTACAAATTTCCAAATTTACTTGATGAAACTACAGCAATTTGACCTACAGATGAAGATTGAGTAGTAGAATACACATTTAAAGAAAAAACAAAATTTGATTTTGAACCAAAAGCTCATTATGAGATTGGTGAAGCAAAATGATGGATTGACACAGAAAAATGATCAGAAATTTCTGGTTCTAGATTTTGGTACTTGAAATGAGATGTAGTCTTATTACAATTTGCGATTATAAATTTTGCTTTAGCAAAGCTTATATCAAAATGATTTACTCCTATTTTGCCTCCAGTTTTGGTCAGAGAAAAAGCTATGTTTTGAACAGGTTTTTTTCCAGCTTGAGAAGATGGGATTTATGCTGTAAATCCTGGAGATGATGATTTATACTTAGTTTGAACTTCAGAAGTTCCAGTTACTTCTTATCATTCAGGGGAAACTCTTGATTTAACAAATCCAAAAATGTATGTAGCATATAGCCCTTGTTTTAGAAGAGAGGCTTGATCTGCATGAAAAGATATGAGATGAATCTTAAGATGACATCAATTTGATAAAGTAGAAATGGTTGTTTTTTGTAAGGCAGAAGATTCTAGAAGAATGCATGATTTTATGGTTGGAGTTGAACAAGAATTGTGGGAAGAATTGTGAATTCCTTATCAAAAAGTAAATATTGCAAGTTGAGATTTATGAAATCCTGCAATGAAAAAGTATGATTTAGAGGCTTGGATGCCTTGACAACAAAAATATAGAGAGGTTACAAGTTGTAGTAATGTTTGAGAATTCCAAAGTAGAAGACTTTGAATAAAGTGTAAAACTGAAGATGGTAAATCAGTTTTTGCTCATACTTTGAACTGAACAGTTACAGCTATTTGAAGATGTTTGATAGCTATAATTGAAAATTATCAAACAAAAGAGTGAAATGTAAAGATTCCTGATGCTTTAGTTCCTTTTATGTGAGGAAAAACAGAGATCTAAAAAAAGCGAATAAATTCGCTTTTTTTTATTGTTTTATAATAAATAAAATATTGTAATTTATAAATTATAAAAACTTGATTAAATAGCGAAAAGGTAAATAATAATTTTTGTTCAAAATTTTAGCACAAAAACATTTGTAAAATGTTAAAAAATTGTTAAAATGTGTAAAACTTTTATTTTAATTTAGCTAAATAGAAAAATTGTTATGAGGTACTCAAGTTTACAAAAAACTATTGCTTATATTTTACTTTTTGCCTTTTTTTTGCAAATTAGTGTAAATATTCCTTGAATAACTTCCTTAGTATTCGCTAGAGAATCAAGTTTTTATAATTTGGTTTCGGTTATAGTTGATGAAAAAACTTATAATGAAGTAAAATCCGAACTTGATACTTATTCCAGAGATATTTCTAGTAATCTTGAAAACACAAGAGTTGTTATTTTACCAGTTCCTGAAGATGCATCTCCATTTTCAATAGCTTCAATGAATGAGGCTTTGTATTTTGATGGTTATAAATCTCTTTCACCAGTTGATTTTGAGTCTAGGCTTAGTACAACTATTTTTGTGGGAAATATTCCTCTTCCAAGAGTTTATAAATGAAATGAATTTACAAGGACAGCTTTACCTTATGTTGATTTTATTAATAAAGCTTATGTTTATAATAAAGAGACAAAAAGATATGAAGAAAATTCTTCATCAAATTCTGAAATAAAAGCTGAAGTTGAGTTTTCATTTATTTCTCCAAACACTTGAGATTTTAAAGAAAATATAAACTCTCTAAAAAAATTTTTCAAAAAAAGTCATGATTACTATACTTGACAGTGAGCTTATAAGCAAACTAATGCAATAATAAACTGAAATAAAGATGAAGAGTTAGATCATTTACTTTATAGACCTTATGTTTTTTATTATGATTATGTAAGGGAAGCCAAAAGTTTCAGTAAAGACTTGTATGAATCTTACCTTTCAACTAGAAAAAATAACGAAGATTTAGCTTATACAAGATATTGACAAGATTTACTTTGAAAAATGAAATGATCATTTGATAAATCTCAGCAATCTATTGCTGATTTAGCTAAAAAAGTTGATCCAAATTTAAAAATCCCTTCAGCAGCAACGACTTGAGCTACTTGAGTTGGTTATGATATTCATCTTTGAATGGTTATAGAAAATTTGAAAAGAAATTTTATAAATTCTTTTTGAAAGTGAGTAATGACTGACTTGAGAAAGGATGTATTTAATGCTGGAAGATATAACTTTTGAACTGAAGTAAATGTGGATTTTCTTCCACATGTAGTTTCAAATATGGATACTATAGCTGATGAAATTCTTAAACAACAAAATAATGAATTAGAAAAACAGGTTGATGAAATAGTTGAAAAGATTAGTAGAAAAATAGCTGTTCCAATGGAGTTTCATGAACCTTGATCTGATTATGCAAATTATCTTTATGGAAATAGAACTAGCAATATTACAAAAGCAGAACAATGTAGTGTTTTTAGAGGGTCAAGTAATCTTGTAGAAGCAAATAGATGATATTATATTCCTCACTCTCAATCAGATATTGAAAGAATGAGACAAATGTGAATAGAATGTTTAAATTGAGAAATGTGAAATATGCCTTGAACTCAAGGTTTATGGTGAAAATATAGTTCATTAAATACAGATCCAAATACTATTTGACAATGATCTTTAAAATTAAAGCTAAATCATTGACCTCATCAATGAGCTATAGAACCGCTTTTTGATTTGAAATGATCAAAACTTGTAAAAGAAAATTGAAATTCTGTAAATCCTTACCAATGTTTTGAAAATAATTATATTTTAGAAAGAACTTCTTGATACCAACTAAAGTGACAATGATGGAATTGTTTTACAGTCGCAAATGCTAGAAATCATAATTTTCCTTGGAATCATATAGAATATGATGATTATATAAATCATAGAAGTACTCCTTGTCGTATAGATATTTATTTAAATTGAAGTTATATAAGAAATATAGCTTGAATAATAAGATGAAGTTGATCATATAGTTGTTTAGAAAATTATCGTTACAAGGCTGTTGATTCTGTAGTTCATCATAAAGAGCCTACTCCAGAAACTCAAAATGCTCAAAGGTGAAATACAGCTTCTTCAAAATGATGACCAAGTACAGTTAGTGAACCTATTGATGATCCAAGATTTGTTGATTTTATTAGAAGTGACTGAAAATATGTAAGAATAAATTATCCGAAATTATTTCCTTTGAAATCATGACAAACTCTTGAAGAAGCTAGAGTTGTGGTTAACGATTATATAAAAAAGTATAATGAATTTTTAAAATCTATTGTTTCTTTAAAAAGTCTTTGAGATGAACCGCATGCTGATATAAAAGCAAATCCTTATTATAACAAATGAATAAGCATCATTTGAAGAAATGATTGAGTAGCTCAACTTTTGAAAAAATCAGAATATAATCCAAATATGAATCCTGAGTTAAAAGTTGATATTGACAAATTAGCTTGGGCTGTGATGCGGAACAGTCTTTGAAGCTCTGATAAATATGAATTTTTATTTGAAGAGTATTTATCAGGAAAATGAGTTAATAAAGATATTTCTTTCCTTCCTAGATTTAAAGAACAGTATGAAATAGCTTATTTATGAGCTTATTGAAATGCTCAAAATATGCTTGTTTGATTTCATCCTGAAGCAAAAGATACAAGTCCATATTCTGAAATAATTTGAAAAAATCAAGAACTTTCTGCAAAAATAATGTGAAATTGAGTTTCTAGAAGCTCTATAGCAGCATGAAGTACAAGTTCTTTTAATGCAGCTGATTCTTATGATGCATGAATTCAGTCAATGATAGGTTCTTACATAACTTCGTCAAGCTGACAAAGAAGGTCTCATCAACCTATTCCTTTTAAATGTGCTCCTCCTGACTGAGTTCCTATTTGGAAATGGCCTTCAGCTTTGATGTGCCGGATTAAGGATATGCTTCCTCCAAAAATAAAAATGTCTGATTGATCTTGTTCAGCTTCTCATTTGGAAATAACTATGTCAGACGATAAATGATGATTTTATAATTTTCTTTCAAGTTCAAATTCTGTTTGAAGTTCAATTTGAAATAATATTTCTCAGAATAAAAATAATTCAAACTCTTCAAATTGAAATTCTTCAAACAATAAATCAGGATTTAATCAAACAAATAATCGTAATCCTTGAATTTGTGTTGCTGATGCTAATAAAAATGGAATAGCTGACTGTCTAGAAAAAATAAATACTTTAAAACTTACGGCAGATTCTAGCACTTATGCTTACAATGCTTATGCTTGACTTTTTGGATCATTTTATGATGAAAATGGTCAAATTGCAACTTATATAAATAATACAAAAGTTAGATTTGAAATAATAAAAATCGAGAAAGCAAAAGATGAAACAAAAGACTTAACAAACTCAAATTTAGAAGTAGTTTATGATGTTTCTGATAAAAACTTGAGTGATGAATCTATAATACAAAAATATTTAAATTTCAAAAATATCACTTCTAGGTCTTCGCTATGAGTAGCTAAATATTGATTTTCGACAAAAAATCAAGAGTTAAATATTTATTTTAAAGCTATTTCTGAAACTGATTCTAAAGATTGAACAAATAAAAAAGTTATAGAATCAAATACTTTGAGAGTTGAAGTTAGATGAAAATCTTTGTCTACTTTGTCTTGAGTTTATTCTAAAACAAGCTGAGAATTAGATGAATCTTCAAATATAATAGAGGCTTCAGATAAAACAAATATTTATATTTTTGATTTAGAAAATAAAAATATAGATGATTTTAAATGACAATTTTCTCAAGTTTCTGAATCTGAAAAGAATTTTATGGTTTGAATGCTAAAGCAAACAAAATGAAAAAACTCTTCGGATGTCAAATATCCAATAAACTTAAAACTTCTACTTGATGGTAATATTGTCCAAGAACTTGACATAAAAAATAGACAAGACTTTATAAAATTGTCACCATTGTCTAACACTGGAAATTATTCCCTTAGAATAACTGATAGTGAAGGAATGTCTACATTTAGAGAAATATATGTTGTTCCTGCTTCTGCTCAAAAAGTAGACATAAAACTTTGAACAAATACATTCTTGTCTTGAGGAAGCATTTCAACAAATGTTTTCACTATTTATGATAAATATAATAATCCTGCTTCAGGAAAGAAATACTTGGCCGAACTTGAGCTTTCTTGAGATAATTTTGCTTTTTACAATTGAGGAAAAGAATCAAAAACCTTAAATTTTGAGCTTTATGAAGCTTATCAAGTATTTATGATAAAATCTCTTGATAAAGTTTGAGAAGGAACTATAAATGTAAAAATAATTGATTCTAACACAAACAAAGTTGTTGCTACAAAATCAGAAAAAATAAAATCAGTAAAAAATATAAATGTTTCTATTGAAAACAAAGAAATGCTTGTTTGATGAGAAAATTATAAATTAAAAGTTTCTCTTCTTGATGATAATTGAAATATTATTCCTTGAATAAACTCTAGACTTTATTTCTCTTGAAATTCAAATTATTTTGTTACTGAAGAACCATATTTTGAAATAAAAGATTCTCAAGCTGAAGTTGAAATAAAAACTAGAACTCTTGCTTGAAAATCTATTCCAGTTGAAGTACAAATTGAGTGAATTTCAAAAATATTTAACACAAATATTTCTATAAAACCTCTTTCTCCTGTTAAACTAGATATCATAACTTGAGAATCAAAGCTTGAGGCAAAACCTGATAAATTTACAACAGTTTATTTAGAGTTAAAAGATAGATATAATAATACTGTCTATACTGATTCTAGTACGAAAGCTTCAGTCGAAACAAAATGACAAATTTCAGGTTCTTGAGAAGTAACTTTTAACGAATGATTAGCTAGTTTTAGACTTTATGCTACAAATACTCCTTGAGTTTGATATTTCAAAGTTTCTACAAATCCATCTTTGTCTCAAAATTCGTTTTCTACTATTTGATCTTCAGGAAAAACTTCAGTAAATTGAGTTTGAGAAAATGCTTGAAGAATAGAAACTTATTATTTCTGGAATAAGGAAAAGATAGAGAAGAAACATTTTAATTGACTTTATAGTGTTTTACAATGATCAAATTATTGAGATATAGAACAAACTGACTATCTTGCTTGAGCTTTGATTTTTAGTGATAAAAGTAGAGCTTTGGCTGCAACATCACTTATTGAATCAGGATTAAAAAAAGATAATATTTTTTCTGTAAATAAAAACTGAAATTTACTAAATATTATTTCAAAAAGTGATTTGTTGCAAGATATAGAACTTACTCCAGCTATTGATTGAGGAAAACTTTATTTTGATGCTTATAATAAATCTTTAAATGTAAATATTTGAAAAGTTTATTACAATTTAAAAGATATTAAATTAAATATTTGTAATGAAAAAATATCTGAAAAATGTTTTGATTCTACTAAAACTTCAATAGTTTGATTTACAAATTCAAAAGATTATAGATTTTATAATCATTCTGGAAGATTATTTTTGGCAGATAGACAATGAAATGAGATTTTATCAATAGATGAAAAATGAAATTTTGAAAAGAAAAATAGTATTTATTTTGAGATAAATAATAGAAATTCAGCTTGATATCTAGATTTGGATTTAGTTATTTGAGATAAAAAAGTCTGAAGTTTATGAGTAAATGTACTTGAATCGAAAATAGAAGTTTCAAGAACTAAAGAAATATTTGAAAATAGAAAGACTCTGGATAAAAATATTGTTTTACTCAATATTGATTCAACTTTTTATGGAACTTATAATTCTTGAAATGAAGTAGTAGTGTTTTATAATGATCCTCTTGCTTCAAAATGAGCTTTGAGTAATTTTGCAGAGACATCAAATTATTGATTTGAAAATTTTCCAAACGAATGATGAATTTGATGGAAAGATTCAAATAAAACTTTGCTTTCTTTTGCGGCTTGAAAAACAGTTTGAGCTTCAACTAAGGATTATATGAGTGTTTATATGATAAATGTCGGAGATCCATTTGTAAGGCTAAAAGAACAGAGAAAAACATTTACTTGAACAAAAGAATTGAAGAAGTTTGATCCAACAATCTGAAAAATAATTTCAAAAGATGAAGAAATTCTTGATTATAAAATATTTGACTACAATAATGATTGAAAACAAGATTTACTTTTACAAAGAAGAGATAATTATTTAGAGTTATTTGAAAATAAGGATGTAAAAGATAGATTTGTTAGTCATTGAAGTGTTGCAAATATTTATGATTTGTGATCTTTCTTTGAGGCTTGAGACTTTACTTGAGATTGATATTGAGATATTTTCTTTATTGCAAGAGACTGAAAACCTTATATTTTAAATAATATTTCTAAAGATTTTACAAGGCTTGATTTATCTCCTCAAATAGCTCCAACTTCAAGAATAATTGAGGCTTCAGTATTTGATATGGATAATGACTGAAAATCTGATATTGTTACTTTAAATGAAGCTTGAGAAGTGGATATTTTCTATTGATGATGAACTCCTGCAAAACCTCAATTTACAAAGAAAAATATAACAACTTGATTAGGTTTAGCTTTAAGTTCAGATGTTAGAAAAAGTTGATGAGCTATGTATTTCCCATGACTTTATCAGCCAAATCTAAATATGAGTGCTGCTGAAAGAGTTGCTCAAATGTGAAGTACAAATATCAGTAACCAAACTGTTGATGCTGAAATTTACATAAATCTTCCTCATAAAGAAGAAGATGAAAAAGTAGATATTTCTACTTTGGAAAATATGCCAAAGTTTCAAAAAACAGTTTCTTATTTGAAGTCAGAATATTTGTCTTCAGCTTGAGTTTCTTATCAAAAAACATTTAAAGATAGAAACTGAGGATTTTTGGTTAGTTGAGATACAATTGATGTTGAAATAAAGTTAAAAAATAACTCTGGAAAAGATATTTCAAATGCTATATTCTTAGAAAGATTAGAAAAATATTTTAATATAGATTTAAGAACAATTAAAAATTCTAAAAATATAAAAGTTTGAAATGCATTTTGAGGTTATGATTTTTCTTTGAAATGATTTTCTTTAGCAAATTGAGAAGAAATGACTATAACTTATAGTTGAAGCTCTAGAAAATTGACACACTTCAATTTGAGAACTTGACTTTTTGAAAAAGACGATAAATATTGAGATATTTTACTTGACAATGTAAGTGATTGATGTTGATCACCATATTCTCTTTATAAATCTATAGCAGCTAGAACTTATACAAAAAAATTAGTTGATGTTGAACAATGTAGTTCTTCACAGCTTCCTCCTTTGTTAAAAGATATGTCAACAGATTCAAATTGAGATTGAACTCCTGATAAAATAGAGGAATTAAAAAATGATAAACAAAAGCTTCAAGAGTATGCCAAAAAAGAAATGGCTATTTCAAATAAAGATTCTGATAATGATGGTATTCCTGATGATACTGACTGATTTAATTGAAATTCAAGCAGTTTGGAAGAAGGACTTGACCAAACTCAAAGGATTCTTGACTGATTGACTTGTTGATTCAATGATCCTTCTTGTTTTTCTTCTCCGATAAACTGGGCTCCGCTTGCTCCTTGAAATGATCCAACTTTCTTGTGAATGCCTTTTGGAGATTGATTAAAAGTAGAAGAATGATTACCTTTCTTCTCAATGATTACTTGGATGCGTGTTGGTAAAAAATGTGTTCCTACATTTTACCCTATGTCTCCACTTGGACCTTGATGTGCTGCTCCTTCAGCTTGAGGACGGCTTTGAACTTGGTCTCCAACTGATTTCTTTAGATGGTTTATAACTCCAACACTTACTTGATGAGTTTGAACTGCACTTTGTTTCTGAGCTCCAGCTTCTGTTTGGTGATATTCTATCCCACCAGGAGTTGCTCCACTTTTTCCAGGTTGAAACTGTATAGTTATAGCAAAACCTTTGATAAAGTGTAGTAGTGATGGTTCTGAATGAGATCCAGAAGAAGCTTGAACAGCTACAAATTTTGAATGATTTAGTACTGTAAATGCTTGACCAAGAGGAATTTGAAGTTCAAATTCTAAATGATGATCTTGAGTATGAGCTTCGTGAAATAGAAATAAATATTCTACAAATGCTCCTGCAACTCTGAAAACTTGTAGTGCAAACACTTGATGAACTTCTATTGATCCAAATTATGTTAAAAGATATTTAGATTCATCTTGATGAAAAACTGATAGTTGAGTTTTGAATTTAAAAACATTTAATAAAGTTGTGGAATCACCAAACAATGATGTTTGAAGTCCAATATTTAGAGTTGGTTCTTCAATTTGACCTTGAGTTTCAGTTGATTTATCTATTTGAGCTGGTTCTGACTTTGCAGATATTGAAAAAATTCAAGAAGAAAGAATAGAATCATTTCCTGCATTTTTGATGGATTGGGTTGTTAGGCAAATAGACGAAATTGTTTCTAAATTGACAGATTTTCCAACTATATTTGTTATTCTTCCAGATTTTACTTGAATATATGATGCAGATAATACTTGGGATTCTAATTGGGATGATTTTAGGAAGAAGTTGGCTGGAATGAAGGAAATTTGATGAAAAAAAATAGCTCCTCAAGTAAATTCTTGAATTAGGGAAGCTTATGAGTTTATGTCAACCTTACCTTTTGTAAATGTAAGACAAGAGATGGTTGGAGTAACTCTTCCTTGGATATCAGAAGCTGAAATAAACCAAGCGAAAGTGTCACGGGAATGAACTATTAAACAGTGGCAAGAAGAAGCTGCAAAATACTCAAAACTTTGATATTGAGATATAACTCCTCAAGTTAGTTGACTTATTTGAAGTGTAAGAAGAAATTTGAGAATTATAGATAGCTACAAAAAGATTCCTGAACAAGTTATGGGATTGATAAATAAGAAACAAGATTATTTAGAGCAAATTCTTTGTAATGTTGAAATGGTTTCTGATTTAATTTGATGACGGATTTGAAAAAATGGAGAAAGGTTTAAAGCTTGGGTTGAATTAGTTTTGATTATAAAAGCTATTTTAAAGGCTTGGCAAGAGCTTATAGATATTTTTGTAAATTATGAGGAAGAATGTAAGGAGTGTAAAAATGAAAGACATGATTTACTAAATTGGCAATTCCAAATAATTAGTATGATTGTTCCAAAAATACCTGTTGTTAGATTTCCAAAATGGCCTGATGTAATTGTTGATTTGCATAATGTCAGAGCTTCTCTTGATATTTCTCTTCCTGAATTTCAATTGGATTATAAACGTATTATTTTACCAAATCTTCCAAATTTGAATTTACCAAATGTTCCAGGTGTAAATATAAATCTTCCAGATATTCCTACTTTACCTGAATTTAGAGTTCCTGAACTTCCAGATATTCCAAGTTTACCTGAAATAGAATTACCAAATCTTCCACCACCTCTTAAATTACCAAAATTATTTGAAGGATTTGAATTTATCATAGATATTGCTAAACTTGTAGTTAAAGCGATGTGTATTCTTAAATCTTCTCCTTTCCATCCAGAATGGAGAGCTGGTGACCAAATAGCATTTATTACTGAAAGAAATTGATTTTTGTGAATTGATTTCATAAATAAAACTTTGCCAGAGTTTTCGTTTCCTTTTGTTGATGCTATAGAAGTGGTTGCTTATGTAAATTTTGAATTTGAAACTGATTTTATTACAGAACTTGCAGAACAGCTTGTTCAACCAATAAATAGCTTTACAAATGATTTTACAAATATATTTAAAATATCTCTTGATGATTTAGATATAGGAAGTAAAGTAGTTCCTTGAAATATTGATGTAGACGTAAATATTACAAGTTTTGATAAAACACAATTTAAAAAAGACTTAGCTTTAAAAACTGTTCTTGCTTGAGCAATTCAAAAAGTTGTTTCTAAATGAGAAGAATTTGCAAAAAAGCACGAGTGAGAAACAATTACAAATCAAGAGTTTATTCAAATAGTAAACAAAACTTTGGCTTCAGAAAGCGTAGCTTCTGATTCAAGGCTTGATTGAATGAGATCTATTTGGAAACAAGTAAATGATTATACTTTTTCAAGTGAAAACAAGCTTATAAAAGAACTTCAAGAGTATAATTATAAAAAATACGACACAGTAAAAGATATAATTTTAACAGAACAACAAAAAAATAAAGAATTTTTGAGAGATTTAATTAACTCTAGATCAGAAAAAATAAAAGTTTCTTCAAAAAATTCTTCTTCTGTTGATATTTATAAAAAATCTTTGAGTGAATACAATAAAAAGACAATTGAAAATATTTGAAAGATGCTTGATTTTGATGAAAAAAATTCTGTGAAATCTGAATTGAAGCAATTGTGAACAGAAGTTTTGAAAAGATCAGATAAAGTATTTGGAGAAATTTCTAGAACTTATTGATTGGATTCAACTCCACTAGAAACTTATAAAAATGCAAGAAATACTTTAGCTGCTGCAAATACTTCAGCCACTCCTGTAACTGTATCTAGTTCTTGAACTTGTGGAGCTGCTGCAAATGCTTCTCAAACTCACTCTTACAATTATTACTGAATCTATGTTTTGGAAAGATGAAGATCTTACAGATTATTTGATTATGTAAGTGAATTGAAGTGATGAGAAAGAACAACTCCGATTGATGTTGATAGTGACGGAGACGAAGATTTGTTGTATTTTGTAAACAATACTTTGTACTTGAAGGAAAATCTAGATAAAAAGAAGGACAAGAAACTTTATCTAAATGAAGCTCCAATTGTGGTAAATCCATCTAATAATAAATTCTTGAATTGAAAATTTATTGAAGCTGTAAATAATCTTTATGAATCAGATATTTCTAGTTGAATGGTTAGTTTGAGTTTCTCTCCTCTTCAAAATATTTATAATTATAGATTGACTTATTATGATATAGTTGATAAATATTTAAATCCTGAGAGAGAAGAGATAAATACTTACAAAAATAAAAATATTGTTGACTGAATAGCTTCTTCTGACTATGTAAACATAGTAGAAGAAAAAGGTGAATTTGTAAAGAGAAAGGATTTAGTTTATTTGTGAAGAATTTGAAACTATAGATGACTTGAAGTAAATACTTATGAAATGAGATCTATAAGGAAAGATTTGCAAAGTGGAAAAAGTGTAACTATTTCTAGCTGAACAAAACTTTATTCTTGACCAAATTATTTAGAATTGACTTATAAGCTTGATAATGACGATGAAGAAACTCAAAGCTTGAGACTTGAGCCAAATACAAATATTGAAGCAAAAGAAAGTTTGATTATAGTTTGAATTTCAAGATGAGATTGATTTGTTGAAACTACAAATGAAGTCACTTATAAGTGAGATCAAATAGCTAAACTTAGATGATTACCTCTACCTTTCGAAACAAAGATAACTTACACTTGAGATAAGCAACAGTTGACAAATAGTTCATATGTTGATTTGTATTATTATGATAACAGTAGTTTGACTCTTGATTTCAAAGAAGTTTATTCTTGGGAGTTGTATAATTTAGGAAATGATACTTCAGATTATTTGTTTGCTATAAATAGAAAAGATGATTATTATTATGCAAAATTGAGTTGATTCAAAAACGGAATAGTTTGAACTTGATCAAATCAGGTACTTTTATCTTCACAATCAAAAGCTGATAGAAATCTTCCAGAAGTAGAACTAAATTCTATAAAAGTTCCAGTTTATCAAGAAGTAGAGATAAATATTACAGACAAAGTTTCAGATTATGACTGAACAAAATGAATTAGAGATATTTATGTGGACTTTTTCCCAGAAAGAGATACAAACTGAGATTTAAATCCAAAAAATGACAACGATTCTATGCCAAATCTACAAATCTTTAAAAGATGAGATTCTATAATTTTAAAAGTTTGAAAATTTACTTCGCTTTTAAAGAAAAAGATTTGAATAAATGTTATTGATGAAAATCAAAATAGGTGATATACAGAAGTAAATCTCGAAATCTATAGTCCAATTCCTGAAATAGAATCTTATGATTGAGTAACTATTTCTTGAAAGATATCTGAAAAACTTCAGTGAGAACCAATAAATTTTTATAGATTTAGATGATGAGATTTGACAAAACTTTGAGATGAAAAAGATAATTTAACTGTTTTCACAAATAAAGATTGAAAATATTCTTTGAAAACTTGATTGTTTGAGTGAAACTTGACTGTTAAAGATAAAAATTGACAACAAATCGCAACTATTTTAGAAAAAACTTGAAAAATATCGATTGAAAATTCTGCTGCGACAAAATATGATATTTATGTTGCAAAACAGGAAAATACAAATTATCCTGAGATATTTATAAGAGATAATAAGCAAAAAGATATATTTAAACAAGAATTGAGAGTAAATTGAAACGCAAAAGTAACACTTGTAAATGATTTTGAAAATTTAGAGAAAAATTGAGTTTATTTAAAAAATTACCAAAATAATTTTGAATTTTACATTTTACCAGAAAATATTTCAAATAATCCTTGAGTTTTAGTTTGATATTATTCTTCTGATAAAAATAAGACTCCGGTTTTTAAAATTTATCCAGATTGAAGGCTTGACTTACCAAATAGCTATAAGTTGAAATATGATGATTTTAAAAATTATATAGTTATTTCTGTTTCTAATGAATCTTGAGAAAAATTGTTTGATATTCTTTATAAAATAGATGCAGATTATGTCATAAATTAAAAAAACTTAGAATTTCTTCTAAGTTTTTTTGCCTATAAAATAAAAAAATCCTCTCTTTAAAAGAAAGGATTTTTTTTTTTAATTACTTATTCTTATAGAATTTATGATTTCATTTACATCATTGTCAACGGAAGAATTTTTATTTCTTTTGTTTATTTCTACAACTAAAACCATTCCGTTGTACTCTATTAAGTAGATAGTTCTTTCATCTGAATTATAATCTTCATACTCTATTCTATAACCAGATTTTCCATCAATGTAAGTACTTGAACTTCTAAAATTTCTGATTCAGCTATTTCTTAAAACATCATTTTTGTAATCTTCAAAGAAATCATTGAAATTAGAGAATCTGTTATAATCTCTTATAGTAAAACGAACATAATCTTGGTTATTATTGTTTCTGTAAAGAGTTGTTACAGAGTTTCATTTTTCTTGATTCCAACCATTTGGATATTTGAAATTATAAGAAAGAGAACCATTTCTGTTATAGTTATTATTATTATTATTATTATTATTATTATTATTTGAATTGTTATTATTGTTGTAATCTCTTAAAGAATTTGAGTCTCTAGCTATTCTTATAGAATCAATAATTTGAGTTATATCATTGTTTGAACTGCTAGGACTTTTATATTTTTTTGTTGCATTTACAATCAAAACCATTCCATTGTATTCAACTAAATAAACAGTTTTTTCATCTGAATCATAAGTATCATAGCTTATTCTGTAAGCAGTTTTTCAGTCTAAAGTTGTACTTGTGCTTCTCAGATTTCTTACTCAATTATCTCTTAATAGTTCATCTTTGTAAGCATCAGCAAAATCACTAAATCTAGAATATCTATTGTAATCAGTAATTAAAAAATTAATAGAATCTTGAGTTTCAGAATTATAACCTCTAAGCAGTCTCATTTCTCCATCTCTAACTCTTTCTTGATGCCAACCACTTAAAACTCTGTAGTTATAAGCTAGAGAACCATTTCTATTATAATCAGTTCTATTATTTGAATTATTATTTCAGTTTTGGTTAACTCTATTTATCAAGTCAGATATAGAACTATTTCTATTTGAATTGTTGTTTGAGCTATTGTTGTTGCTACGGTTTCTCAAAGAAGATGAGTCTTTAGCTATTTCAATAGAATTTATTATATCATTTATATCATTGTTTGAACTATAACTACTTCTGTATTTTTTAGTAGCATTTATAATTAAAACCATTCCATTGTATTCTGCTAAATAAACAGTTTTTTCATCTCAATTATAATTGTCATAGTTTATTCTATAAGCAGTTTTTCAGTCCAAAGTTGTGCTTGTACTTCTTAAATTTCTTACATTGTTATCTCTTGTTAATTCATCTTTGTAAGCATCAAAGAAATCACTAAATCTATAATATTTGTTGTAATCAGTTATTAAGAAGTGTACAGAGTCTTGAGTGTCATAATCATAACCTCTCAAAAGTTTCATTTCTCCATTTGCAATTCTTTCTTGATGCCAACCACTTGGAACTCTGTAGTTATAAGCTAGAGAACCATTTCTATTATAATCAGTTCTATTATTTGAATTGTTATTTCTGTTATTATCTCTATCTTTATCAATAATTACCCTTATATCATTATTATTTGAGTTTGAATTATAATCTTTCAAAAAATAATCTTTTAAAAGAATATTTCTGTAATAAATATTTAAAATCAAGTTATAAATTCTATCATCTTCAGCTGTTAAATAAGATTTTCCAGAATATTCAGCCATAGCTTTTTTTAGCCTAGAATCTAATTCTTCAGATTTTCTTTTGTCTTTATTTATTCTTAATCTGTTAAAATAATCATTTATAACTCTGTTGTAGTTTGCTCAGTTATAAAAATCTCTTTCTATTTTTGCTCTTGATAAAGTAACAGCTTTGTATAGTTTCATTTCTTCTTCAGCACTATTTGCAAAAGCAGAATTTGAAAGTAATACTGTACCTAAAGCAATTCCTGTAATTATTTTTTTCATAATATACTAGTTAATAAATAAATACATCTTTATTATAAAATGTTTTTTCTTTTTGTCAAGAAATTATTAAAGAAAATAACTAACTATGAGTTTAGTTAGTTATTTCTTGATTATCTAGGTAATTTTACTTCTTCAAAGTTTGTAGGAGCATCTATTTTTAATCATTCAACTCTATTACTACTAGTGTTTGAATTAAAGCTGAAATCAATAAATTCTTTTCCTTTTTCTTTAGCTTTTAATTCAATATTTACATTTTGGTAGTCTGCAGAAACATTTATCTTTGCTTTTAGGCTTCCATCTATTTCTTCTTCAAATAGTTTGAATTTATCATCTATATTTATACTATTTAAACCTAAAGTTATTTTATGATCTGCTTCAAATATTTTTTTATCACCAGAATTTATAGTTGTTTTTCAAGTAAATAAACCACCTTTTCATTCAATATTTGATTTAAAGTCTTTAGAATCAATTTTTATAGTTCCAGATTCTGGAATATCATTGTGGTCCATATTTAAATCAATATCTAAAGTAAATAAATCTTTAGCATTTACTTTTGAAGTCAATTTTTTGTTTTCATATTTCAAATTTGCATTAAGCTCATTTGATTTCAAATCAAAATATAAGTTTATTATTTCTTTTTGACTATTTAATTCTCATTTTATAGATCCTGAAACTTCTTTAGAGCTTAATTCTCAATTAAATTTGTTTTCTGCAAATTTGAAAGAACCATTTATGAAACTAGATTTTAAATTTGCATCAATTGAAACAAAGTCATTATCTGAATTTAATTTTCCAGTAAATTCAGCACTAAATTCAGAAGTTTTTATACTTACATTTAGGCTAGAAGCTCTTAGGTAACTCAAATTAAATTTTTCTTTTCCATCAGTAGAAACAGCTTCAACTTTTATTTCCTTAATATTTTTTGAATCAAAAGTTACATAACCTGAAGCATTGTCATATGAATCACTTAACTTAACATTTAGTTTGTTTTCTCCATTTTCTACAGTTAGATAAACTTCTGAATTTTTAGCGAAGTCTTCTAGAGAAGATTTATAAATTTTTTCACAATCTACTTTCTCAGCATAAACACAAACAGAGTCTTTTGTTGGTCTTAGAAAATATTTGTTTCATTCTTTTTTATAAGCTTCAAAATAAGCTTTATTTCAGAAAGAAATTGGATTTTGACCAGCTACAAAATAACTGTTTATTATTTTTCTTACTTCTTGAGTATCAGCATTAGAAAGTTTTAAAAATTTATTTGAATTTGATAATTCATTTAATTTAGTTAAAAATTCTTTAAATTCTTTGCTAATTCCATATTCATCAGAAATGTACAAGTTTCTAAGCATAAAATAGACATCTCATTCTTTTGAAATAGCTTCAACATTTCAAACTCATCTGAAATTTGATTCAATACTATTGTCTTTTGTAGTTTTAGCTGAAACTTCTAGTTTTCATTTTAGAGAAGCATCAAAACCAGCAGTTTTTCATTCATAGTCTTTAAATTCAAACTTTCCAGTATAGTTTTTGTTTTCTTTACTGTCAGTATAATTATAGTTTGATTTTATTTCACCTCTTTCAATAACATCTGAAGTTTTTTTAATTTCTTTTGAATATTTCTCAATTTGTTCTTTGAAAATATTTTCTAGATTTTTTTGAGCTTGTAATATTTTTTCATTAGCTTCTTTTTTATCAGCTTCTGAAATTGTTGGATTTAGAACTTCTTTTATTTTATCAGAATATTTCAAAGTTTCTAATTTTGCTTTTACTTTTTGATTTATGTAGTTTACTAATTCTACATAAAACTCATCTTTTAGTTCTTTTGATGCAATTACTGCATTTGTCCTTTCCAAAATTTTATTCAAAGTTTCTTCAGAATTTGTTTTTTCAACAAAATTATCAACTATTTGAATATAATTTTTTCATTTTGAGTTATCATTTAGCTTTTTTGTTGCTGGAGCTATTGGAGCTTTATCTAGAGAACCAGTGTTTGGGTCTACCATTGGAGCAACATTTTCAGCAAAAGTTGGTAATGTATTTAGGCTAAATATACATAATAAAAATAAGGTAAAAATTTTTTTCATTTTTAAGATTATTAAAAAATAAAATTTTTGTACTATCTAGTTTAGTCTTTATAAATGATTTGTCAAATTAAAATAAATAATAATATTGACAAATATGTAGCTTCAAATATATGTAAAAATAGATTCATTACTAAAACAGCTGAGAAAGTGGCAAAAACTACAATAGATACTTTGTAAAGTTTTGATAAAATTATTCATAAAATAGCCAAAAATAAACCTAAGTAAATAATTCATCATTCTACTAAAAGTTGAATAAACCAACTCTCAGGAATATAATGCTGTTCTCACTCAAGAGTTTGAGCTTCTGGATAAATATTTCTAAAAGCTGGTCAACTTTCAGCTAATCAAGCTCAAAGAGGTTTTTCTTTAAATCTTTTGATTCATACAATCATTCTACTAAAATGTCACTCTGTAGATGATTCTCTCATCACAATATTTTTTAATTGTTCTGAGAAAATGTAAGCTGAACATGCAATTATTATCATTCAAGCACACATAAGGCTAACGAAGGCTTTTTTGTATTTTTGAAAAAAGTATTTTAAATTTACTAAAAAAATTATTCAGAATGCTGAAATTGCTCATAAAATAGCGCTTCTTGAAAAAGTTAAAAATAATAAAATTCACATTATTAATAAAAATAAAAATACATAAAATTCTTTTTTATTTTTCTGTAAATAAACAAAAAATCAAGAAAAGACTATTAAGAAAAATCACATTATATTTGGTCACTCAAGAATTCATTGAAATCTTCTCATTCCAGAGCCTTCAAGTCAGTGATAATTTGGAACTCAACCTGAATAAACCCAATTTCAAACATAATCAGTGTATCAAAAAAGTATTAGAAATTCTTCTTTAAGCCTAAATTTAAAGAATATTCAAATAAAAAGTGAAACTGTTCCTGATAAAACAAATAATTTTACATAGTCTTCAACTTTTCAAACTAAAAATTGGCTTCAGTGCTTGTAAATAACGAAAGCAACTAGAAAAATAAAATCATATCTTCATCAGTAAAAAATACTTTTAAGTCAAAGTCAATTGGCAAAAGTTATAATTATTCCATAAAGAAAAAATGCAATAATTAAATAATCTAGCAAATCTATTTCTGGAAGTTTTTTATTTTTTATAAATTCCCATATCAAAGCGAAAAAAGCTAAAATCAATAAAAATTCTTTCAAAAAAAATCATATAAATTTTATTCAAGTCAATGTTTGCAAACTTAAACTTAAAAAAACATAAAATGGAAAAATTATTAAAATAGCTTTTGTAATTATTGAGAAAAAATTTGTATTTTTAAAAAAATTAGTCATTTTTATTTAGTTAATTTTTAAATTTTATTTATCAGTTCTAAAAATCTTTTTTCAAAAATTTCTTGACTGAAATTTTTAGCTTGATTTATACAATTTTCCTTCGTATAAATATTTTTTAAATTATTTTTGTGAAAAATTTCAAATTTTTCAATAAAATCTTTTCAGTTTTTATCTTCAAAAAAGCTTCAGGTTACTCATTCAATATTTGTTTCAAGTAATCATCAGCCTTTGTAAGCAAAAACTGGCTTTCAAGCTGACATCACTTCAATTGGAACAATTCCGAAATCTTCTTCTCAAGGAAATATTAGTCCAGAACTATTTTGTACTAAGAACACAAGTTCATCATCATATTTTGCTCAAACAAATTTTATATTTTCTTTTTTTGTTAATTTTTCTAAATTTTCTCTGAAATCCCCAGCTCAAATTATTAGTAAATTCTCTTCTAATTCATTAAATCAAGAAATTGCGATTTCTATTTTTTTAAATTCAGTTAAAGCTGAAATAATTATGTAGTATTTTTCAAAAGGTTTCTCAAAATTATTTTTTTCTAAAATTTTTGCAAATCTTTGAGTTTCAACTGGAGGATAGAGAATTTTGCTTTCTCTTTTATAATATTTTTTTATTCTATTACTTGTGTTTTTACTGTTTGCAATTATTAAGTCTGCTCTAGAAGAAGCCATTAAGTCCCATTGTCTATTTTTGTAAAAAGTTCTTTCTATAAACGGTTTTAAAAAATATTTTTTCCATCAGGAATTTAAGCCTAAATCTCGTTTATATTCATTTGTCCAGTCCCACATATAACGAGCAGGAGAATGACAATATACAACAAATTTTGTTTCTGGTTTTGTAATAGCTCAGTGAGCAAATCAGCTAGAACTACAAATTACTAAATCGTATTCTGAAAAATCAAAATTTTCTACTGAAATAGCCATCAATGCTAAGCAAAATCTTTGTTTTTTGAAAAGATTATATCTTTTTTGAGTTTTTGATTTCCAAACTTGAGGAGAAATTTTTTCTCTTGGGAATACTTTTCCGCACTTTTTTTCATCATAAATAAGTGTAAAAATCGTCGCATCTGGAAATAATTTCATAAAATTTTCTACAACTTTTTCTGCACCACCAAGCTTAATTAGCATTTCATGTAAAATTGCAACCTTCATTTTTTTGAAAAATTTAAATAAATATTATATAATAAATATAACTATTTTTTGAAAAATGCTAGTTTTTCTTAAAAAAAATTAAATATTTAATAAAAAAAGATGAAAAAAATTTTTTTAAAATCTTGAATTTATGCTTTATTTACATTATTTCTTTTATTTTTTGGAAATATTTTTGTAAATGCTGATGATAATTGATTTCAAGTTCCTACTCAAAATTGAGAACAAAAACAAACTTGATGACAAAATCAAGCTACAAATAAAGAAAATGATATTTCTTGAGAAGCTTGTACTTGAAACAGTTCTTGTTTAGCTGATAAGAGCTTTGTTTTACCTGTAAAAGATCTTGTTCCTTGATGAACTTTTTCTTGATGAACTACAAAAAGCAGAGTTGATAATTGACTTGTAACAATTATAAGAAAACTAATGATTCCATTCTGAACTTTAGCTCTTTTTGTAATGACTATTTGATGAGGATATATGGTTATGTCAAATTGACAAGATGAGACTCTTAGTAAATGAAAGAGGATTTTTAGGTGGTGACTTATTTCTCTATCAATAGCTTTGTGTTCTTATGTAATGGTTGCTTTGTTGACTTTCTTACTTTATGCTAATTAACTTTGAAAAATATGTTGAAAAATATTTATAAAAAAATCTCGCTTTTGATTTTCTGATTGATTTGATTTTTTATTTCAAATCAAACTCATGCTTTTAAATGGAGTGATTTATTTGATTTTTCTATAAGATGGTGAACTGGATGAGGATGAACTGATAATGCTCCAAAAATTTGATGTGATGGATTGCCTTGATGTAGAAGCTCAGGAAACTGAAGCCCAACTACATTTTTGGTAAGTTTAATAGACACAACTATTCAAATAGTTGCTGTTTTATCTGTTTTTGCGTTAGTTATCAGCTGAATAATGTATATGATTTCAGCTTGAGATGAAGAAAAAGCAAACAGAGCAAAAAGATGGATTGTTTGGTCTTTGGTTTGAGTATTTTTATCAGGTTCTGCTTGGTGAATAATTATTCTTTTAAATAATATTAACTTTAGATAAAAATGAGAAATAAATTAAAAATATTTTTATTGACTTTTTTGACAATATTTTTTGGATTTTTTTATGTTTCAGACTTTACTCATGCGAGTAAAATAAGTGATTGGATAAAAGAACATGTAAAAATAAGTGTTGGTTCTTCTAGATGATGAAGCCTGGAGTCAAAAATGTTAAAAGACTTGAAAGAAGATTCTGGTAGAATAATCAGTTCTAGAGATACTGAACCTTGAAATTTTTTCAAATTAGTTAGAAGTCAAATTTTTAATGTGATTTTAATAATCGCTGTTGTTATGGTTGTCTGGATTGGTGTGAGAATGGCTACAGCTAGGTGAAACCCCGAGGAATTCAAAAAAGCTTGGATGCATTTTATATATTTGATTTTGTGATTGTTTATAGTTTTTGTTTCTTGGTGAGTCGTTAGACTTGTCTCAAATTTAAATATTTTTTAAAAAAATTTGTTATGAAAAAATTTTTAATTTTTACTTTTTTAGTTTTTTGAATATTCTTTCTGAATGCTGATTATAGTAATTCTTATTGTGATTATGGACCTTGAGATAGCTTTAAAGAAGCTGTTGATTGATGTTATAAATCAAGTCAATTAGTTCAACCACAAGGAGAAAATTTGTCAGTTGACAAGTGATTTGGTCAAAGAATATTGGTTTGGAAAGATAGATTGGCTTTTTATTTCTGAATTGCTGCTGTTTTTTGAATAGTTTTTTCTTGAATTATTTTTGCAGTGAGTACTTGAAATGAAGAAGTTATTTCAAAAGCAAAACTTTGATTTAAATGGTCTATTATCGGATTTGTGGCTATAATTACAGCTTCAACTCTAGTTACTTTTGTAGTTAAGTTTATTTACACGATATAGTTTATGATTCGCAAAAAAATAAAGGAGATTTTATTATTTTTTTTAACTGTTTTATTATTTTTATTGATTATTTTTCTTTTTAAAATATTTATTTTCAGTTCAAATGATAATCCAGAAAAAGAGGAAAAATACATAGATCCGGTTTGAGTTTGAAATTATATTCAAGAGGAAATCATTTCAAAAAAAGAAAATAAAACTGAAAAAAAAGAAGAAGATTTTGATTTTAGTAAGATTTCAGCTGAATTAGATAGAATAGAAAAAGAAGAAAATAGTAAAAAAATAATTTATAAATATATTCCAAATCATATTTCCTGAAAATCAAAAACTTTGGCTTATAAAAAAGTTTTTGATACTTTTTTCTTGAGTAAGCCAATAAACAATAAAATAAAAAGTCTTGAAATAGTTCTTGCTAGAGATGCTTTTGAAGTTAGATGAAGACTTAGAGATAGGAAGATATTTATTTACGATCTTTATGAACTTTCTTTTAAAGAATCACTTTCTGTTGCAATTCATGAATTTTGACATTATTTGGATTTGTATCTTTTGAAAAAAAATGTTTTTAAAGATTTAAGTGATAAATTTTACTCTATTTCTTGGGAAGAGACAAATATTATTAAAGCTGCTTCAAAAACCCAAGATTTTGTTTCATGATATGCAATGACAAATATGTATGAAGATTTTGCAGAAAGTTTTAATTTTTATGTTTTACATAATTTAGAATTTCAAAAAAGAGCTTGAAAATCAGAAAAATTATTAAAAAAATATAAATTTTTTAGAAAATATGTTTTTACAGATTGAGAATTTGTAACTGATGAATATTCTTTTAAAATAGAGAAAGATTATATTTGGGATACAACAAAATTGGATTTTGATTTAGTAAAATTTAAAAAATATTTAGAAAAATTTGATAAAAAATAAAAATCTCTTTTAAAAAGGGATTTTTTTGTTTTTAATTTAAAATTTAAAAATTTTTTGCAAAAATTTAAAAATTATATATAATCAGTCACATATAAGTTATATTTGCTTTAAATAGCAATTTTTCAATTTAAAAAATATTTTTCAAAATAACTCCTCTAAATTTTTTGTCTTTTAAAAAAGAGAGGAAAGTGTTTTTCTTTTTTTCAATATTTTTAAACTTTTTGGTAAATCTAAAGACTTACTGTATTTTTCTTTGTGAAAACTATTTTGCAAATAGGCTTATAATTTTTTAATTTTTAATTTTATTAAATGAAAGATTACTTGGACGAATTGGATAAAGAAATAGATTCGTTATCAAATTTACAATCTAAAAAAAATGATATTGTAAATACTCATATTTTACTTAATGAATGATTAGATGGGACTGTCTGAGACTGACAAGAAGTAGAGAAAAAAACTTGAAATAAATCAAGAAAGAATGTAAAAAATAATTCTAATAATTCAAATTCTCATAATCAAGAAGAGGAAATAAAAGGAAAATTTATTTCAAAATTTCCAGATACAAAGTTTTATTTGCCTACTTTGAGAGAATGATATACTAGATATATTCCGATTTGATGAAATAATGAAACTGGTGCTAAAAATATGTGAATGGTTCAATATGGAAATGATATTTTACTTATTGATTGTTGAGTTCAGTTTGCTGATCCTGATATGCTTTGAGTAAATTATTCTATTCCTGATGTATCATTTTTAATAAAATATAAAAAAAATATAAAATGATTTTTGATTACTCATGCTCATCTTGATCATATTGGTTCTTTAAAACATGTTTATCCTGCACTTTGATGTCCTCCTCTTTACTGAACAAGATTTACTATTTGATTGATTAGAAAACAATTAGAAGAAGCTGGTATTTTAGATAAAGCTGTTTTGATTGAAGTTGATGCTGGAAGTAGAGAAATGATGAAAATATGAGAATTCAAAGTTGAATATTTTAGAGTAAATCACTCAGTTCCTGATTGTGCAGGGCTTTATATAGAATCTCCAACTTGAACAAAAATAGTTCATACTTGAGATTTTAAAATTGATTTTTCTCCTGCTATTGATCAACCTGCTGATTTAGATAGAATAGCTGAAATTTGAAAAAGATGAATTTCTTTACTTATGTCAGACTCTACAGGATCAATCAGAAAATGATTTTCAATGAGTGAAAAGAATGTTTGAGAAGAACTTGATAAAATAGTAGCAAATCATACTAAATGAAGGCTTATAATTGCTATTTTTGCTTCTTGGATTTCTAGAGTTCAACAACTTATAAATATTGCTGAAAAATACTGAAAAACTATATTTTTGAGCTGAAGATCTATGGTAGAAAATGTTTCTATTGCAAAAGATCTTGGTTACTTGACAATGAAGCCAGGAGTTGTAAAAAAAATGACTTCAAAAAATGTAGAATGAATTCCTCCTCACAAACAAATAATAATTACGACAGGTTCACAATGAGAACAATTTTCAGCTTTAGCAAGAATGGCTGAATGAAAGCATAATGCTGTTGAAATTATCAGATGAGATACAATAGTCTTTTCTAGTTCTATCGTTCCTGGAAACGAAAAATCAGTTGTTTGAATTATAAATAAACTTATTAGACTTGGGGCAAATGTAATCACAAAAGATGATTGAGAAGTTCACACTTGAGGTCACGCATTTCAAGAAGAACAAAAAATTATGATAAATCTCATCAAAGCAAAATATTTTATGCCAGTGTTTTGAGATTTGTATTTCAGGACTTTGCATAGAAATACTGCTATTTCTCTTTGAATGAAAGATGAAAATGTTTTGATGCTTGATAACTGAAATATAGTTGATTTTGCACCAAATAACTGAAATGTTTTTAAGTCAAAAATCAGAGTTCCAATTCAAGAAATAATTATTGATGGACATGGAATGTGACTTGCTACAAGCCACGTAATAAAAGCTAGAGAAAAAATGATGAATTCTTGAGTTTTGGTTATTCTTTACAAAATTGATAAAAAAACTAAAGCGATTATGTGACACATAAAACTTGAAAGTAGAGGTTTGGTTTACTTAGATGAAGTTAGAAATATTCATAGAGCAATAATTAAAAAAGCTAGAGATATTTATGAAAATACTATTGTTGATGTTCCTGATATGGAAGAGAAGGATATTATAAAAATCATAAAAACAGATTTAGAAAAATTTTTATTACAAAAAATAGATAGAGAACCGATGATAATCCCAATTATTGCTGAGGTTTAGTTTTTTGTAAAAAGATTTTACAAAAATTAAAAAGTAGTTATTATTTAGCTACTTTTTTAAATTTATAAATATTTTATATGAATAAAAAAATAATTATTTCATCTTTTTTGGGAGCTAGTTTGCTTTTAACTAGTTGTGGAACTAAACAATTGTGAACTTTTGCTGAAGAATTAAAGGCTGAACAAGATAGTTATGTTAAAAATGTTGAAAAATATTTCTCTTGATTTGATTGATTTTCTAGCTGAAAATTTGATACAGATTGAAAAGTAAAAATTAGTTGAGAAACTAGGGACTTTTGAAATTGATCACTTTCTTATGATTTCAAAGGAAAAGTTATTTCTGAAAAAGATAAAAAAGCTTTTGATTTGGATATTTGACTTGATTTAAAAGCTCAATTGGCTTGAAATGATTTTATCCTTCCAAAAGAATTAGATAAATCAGAAGCTTCAGCTAAAATCAAAGGAAAAGTCTGACTTGTTGAAAAAAAATTTTATTTCAACTTAAAAGATTTGTGACTTGATACAAAATTAACTTGAAAACATGAACAAGTAGAGAAAACTATAGACGGATTCAAAAAACTGATTGAAAAAGTAAAACCTGATTTGTTGAATAAATGGGCAACTATTGAAATGCCAGAAAGCTTTTATAAAGAGGTTTTGGAATTATGATCAAAAAACATTGATGCAGCTGATAAATTTAAACCTATTTTAAAAATGGCTGTAACTTGAGATTATTTTGTTTGAGGAGAGAAAACAACTTATGCCTGAGCAGAAGCTTATAAATTTAGTATTGATGAAACTAAATTTAAAACAAATTTAAAAAATATTTTTAAATCAACAGCAAAAGCAGTTACTTGAATGGATGATAAAGCTTTGGAAGATGATTATGCTGAAATAGATAAAGATATTGATAAATTGAAGCTTTGAGAAGTGGTTTGATATTTGACAAGGGGAAAGGATAATTCAGCAAATTTGATAATTGAAAAACTTGAAATAATTACTGAAACAGAATGAAAACTTACAGTTTCAGTTTCTATTTTAGAAGATGAAATCAAAATTCAAGCTATTGATGAAAGAAATTCTTGAATAAAGATTAGTTTTAAAGCTGCTTCTGGATGAAAAATATCTTATTCTTGAGCATACTTAGAAAATAATTTGGAAATCGTAAATATTTCTTGAAATTATAAAAATAATAAATCTTCAACAGTCCTAAATACGTCTTTTGATTTAGAAGCAAAACTTTTAAAAGCAAATGTTTGATCTTGAGAACAAGCTAAAACTGCTACTGAAGAATGATGAAAAGTAAAACTTGAACTTGAAACAAATGTTAAGAAAAATGATTCTATAGCCATTACAAAAGATTCTATAGTTTGAAAAGATAAAGTTTTGACACAAAGTGAATTTGAAGCTATTTTAGAAAAATATTTCAAAGAAATGGTTAAAGTTGATGATTCTACATACGACTTAGAAGATGACTATGATGACTCTGAAATAGACACAGCATGGTCTGGTGAATTGGAAGATGCTTTACAGACAAACACTGGTAAAGTTGAGAAAAAAGCTAAAGAAACTTCCACTTGAAAAATAACTGAAGGAAAAACAAAAACAAAAAATTAAAAAAAGGAGCCAAATTTTGGCTTCTTTTTGGTAAATATTTTTATAAAGCTGAAATAAAAATTTTACAAAAAGGAAAAATTATTTAAAATATAAAAGATAATTTTTTATTTTTTAATTTTAAAATTATGAAAAAATTATTAGTTTTAGTGTTCTTGTCTGTTTTTTTAAGTTCTTGTTTTTGAAAAACAACAAATAAAACAGATTTAGATAAGGCAAAAGATGATCTTTTGAGTTGAAATACTTGATCTGTGGTAAAAACTGAAAATAATACCCAAACTTCTACTTGAAGCTCTACATGATCATTAAGCTGAACAGGACAAACAGATAAAGTTGAAAAGACAGAAGAAAAGAAAAATATTGAATTAAATTACTTGACAGAAGAAAAATTTATAGAATTGGATAATTTAACAATTTCTGATTTTAGAAGTTTAGAAAAAGAAATTACTTGAAAAACTCTTGTAAATGTTGATAAAATAGTTGTTAGTTTTTCAAATTCTAGTTCTAAATTCCCAAGTGATAGCTTTCAGTTAAAGAAATTCAAAGCTTGAGATAAAACTTTTATGTACAGGGCTTTCAAAAAATATGAAACTCTTGATTATTGAGAAAATATTTATGTTATTGAAGCTTATTCTGGAGATAAAGTTTCTAAACTTCAGCTAAAAGTAAATCTTCCTACAGAAGAACAAATTGATAAAGAAGCAAAAGATTTTGACAAAGAAAAACAAGCTTCTGAACCTATTTCTACAAAAGACCTACCTACCTCTTCAATTTTTTGAACACCAAAAGAGCTTTGAAACTGAAAAATTACTTATAGTGATGTAAAGTGACTTGAAGTTGAAAAAATTTGATCAGCAGACTTGACAAATGATACAGACTCTGTTACAAAATTTTTGAATTCTAGATTAAAAAGTCTTTTTTATTGGAATTCGAAAAGACCTATTTCAGGGGAAGACTGAATTAGTTTTTTTGTAGTTAGAATTGAATGAGACAAATATTTTTATGAAAAACACTATTACATTTGATGATATTATTGAGTTTTGAGTCTTTTACAATGAGATTTCAAAAACGAGTGAACAATGGAGGAAAAGACAAAAACTCTTAGTGAATTAAATACTTCATTAAGAGAAAAAAATAGTTCTTTTCCTATGGTAAAAATTGCTGATACATTGTTTCAAAGTTTTAAAAAATAAACTAGCTTTCTAGTTTATTTTTTTGAAAAAAATCTTGCAAAAATAATATTTTTAATAAAATTTAACAGATTTAATTTTTAACTTTTAGTTATGAGAGTCCTTTTAAAAATATCTTGAGAAGCTTTGGCTTGATGAAAATGATTTGGTTTTGATGAAAAAATGCTTGATAAAGTTACTGAAATTGTGAAAGAGTTGATTCATGAAAAACATCAAGTTGGTATTGTTGTTTGAGCTTGAAATTTTATTAGATGAGCTGAAGTAAAAGATATTGATAGATGTATAGCTGACAATATGTGAATGCTTGCGATAAATATAAATGCACTTGCTCTTTTTGATTATTTGCAAAGAAAGTGAGTAAAAACTAGAAATTTAAATTCTTTTGCTATTGATTGAGTAGCTGATAGGTTTAATAAACCAAAAGCAGAAAAATTTTTGGATAATTCTTGAGTGATTATTTTTTGAGGATGAACTTGAAATCCTTTTTTTACAACAGATACAGCTTGAGTTTTGAGAGCTTTGGAAATAGAAGCTGATTTGATGATAAAAGCTACAAAAGTAGATTGACTTTATGATAAAGATCCTGAAAAATATGATGATGCAATATTCATAAAAAAATCAACTTATACAGAAGTCTTGGATAGAGATTTAAAAGTTATGGATATGGCTGCTATTGCTTTAGCTAAATCAAACAATTTAAAACTAAAAATAGTTAGTTTATTTAAAGATTGAGCTATTTTGAGAGCAGTGAAAGGAGATGATGAAGGAACAACTATTTGCTAGAGAAAAAATTTTTTAATTTTAAAAAAGTTAAAAATCTTTTGACAAATTCTCAAAAATATATATGATATGTCAGCAATTTTTAGGAGACATATACACCTTTTAAAAATTAAAAAAACTTATTCACAATATATAATTAACAATAATCAAGATGCTAGGAAAATTAAAAAAGAGAAAAAGACTTAGAGTTCATGGTTTTTTGAAAAGAAGTCTTACTGCTAACTGAAAAAAAGTTTTAAAAAATAGAAGAAGAAAAGGAAGACACCAACTTACTGTTTCATATCCTAAAAGATTCCAACTTATTGATTGAAAAGCAAAAATGCATATCATAGCTGGTGGAACTGCTAAAAAAACACCTTTTGATGGTAAATGAAATTATACAAAAAGAAAATAATTTTAAAAATTTCTTGAAATAATGTTGAAGAAAAAGTTTAGATTAAGAGAACGTGAAGTGAAGAGGGTTTTACAGAAGTGAGAGCCCTTTTTTTCTTATGATGTAGTTTTGAATACTAAAAGAAATAATTTTAACTATAACAGATTTGCGATTGTTATCTCTTCCAAATCTGTTTATTCAAATGTCGAAAGAAACTTTTTTAGAAGAAGATTTTATGATTTTATTTCTAAATCAGAAATTCAAAAGAAATGAAATGATTTTGTTTTTGTAGTTAAAACAAAAGTTAAACTTGACAAAAAAAATATTTTAAGTTTGAAATCTTTTTACAAGAATTTAAACTTCTTAATAAATAAAATTTAAAATTTATGAAAAATTTTTTAAATATACTTATAATTGTGCTTTTAACGGTTATATTTTTTAATCTTTTTTCTCCTTGACAAGCTAAAAAAGAGTGACTTGATATAAGTTTTTCAGCCAGAGAATATTCTATTCCTGCTACTGTCATCGTAAAAGTTTCAAATTATACAGATAAAAAAGAAACTTTAAATACTTGTAATGATATCAAAATAAGGAAAAATTGAACTGCTTTGACTTTTCCTCAAGAATTTTGTAAAGATTTAGAAATCGCTCCACAAACTGTTTCTGAAGTGAATTATCAGAAATATTATGAAATATTTAAACAAACATGAAAATACAGTTTAGAAGCAAGTTTATCTTGAGATAGAAAATTTACTTCTGATACTTCAATTGTAAATAAATGAGCTATTTCAAAAATATTTGTTTCACTAGTTTATGCTCCAATTTATAACTTGTTTATTTGGCTTGTAAATATTTTCTCTGGATCTTTTTGATGGGCAATTATATTTGTTACAATTATAATCAGACTTATCCTTGTTTGGCCTCAACATAAATCAATGATTTCTCAAAGAAAACTTCAAGAAATTCAACCAAAAATTAATAAAATAAAAGAAGAAAATAAGTGAAATCAACAAGCAATTTGAATGAAAGTTTGGGAGCTTTATAAAAAAGAAAAAATAAATCCTTTTGGTTCTTGTGGAATCCTCTTTATACAGATTCCAATAATTTTGGTTTTGTATAATGTTATTTTGAGTGTAAAAGATTATAGCAATACTTTTTATCTTTATTCTTTTTTAGAGAATTTTGATATTTCAAAGATAGATTTTAATTTTTATTGATTAGATTTATTCCAGACTTGATGAACTCAATGAATTATTTTAGCTGTAGTTGTTTGACTTATCCAATTTATACAAATAAAACTTTCGTTTTCTTTTACTAAAAAAGATGATTCTGATAAAAAATGAGTTGTACTTGAAAAGAAGTCTTGAGATGATAAATACAGTCAAATGATGCCAGATACAGAGTTAATGAATAAATTTATGCTTTATGTTGTCCCTTTGATGATTTGATTCGCAACTTATTCTTTGTTTTCTTGAGTAGGTGTGTATTGGTGAATTTCAACACTATTTATGTTGATTCAACAAATAATTGTTAATAAAATAATGAAAAAGTCAAGCTAACTATTGTTAATATTTTTGACACTTGGTATATTTTTCATTATTATATCCGTATCAATTTATTTAATAATTTAATTAAGATTATGTTTAAAAAAATTGTTGCTTCTGCTATTGTACTTTCTTCAATAGTTAGTTATTCTGTAACTAATGCAGATACTTACAAAGAGATTTCTTGTTCTACTGATAAAGTTTTCTCAGAAAACTCTTGTGATCAATGTTTTGAAGGTTGAGAAAAATCTGAAAACTCTACAGTTGGATGATTGTCAGATATTTGGTCAAATACTACTTGAGTTGATTCAGTTATGTATCCTGAGCTTCAAGAAGCAGAATTACCAAAAATGATTGGATTAAATGGTTCTGAATGGACTGAAGACAAAGTTCAAGATAAATTTTGGCAATTTACTGATGAAGTAAAAGCTTTAGAAAGCAAAGAACATGCTGGTTATCTTTTGAAAAAGGATAAGAGTGTTGAATGGATAAGATCTACAGAAGGTTCTTCTTATGTTTTATCAAAAACTAGTTCAACTAAAGGTGAAAATGTAGGTTTGCTTGTTTATACAATTAAAACAAATCCTGTTTTAGAAAATGGTGAAGTTTCTACTGATGAAAAATCACATAAAGAATGTGTTCTTTTTAAAGGATGAGATAAACCAACTCCTCCACCAGAGAAACCAAAAGAATTACCAAAAACTTGACCTGAACATTTCTTTATATTACTTATAATTGCTATGTTGGTAGCTTTTGGAGTTTTGAGATTTAAAAAAGGTTAATATATTTTAGAAATTATAAAAAATTCTTTCTTCTGTTTATGAAGAGGGATTTTTTTATTTAAAAAATATTTTTAGTAAATCTTTTGTAAAGCTAAAATATTTATATTTTAGAATATAGTGTCAAAAAATAATGTTAAAATATTTGCAAAATTTATAAAAAATATGATATGATATAATTGTTTAAATTAAATCTTAATTAAATTATTATGTTAAAGACACTTAAACAATTGAAAGGAATGCTAAAAATGAACTTTCATTTTTGAGTTGAAGGAGGAAATGGAAGAGAAAATATTTTGAACGCACTAACTTCAAAAAATGAAATTGATGCTAAATTTGTTCAATCTCATTTATCGGAAATAAAACAACTTATAGTTAATAATAAGTCTTGAGATTTTTTCTCTTTGAACGATTTGATGAGAAAGTACAATTTATCAAATTCTGATTATCTTACTTTGAATGAAAAATTTAAAGTTATAAGAAATGTACTTTGATTACCAGAATGAGAAATTAAGGTTCAAAACTATGTAACAGCAATAGAAAGAGTTCAAAAAGGTACAAAATCAGAACTTTCTAGTGTTAGAACTGATGTTTCTAATACAAGACTTCCTAAAACTAGTTGGAATATTTGATATCAAGATATTGTTTGAAAATCAAAAACTAAATGAATTAAACTAGAATCACAAGGATATGATGTTGTTTCAAATTTTGATGAAAATAGAGATAAATGAAATAAAAATCTAGTAAGAAAACTTCAAAAAGAATTGTGAGTAAAGGTTGATGGTATTTTTTGAAAAAATACAAGAGCAGCTTTGAATGCTGCTAGATGAAAATCTCAAGAATTAAATTTTGAAGGATGATTTTCTGATCAAGCTAGAAATGAAGTAGTTCAATCTCAATTTGTTTGAGAATTAGAATGAACTCCTTTATCTTGAAATACTTCTTTTGAAGAATCTGTAAAGCAAGTTTGAAAAACAAGACAAGAAATGGTTGATTTGACTCTTAGATTTGAACAAACAGAAGAATTAAACAAAATGTTGAAAAATTATAAAGAATATGAAAAAAGAGGCTATTCTATAGAAAGATGAATTAGAGAATTATTATGAGATAATAAATACAAACAAGTATTGAAAAATAGAGCAAATTATGCTGAAACTATGTCTCAACCTTGAGCTAGAAAGAAAATTGAAAGAGCAGTAAAAGAGTTACAAATACCAAAATATATAAATGTTTCAAAAGACGATCCTATAGGAGATTCAAATCCTAAATTTGGTGATGTAGTTGATTTTGCTTTAAAAGTTGCACCTTGGGCTTTTGGTATTTATGTGTGAGATTTACCACTTCCATTTGTAAAAACAATGATTCCAGGTGCTGATGTAAGTAAATCAGTTTACTTTACTCAATGGTTAAAACAATGAATGCCTTGAGAGTTTAAAGACTATTACAAACAAAACGTAAAAGAGCTTAATCCACTTGGTCAAGAAATTACATTAAGGTGATTTTTAGCTACAACTAAACTTAGTAGTGATGCTCAAGCAAAAATATTAAGTTGAGATTTAAAATGATTAGATTCTGATTCTCAAAAACTACTTTTAGCTTACGTAAAACATAATTTGCTTCCAAATTTAAAAATACTTAATCGTGCATCATTTAATGCAGCTGAAAGATGAGAATGGTATACCTTGTGAGGATTATTTGGTCTTTTCAAAGATAAAAAATATGATAAAATAGAAAAAATCAGAAACACTCTTGAAGAATCAGTAAAACAATGAAAATTTGTTGATATAAAATCTGCTTCAGAAGCATTTAAACTTTTAGCACAAGAATGAGATGTAGATGCAAATTTACTACAACATTGAGAAAATGCTAATGAATACATGAATGAATTATGAAAACAATCAGGAGAAGTAAAAAAATTCTCAGAATTATCTGATAATTGAGCAGAACTTTATAATTCTTACAGAAGAGTTATGCAATTGAGAGATTTGAGTGATTTAAGATCTTTATGAGCATCAAATCATGATGTTCAAGCTTTGGCTGAATTTGAGAAAATATTTCAAACTAAACCTTTAAATGTTTCAGCTTTGAAATCTTGGGAAGCTAGAAATACTTGAGCTGCAAATTTTATAAAAGCTTTATGAGATACAAAATTATTACAAAAATATCAATTAAATAATATACCAAAAGAAAATAATCTAGAATACAAAAAAGTTTGAAATTCTAAACATGGTATAGATTTATCAGGTTTTGATAATACAGAAGCACTTAGAATTGCAGAAACTACTACTCCTGAAAAATGAGGAAATATTTCTACTCTATGATATGCTTATAAAACATTTGTTGAAAAAGCAGGACTTGTAGGTATAAGTTATGAAGAATTTAGAAATGCATTTGCAAAAAAACAAAATATTTCTATTGATACACTTTTAGGAAGTGGTTCTGTAGTAAACACATGAAGAAAACAATGACAATGAAAACTTACTTCATTTGAAGAATTAAAGAGAAAATGAGATAAATGAGTATTTAAAATGAATATAAATAAAACTTATGACATCTACGAAAATGGTTGAGTATATAAAGTAACAGTTGATTATGATATGTATTTGAGACATAATTGTACAAATCCTATCATAACTTGAAAATCTATAAAAATTACAAAAGACTGACAAGCTGTTCCTCCAGTAGATTTCATATCTGTTAGTCAAGTAAATGGAAGACTTCCAATTGTTATTCCATGGTCATTGTTTAAAAAACCACCAAAGACTCCAGGAAAAACACCACCCCCACCAACACCACCAACACCAACACCACCAACACCAACACCACCAACACCAATACCAACACCACCACCATATATTCCATATACTCCAGGACTAAATACAATTCCATGAAATAAAGAAACTCTTTTACCAAAACCAGGAGCAAATGGAGTCATTCCTAGACCTTGAAATTTTAGTCCATCAGCTCCAGATCTAATTGATAGAGGAACTGTTGTTAATCCAGGTCAAAATACTTGAAATAATCTTGGTTGATTCTAATTAAAAAGATTTCTGTAGAAATACAGAATTCTTTTTTTTTGTTCCGTTTTTTGTAAAAAAAATAAAGATATGATAAAATTTAATAAAATAATTTAAATAAAAAAGAAATATGAAAGAAAGAATTTTTGTTTGTGTTGCTTCTTATAGAGATAATCAGTTAGAAAAAACTATTATTTCACTTTTGGAAAATGCAGAACATCCTGAACTTATAGATGTTTGAATCTTGAATCAATTGAATTTTAAAGAAGATAAAGATTGTTTAATTTCAGAAGTAGAAAAATATCCTCAAATTAGCCAAAGTTTGATCGATTATAAAGATGCTAAGTGATGCTCCTGGGCTAGATCAGTTGTTTATAAAAAATTTTTTAAAAATCAAGATTTTGTTTTACAAGTTGATAGTCATTGTCGTTTTGCGAAAAATTGGGATACAGAGCTAAAAAATATGTGGAAAGGACTAAATGACAAAAAGTGAGTAATTAGTCATTATCCTAGTCATTTTGATCCAAAGAATGAAATACTAAAAGGTGACTATTTCATAAAATTTAAAATTGAGTGATTTAATGATAATTCTTGATTTCAACGTCAAAAATCAATAAGTTCTTATGAAATACCTGAAAATCCTGTAAAAACAGCATTTATTGCATGATGATTTATATTTGGACCTTGAAAAATGATAAAAGATGTTCCTTATGATCCTTATATTTATTTTAATTGAGAGGAAGAGGTTTATGCAGCTCGTTTATGGACAAGTTGATACAATATATATATTCCAAATAAAATCTTGATTTGGCACTATTATAAACTAAAAGATGATAATAATGAAAAACATTTACACTGGAATGAACACAATGATTGGTCTGAAAGGCAAGAACTTACATTTTCTCGTTGCGCTTACATTTTAGATATAAAAGATGTTTTTGATTTTTATGCTCTTATTGAAGTCGATAAATATTGATTATGAAAGGCAAGAACACTTGAAGAATATGAAAAATTTAGTTGAGTTTTCTTTAGAAAACAAATTATAAAAGATTATGCAAAAAATGGAGAAGTTAATGAAAATTATAAAATTTAAATAAAAATATGAAAGAAAGAATTTTTGTTTGTATTGCATCTTACAGAGATAAACAATTAGAAAGAACTGTTCGTTCTGTTATTGAAAATGCAGAGCATCCTGAACTTATAGATATTTGAATTTTGAATCAATTGAATTTTAAAGAAGATAAAAATTGTGTGATTTCAGAAGTAGAAAAATATCCTCAAATTAACCAAAGTTTGATTGATTATAGAGAATCTAAATGATGCTGTTGGGCTAGAAATTATGTTTACGAAAACTTTTTTAAAAATCAGAAATTTATTTTGCAGTTGGATAGTCATTGTAGAGTTTCAAAAAATTGGGATAGAGAATTGAAAAATATGTGGAAATGATTAAATGACAAAAAAGCTGTTATTAGTCACTATGCTATGCCATTTTGAGATGATGAAATTTTTAGAAATGATTATTTTTCAAAATTTAAAGTTTTAAAATTTTTTGATAATTCCCCAATTCCATTTTTAGAAGGATTTACTTCTTGGGAATTCCCGGAGAGACCTGTGAAAGTAGCATTTATGGCTTGATGATTTGTTTTTTGACCTTGAAAAATGATAAAAGAAGTTCCTTATGATCCATATTTGTATTTTTACTGAGAAGAATCTGTTTATGCGGCTCGTTTATGGACAAATTGATACAACATCTATGCTCCAAATAAAACATTGGTTTGGCATTATTTTGAGAAATCTGATAATAGACCGAGGCATTGGAATGATAACGAAGGTTGGAGTGATTTAGAGTCTTTATCGGTTGCTCGTTGTAAAAGTATTTTATGAGTGGAAAATATTTTTGATTTTGAGGTTCTTTGGGCTTTGGATAAATATTGATTATGAAAGGAAAGAACACTAGAAGAATATGAAAGATTTAGTTGAATTTTCTTCAAAGAGCAAATTATAAAAGATTATGCAAAAAATGGAGAAGTTAATGAAAATTATAAAGATTATGAGAAATAAACATAATTTGGTAAAATGTCAAGTTTATTTATTTGTAATTATTTTTAAAAATATGATATTATATAAATGTTTAAAACTAATTTAATTTTATGAAACAATCGCTAAGATATTTTAAAAATATTTTTGAGAGAAATATAAGTCTTTGATTATCTGAAAAATGAAATAATATTTATGAAAAATTGTGAATTAATTCTAACGATGTAAAAAAGATAGACAAAGATACTTTATTTAAGCTACGTAAAGAGAATCCTGTACTTGCAAAAAAACAAGATGATGAAGTAAAAGAAGTGAATAATAACTTCAATTCAGCTCGTCAGGAAATATCTAAGAATACTCAAAAAAATATTTGAGAATTAAAACAAGAACTTCCTCCAGAACCTAAACTGGAAATTACTAGTTTGGAGGATTATGAAAATTTACCTCAAGAACAAAAACAAAAAATCCAAGAAGAAGCTGTAAGAACTAAAGAAGAGATTACAACAGTTTTGGATACTTTTTGAAGTGCTGTAGATAAAGAAAAATGGATGGAAGAAATAGATATGCCTTCATTTAACGAGTTGATAACTAAAAATTCTCCAGAAAATGTTTATCAAGATGTTTTGAATCATTTCAAAAATAAAGTTAATTCTAAATGAGATTTAGTTTTAAGTCTTTTCCATATAGGAAATTGATGAGTCTTTGATAAATATTGATATAAAGGTAAATGATTTTTTTGACTTATCTGATTTCAGGAGTCAACAGCTTTTGTCTCAATGGTAAAAGATATAGCTAATACTCAGAGAAAGATAAATAGTTTAAGTCCTCAAGATAAAATGGAAATAATGCTTGATTTTAGCTGAGACTGAGTACTTGACAATAAAGTTAATTTTAATTCAGTTGAGTTAGATGCACTGAAAGCTATACAAGATAAAAAAACTTTTGATAGAGTTATTTCTAATTTAGGTCTTGAGCCTGCGAATTTTGATCAAATGGTTAATAAAAACTATTATAGTGCAAGACTAGAATTTAAAAAGAGACTTGCTGACTTTTTGTCTGCTCCACAGACATCAGCTAGGCAACTACTTTTACCAAAAGATAAATTTCAAAACTCTATGGAATTCTTAGCAACTCCTGAAGAAGCAAAAGTTATAGATTGAGAATTTGATAAGCTTGAAAAAACAGATCCTAGAATATCTGAAATAGCTAAAAAAGAACCTGATATTTGGAAAGAAGTAAGAAATAGAAGTTTTAATCTTGTAGTTTGAGATGTAAAATGATGAGCTATTAGTTTAGATTCAGTTTGAAAAAAAGTCTCAGAAATAACAAAATGATTACTTGATACTGTTTCATTTGGTTTTGTAGATTGAAAACCTTGAGTTGTTATTTGAGGTTCAAAACAAATAAATGATAGAGTAACTGTGGCTTGATGAATGACAAATTTTGTACCATTTATCTGATGATCTGTTAAACTAACTAATGACAAAATAAAAGATTTAAAAAGACTTTTTCCATCTACGATGGATTCAAAAATATGAGCTTGAGTATGAGCTACTGCAAATGTTTTATGAGTATGATGATGACTTGATATTTATAGACTAAATGAAAAAAATTCTGCTTGAATAAAAGAAATGGTTAATGCTATGGATTGATTACTAGATACTACTCTTGATAATATAATATCAGGGAAAACATTTGAGCAATCTTGACTTGAAAATGAAACAAATACTAGACAAGCTTATGAAAGACTTGCTTCTATGTATAAAGCCATGTGAGCAAATCCTAATTTGAAATGATTGATAAAATCTTGAGCTCTTACTGCTTACAGAGATAGTCTTTTTGCTAACGCAAAGTGACTTAATGTTAATAAAGTAAGTATCTGAATACTATGACCTATGTTGGCCTTCTGAATCTGATGAGAATATATAACTCAAAAATATGTTGATAAAGATACTTCAAGAGTAGATAGTTATATAGATTCTATTGATTGATTAGTAGAATGATGAATAAATAAAAAATTTTCTTCATTTGATGCAAAAGCAATAGAACTTACAAAAGTAGAAAATGACAAGCTTTCAAGGCTTATAACTGCTGAAGTAGCAAAAAGACCGGGAATGAAACAACTATCAGAACAAATACATAATCTTTTGAACTGAAACTGAGATATAAATCAAACTTGGGATAAATTATGAAAAGAATTATGAGTTAAAATACCAGATACTTATAATGATTCTCAAAAAATGCTTATTTTGCAAAATGTTGCTATAAACCTGATGAAAAAACCTTGATTAAAAGTAGAAAATGGAACAGTAAGTCTAGATAAATGACTAACTGTGGAAAAATATGATGCAAAACATTGAAGAGCAACTTTCTTTGACAATATATTTAAAAAAGAAGTTCCTGATATAGCAAATTCTATAAAATCTGCAAGACAAGAATATTATAAGAAATATTGAGATGTAAATAATTTCCAAATTTGACAATTATGATTAGAGGATGGTATTTCATTTTCTTGAGTTCAATCTGGTAAAGCTAGATGATTAAATCCTTATGTGGTTTGACATATAGCAGAATTTGGTTGAGAAAGATGAAAAATAAAAATCTCTGAGAAGTCACAATTCTTAGTAAATAAGCTTCCAGACCATATAACAACGTCTTTAGTAAGTCAACTAGAATCAGCTTGATATGAATTTAAAAGCTCTGACAAATCAAAAGAAATGAAATCTATAATAAATAATTGATGAACAGGAGATATAAAAATAGATTATGATTTATACTTTACAAAAGATCCTGAGTGTTTAAATGATAAAATACTTATGGATTTAAAATTACAAAAACAATGAGAAGAAATAAAAGTAAGAGAGTGGAATACATATAAAGCTGAAAATGATGTTAATTCTTGGTGAGTAACTTACATGTATGATAGGACTAAGCCAGAAAAACCAGAAGAGACACCACCACCTTCAACTCCAGAGGAAACACCACCACCTTCAACTCCAGAGGAAACACCACCACCTTCAACTCCAGAAAGACCAAGAGAAACTCCACCTCCAGATAATCCACCAAACACACCGGAAAAACCTTGAGTAAAAACCACTCCTGGAAACAAAGAAAACTTATGAGTTGATAATAAGGATTGAACAGCTACTTTTGAAAATAGAGATGGGTCAAAAATAACTTTAAATAAAAGATGAGATAATTGAACTGTTTATGAAACAAACTCTAACTGACAACCTAATCATTCTGAAGTAACAAGTAATAGCCTTGATTTTGATTCTCAGCTAAATTCAGTAAATACTTGAACTTCTAGTATAAATAATGTGCCAAAAGTTAATCCAGTTTCTACTCCAGTACAATCCCCAGCTACTTGACCTACTACATCAGTGACTGGTACAACAGCAACTACAGATGTTAATAACTTTAGTAAGTTAAATTATAATACTTCTTCAGCTTCAACATCAGTAAGTAGTTCAACAACAGGGTGAAGTAGCACAACATGAAGTTCAAGCTAAAATCAGTTAATAGAAATAAAAAGACTTAATTACTTGACATTTATAGAAAATAATATATAATATAAATATTATTATAAAATAACTTAATAATTATGAAAAAATTTATAATTTGACTTTTTGTATCAATGTTGTTTTACAATGTTTGATACTGAGCTTATTGTGATCAATCATTTCCCGTAAAAAAGGTAAGATACTTGTCTACACAGGATTTTTATGATGATATTCACAATAATACTTGATATACAATCAAAATAAAAGATTTTTGATGAAACTTTTTTGAAAGATTGGATTTTTGAGAATTTAGAGATAATCAATGAAATATTATAAATAAATTTATATCTCATTATGATCCTGAAATAATCAGAAAAAAATGAATTCTTGAAAATGGATTTAGAGGAACTATCTGACATTCTTACAGATATTATTTATTAGGTCATCCTGAAAAACTAAACACTACTCCTTCTAAATCTAATTATACAGAAAGTGATGCTACTAAGTATGATTTATTCGCAAGATATACTGTTAAATATGCTCCAATTATAAATGGTGTAGAAAGTATAAAAATAGCAGAACATACAGAGTGTATACCTTACGTTATTTCTTGGTGTTGAGACTGAATTCTTGATAGAGATTATTGAGAAACTTGTGACTCAAAAGATCCAAATAAAGAATGATGGTGACCTGGATGATGTGATGAAGAATGTAAACCAAGACAAACTCCAACAAATCCAGAATGTAAAGTGTTAAATGTAACACCAAAAACATGAAATACTCCATTGACATCAACATTTACATGTGAATGATTAAATACAAACACATATAAGATAGATATTAAAGATGAAACAGGGAAAGTAATTCATACTATAAATAACAAAACAGGAAGTTATACATTTACAGATGCAAAAAAATATACAGCAACTTGTTATGTAGAAAATGGAACAATAACTTCACCAGATTGTAATCAAGAAGTTACTCCAACAACTCCAACAGCTCCAGAGTGTACAAACTTGAGTTTATCTCCAAGTTCATGAGCATTTCCTATGGAATCAACTCTTACTTGTACTTGAAAAAATGTAGCTGATGATAAATTTAAAATAGAAATAAAAGATCCAGCTGGAAATATAGTTCAAACTATAAATAATAAAACTTGAAAATTCACATTTACAGATAAAGATCAAAGAGGTTATACTGCTACTTGTTATGCAGATGGACAAACTTCTACTTCTTGTAGACAAATTATAAAGGACACTCCAGGTAGAACTCCAAGTGGTAGATGTGAAACCTTAACACTGAACCCAAATAAAAGAACAGTTTATGCTTGAGAACGTTTTGATTTTGAGTGTAAATGAATTTGAAGTAGATATGATATACAAATAGTAGATAGAGATCAACCTGTTTGAAAAAATATTCTTCATACAATAAATTCAAATAGATGAAGTTATAGATTTGATAAATCTTGAAACTATGATATATTTTGTTATGTTGATGGTATAAATACTGGATGATATTGTAAAGAATCACTATCTCCAGAAGGAAGACCTCCTCATAATCCACCAAATAACTGATGAGGAGGAGGTTGAGGATGAAATAATCCATATTGTTGAGATGGACACAAAGATGCCTGAGAGCAATGTGATGAATGAAGTAGAAATGGTACAGTTTGATCTGGATGTTCAAAAGATTGTAAATATAATTATTGTTGAGACTGAATTCTTCAAAGACCAAATATGCAATGACAAATGGAAGAATGTGATTTATGAGAAAGAAATGGTAAACCAGGTTCTTATTGTTCAGCTGATTGTAAACTATGATGACCACAATCTTTCCCAGAAGAAAGCCTTTTGAAATTTGGTCCTATTTGAACAAAAATTATAGGTTTTTGAATGAATCCATACTTTGCTTATGAAAGACCTTACATAGAAAATATAAATAAAGAAAAAGGTCAAATATATGTAAGAGAAGTTTGTATAACTACAAATGCTTCTAAATTTGAAAAATGAGTAAGTAGACATCTTACTAAACTAAATTCTAAATGAAAATCTATCAAAATTGGAAACAATTGAATGATTTGTAAAACTATTAACAGAATATTAAAACCAGGTGAAAAAGCTGAAATCCCTGTTACAAAAGATGATGCTATAGCTTTCAAATTTAAATGAGATGGTAATATTTCTAAAAATGTTGATGAAAACGTAATCGTTGCTACAATCAGAACTGATTCTGGTAGAACATTTGAAGATACTTATTATTTATCATCAAAAGATGAATTTAGGGTTAGAGTTGCTAGATGATCTATTTCAGCAAAATGAGGTTGATCAAGTTATGTTTCTAACAAAAATACTTCAGATTTGTCAGAAGTATGAAAAGATTTAACAAAAGATAACAAAAACTTTGTTTGATTATCTCTTACAAGTTTCTTGGATTCTTATTCTAAGAAAATAAATGAAGAAAAAACTACTTCAAAAATAGATAGAGGTACTGATGATTCTAGATTTGGTAAATTTGGTAGTTATTCAAGTTCAGAAGATAATAGAAATAAAGAGAAAGTTAATTTTGCTCAAAACGAGTTTAAAGTATATAACTGAATAAACTGAGCTTATATTGCTAGAGATAAAAATATAGAAATCAGAGAAGATATTAACAAAGATAATAGATTAACTTGACCAAGAACTTATATAATTGATGGAGGTGATTTGTATATAAATTCAAATATAACTTATTCTGACAACATAGCATTTGTTGTAAGATGAGGAAAAATTAAGATTTGAAGCAATGTTACAACACTTAACTGAACTTATATATCAATTCCTGCTGGAACACCTAAAAAAGGTTGATTTATAGAGTGAGATCGTGAAACAACTATTCAACTTGTTGTAAATGGTTCACTTTATGGAGATGTTTCAGATTTAGTTGAAAAAAGAACTTATATGAAGTTAAACGATAAATGACAACTTGATGTTTGAACAGTAGTAAGTTTTGGTTCTTCTACATTTAGAAAACCTGCTCCACTTACATCAACATTTATTGATGAATATGTAAAAGCAACAAAAGTTGCAAAATAAAAAAAGAGTGATTTAATTCACTCTTTTTTTTGTTATAATTAAGAATATAAGAAAGATTCTGAATCGAGTTTAGGATTACAAATTTTATTTGTATTCCATCAAATAAAAAAATCTGCTTTTAAAGCAGAATTTTTTTAATGACATCAAGTTGAACAAGTTCAGCAAGAACCTGAACTACATCATCAGCTACTTTCTCATCCTCAACCAATTATGCTGATGAACATAGATTTTACTTCTTCATCACTTGGAACTATTCACTCAAAAATAGTGTCTCTGAAGTCTATTGCTTCTTCTTCTATTATTAAAGCAGGAGTTTTTGAAATAGATAAAGAGTTTTTTAGCTCTTCATCCATGGTAACTTCTACTTCCATAAAGTCAGAAAGTCACAAATCTTCTAAAGAATTATTTACTTTGTCTAGTAATTCTTGAGCTTCTGCTCATTCTCAGTAAATTTTTACTTTCATATATTTTTTTAAATTATGTTATTTATGGTAAAAAAGAAGTATATGGAAATACTTCTTTTTAAAGATATAAAAATTATTTTTGTTCTTCTGTTTTTGTTTCTTCAGTAGCTTCAGCTCATTCTTCAGCAACAACTGGCTCTTCTAACTCTATTTTCTTAGGTTCGCTTGCCATAACTACTACATTATCAATACTTGTAATAATTTCATATTTTTCTTCATCAATTCCTAAGTCAGAAACTCTGATAATATCACCAACTTTTTCTAATTTTGAAATATCAACTTCAAAAGAATCAACCAAGTTTTTTGGTAGAGTTTTTACTTCTAGTTCTTTTAATAATTCTTCAATTAAAGCTCCATCTCTAGCAGCAGCTGAGTCTCAAATGAAACTCAAAGGTATACTTGTAGTAACTTTTTCACCTTTTGTGATAGCATAAAAATCTATATGTAAAAAGTCTCCAGTTACAGGATTTTTTTGGAATTCATGAACTAAAACATCCATTTTTTTACCATCAACATCCAAAGAGATGATGTGAGAAACTCCAGCCAATCTGTAAGTTTTGATAAGTGAAGAATTATCTATTTTTATAGAAATACTTTCTTTATTTTTTCCGTAAACTACTCAAGGAACCATTTTTGATGCTCTAATTTCGCTTAATTTTTCATCTTTTGTTCTTTTTTGAACATTTAAAACTAAATCTTTCATAAAACTATTTATTGAAAATTATAATATATTAAATAAAAAGCTTGCAAATTCTATCCAAAAAATACAAATTTGCAAACTTTTTTTGTAAAATGTTTGAAATTTATAAAATTTTATTTATAAATAATTTTTTACTACCTTAGATAGACTTTAGAATCCCTTTCTTCGAAAGTTAATTTATAAACTCATTTTTTATTTAAAACAAGTATTTCTCAGTCTATATCTTTTTTATCTCTACTAATTGTAAAATCAAGTATTTTTTCGTTTCATCATTCAATTTGTCATACATAAGTTAAGTTTCTTGTACTTAAGTAATCTTTTGCGTTTGTATTAAAAATAAAGATTTTATCATTTAGAAGCATATAAACATAACTTAGGTTTTTTCAAGATTTTATTTCAAATCTTTTTCATTCTTCTAAATTATAGTTTTTTGGAAGTTTGCTTAAAGTTAGCGACTCAAGCCTATATGGATTACTGAAAAATTTCATTACTGATAAATTGTCTTTTACTATGTAGAATCCTCAATCTATTGCTATATCTCTGATATTTCATAAACTTTTTAGATCTTCTTCTTTTAAGTATGAAGTTCATTTTCAAAATCAAGTCGCAACGGCTTGGTGTTTATAAATTTGATTATCTTCTCAAAGAGTATAAATACTTGAATTATAAGGATCTACTGATTTTATTTTTTCCCAAGCTTGTTGTCAAGCTACGTTTGAAAAACTAAAAGTTCAGTTTTTGTTAAATTTTACAACTTTTGAATTGTTTGTCACTAAATAAACATCTTGTCCTAGAATACCTCAATCTATAAATTCTTCAGTATCACTTAGAGAATTAAAAGTGTAAGTTTTTGGTGTTGTTTTTGCGATAATAGGTCAAATAATTCATTTTTTAGTTATTATATAAGTTTTTCAGCTTTCCTGAAGAACTTTCACTGGATCCACATTCGTATCCTTTATTTCATAAACTAGATTATCTTTGCTTGAGTTAAAAATTTCTATTTTATTAAATTGTTTTTTAAGAATATTTATTTCCTCTTTTTTGTTTTCTAAATCTCATAAATAAAGCTTTTTCTCTTCAAGTTTTTTAATTATTTCTTCAGCTTTTTCTATATTTCTGTTAAAAATTCAAGGATTTGAAACATTTTTTGTAGCTTCATTTATAACTAATTGTAATTCTGACATTTGCTCAGAAGCTTCTTCTTTTTTGGAAGTGTTTGTTCAATAATAAATTATTTTAGAAACAACCAAAAATAAAATAAATATCAAAATTGCGATTAAAGAGAAGAAAATTGTGTTTTTGACAGCTTTGTTTTGTCTTGCAATTTTATCTTTTAGCTTTAATGCTCATCCAATTACTTTTTTTGATAAATTTGTATCAAGTATTTTTATAGTGAAATCTTTAATTGCTGTTAAGTTTTTATTTTCTTCAACTCAAACAAATTCATTTTTATATTTTAGAGAGGAAATTATACAATTTTTTTCTAAAATCTCAGATTGTAAGATATTCTTAATATTTTTGTTAAAAACTTCAATATCATTTGAAAGAATCATTCCATCTAAAATATCACTTTTTGATAAATATTTTAGAATATTTACAGTTGAGCTAATAATTATTTCAGAGTTTGCTAAAATTCCACTAGAGATAAATAAAAAAGACTTTTTATTTTCATTTCTTTCAGTTAATTCAATTATTTCAGTATTTTTATTTATTAAGTAAACTGTTGATTTTCAGATATTTGAAAACATAAGATTGTTTTCATTTAAAATCAAAATTGACATATCAACATCGTCTTCTACTTCAATAGAATCAGCTCTCCAGCTTTTTAAAAAAGAATTTATATTTTCAAGTGCGATTCAGAAATCATTATAAGTTTCTTCTTTGCTTATTTTATCTATAATACTTTCTAAAGAGTGATTTAATAGATTTTCAGCTAAATTTTTATTTGAAGAACTTATCATCAAAAAACAATCTAAATTTTGGTCAAGATTTATAGATCTTTTCAAAATAGTATTACTTTTTTGATTATCTACCTCTATTATACTTACTTCAAACATTTTTTAAAATTTAAATATTATTTTGATAAAAAGATTATAATAAAAACTTTTTTTTTTTCAAATTGTTTGTATAATATTCTTTGCAAATATTTTTTAAAAAATTTTATGTTAATAGTAAGATGACAAAATAGGCTAAAATGAGAGGTTGTTGTAAGTTGATCAAAAAATGCTGCTTTGCCAATCATTTGAGCTAGTTTGCTTTTAGCTTGAAAGGTAAAACTAAATCAAGTTCCAAAAATTGGTGATGTAAATACTTTTTTAGATATTTTATCTGGAATTTGAGTAAAATATTTTTGGGAAGAAAATAGCTTGATTCTTGATTCTACAAGCTTAAATAATGATAATTTAAATTTTGAAAAAATTAAAAAAATCAGATCTTCAATATTTTTACTTTCACCTTTGCTTTACTTTTTTAAAAGTATAAATATTCCTTTTCCTGGAGGTTGTAAAATTTGAAAAAGGCCTATTGATGCTCATTTAAATTGATTAAAAGCAATTTGATATGATTACGAATTTGATGGAGATAATATAAAACTTAATTGAGAACTTGAAGAAGGAGAAAAGATTTTAAATGCATGATTTTGAGTAAGTTCAACAGAAAATTTAATAGTAGCAAATGTTCTTAGACAGGGGAAAACTATTATTAAAAATTCTGCAATTGAACCTCATGTGATGAATTTGATTGATTTTATGAGAATGGCTTGAGCAGATATAAAAATCAAGTATAATCATGAAATAATTATTGAGTGAGTTGCTGAGTTGAATTCTGATTTTGAATTTGAAGTTGTTGCTGATTATATCGAAGCAGGAACTTATATGGTTATTGCAGCTTTGGCTTCAGAAAAATATTTAGATATAAAAAATGCGAGAATAGAGGACCTTTATACATTTATTGAAAAATTAAAAGAAAGTTGAGTTAAAGTTGAAGATTTATGAAATGATGTTTTGAGAGTTTATAAAGCTGAAAAAATAAAACCAGTTTCTATTCAAACAAATATTTTTCCTGGATTTCCGACAGATTTGCAATCACCTTTTGCTATTTTGCAAAGCCAAGCTGATGGAACAAGTAGAATCAATGAAGTTATGTTTGAGGGAAGATTAAACTTTTTAGTTGAATTGGAAAAAATGACTGCAAAAATCGCTATTTTAAATCCACATGAAGCTATGATTTTTTGACCAAACCTACTTAGATGAACAACTGTGACTTCTTGGGATTTGAGAGCTGGAATGGCTATGATTATAGCTGGACTTATTGCAACTTGAGAAACAACAGTCACAAATGTAGAGTATATTTACAGAGGATATGAGAACTTTGTACAAAAACTAAAAGATCTTTGAGCAGATATTACAGAAATATATAATTCTTAATAATTTCTTAAATAACTTAGTTTACAATAATTCTAAATTTATTTTTTAAATATTTTAATTATGAGAGCATTTTGAATATGTTTAATAGTATTTTGAGTTATTATTATCGCTTTTCCTGCGATATTAGTATTTTTGATTTGAGGATTTTTTATATTTTTATGAATAAATCTTATTACTTTGGGGGTTTTGGCTAGTAAGAACACAAAAGAATGAGAGAACTATGTTAAATTCTGAAATTATAAAATTTATAGATAAAAATGGTTTTTTAAAGCCATTTTTTTATTTTATAATTTTTTTCTTGACTTATTTTTTAAATATTTATTATTTAAAAATAGTAAAATTAAGAAAAATTTATGAATGTAGTTTTTTTTATACTTTTGGCTCTTATATCTTTTTTCCCGATACTTATTTGGGCATATAGTTTCGCTTATATTGACCAAAATCCTTTAAATAAAAAAAGGTTTTTAATTGGGATTTTTTGAGGAATTTTGTCAGTTTTTCCGATTCTTTATATGTGAAACATTATAAATTTTCTGGACTCTAAATACTTAAATATCTTTTATTTTTTGAGTCAGATTAAGGGATTTATTTCTAGTTTAGAATTTTGATTTTCTCTTAGTTTGTTTATTTTTCTTATTGTAATTTTGAGTTTTGCCTTTTGATTTTTACTTTTGAGGAAAAAGGATATTTTTAAAATTTATCTAAAAAATTTCTTAGTTTTTGTTTTCTTTATCATTATTCTAAGTATTTTTATTTTTTTATTAAATTTTATTTTAGGTTTTTTTGACTTTCAAATTCAGAATTCCTCTTCGTTTTGATGAATTATTTTTGACACTTTTAGGTTGATTATTTTTTATTATTTGATAGTGTCTTTTATAGAAGAGGCTTCTAAGCATTTCAATTTTTTGCAATCAAGTATTTTTTCTCTTGAAAATGTAAAATCTTGAGTTGAAAATGCTATTTTTGTCGCTCTTTGATTTAGTTTTGTGGAAAATATTTTGTATTTGTATAATTTTTATGAAAAATTTTGATTAAATTTTTGACTTGTGAAAATTTATTTTTTTAGATCGATTTTTTCTGTAATAGTTCACGTTTTGTGTAGTAGTATTGTTGCATTTTATTTTTCAAATGCTTATATTTCTTACAAAGAAAAATGACTTATTTTTCCGTATTTTAAAATATTTTTCTTTGGTTTTTTCTTTGCTGTTTTGCTTCATTTGATTTTTGATATTTCCATCGTTTTTGGGATAAATATCGTATTATTTTTATATTTTATTTGATGATATTTGTATGTCAGTTCGATATTTTATAAAGAATAAAAGAGCTATAATTAGCTCTTTTTTTAGTCTATTATTTTGTACTCTTTTTTTCCTATGATTTTCCAATTTGGATCTTTAGCTTGAAGTAGTTTTAGAACTCAATCAAAATGTAAAAGTCAATAAGTTACATAAATTTTTTTATCACTTGATTTTTGTATTTCATTAGCTAAAAATTCATTTCTTTTTCAGATAATTACATCAAATATTTTTTTATTTCACATTCATGACATTTTTTCTAAAATCTCGTGGCTTGAAAGAAGTCAGTTTAAAGTTGCTTGGTTTATATAAACTAGTAATTTCATTTCTCTTGGATTTAGATTTTTTTTAACATATTCTAAAATCTTTGTAAAATCATAAACATCGTTAGAATTATTTTCTTCAGCTATTTTTAGATATTCTTCAATTACTTCATCTAAACTAATATCAACATTTATATCTTTTTCTGTTATTTTTCAAAGAATATAATAATAATCTTGCTGAACAACTCAGTAAAGTTCAGACATATTTTTGTAAACATCTTTGTCAAAATTTACTCACATTGCTTTGCTAAGTTTTTCTAGATTTTCAGGTTTTCCTGGTTTAACTCATTCAAAAAAGTGAGTAAATCATTCTTTTCTATAATTATCCAAATTTTGTTTTACTTGATCATAAAATTTTTGTCCTCAAATATGTATCATTCATTGGAAAATAACAGTTTTTTCTCAGTTTGTAAGAGTGTATTCTGGCATTTTTGCTGGAGAAATTTCATTGAAATAATAGCTAAGTGAAGCTACTCCTCAAACTATAATAAAAACAAAAATTGAGAAAATAAAAAGTAATCTACTTACAATAGTTCAAGGATTTGTTATATTTTTGCTTCTAAATATTTTTTTGATTAAGAAATATAAAAGCCAAAAAACAAATAAATATGCAAGTATAAGTACAATTTGCCAAATAACTGAAACTAATCAACTTAAGTAGAAAATTCAGGCAAGAACAGGAACTAGCACTATTATGCTGAAAATATCCTTTTTATTTATTCTCATATTTTTAAATTATAAATTAAGTGGCAATATTTTATCAATTTTTTTGTAATTTACAATTTTTTATTGTATAATATTTTTAATATATTTTTAAAAAATAAATTTTATGAAAAAAATATTTTTTTACATAGCAATTTTTTTTGCGATTTTTTCTTTTAGTTTTTCAAATACTTTTGCCTACAATGATTTTTATTTAACTGAAGTCACAAGGTCTGCTCTTTTTAATAATACTCCTACAGTTCCGTATTGTCCTCCTGGGTCTAGTGAATGTGGTCTTGATAAATGAATTGAACAATCTAAAGAATGAATTGATTGAATTAAAAAAGATTGAGATTTTGCTTCTTATTTACAAGAAATAATTTTATATGTTTTGTGATTTTTATTTTTTGTAACAGTTGTGATTATAATTTGAGCTTGAGTTGTTATTTTAACTTCAGCTTGAAATGATGACAAAGTTGAAAATGCAAAAAAAATTATTATAAATTGTATTATTTGATTAATTGTTATATTTTTGGCTTATCCAATTGCAAGATTTATTATTTGAATATTTGATCAAGCTTAGTAAAAAATTTAAAAAGAATTGATTTTTTTATAAAGTCAATTCTTTTTTTTGACAAATTTTAAAAAAATATGTTAAAATATAAGTGTGTATTTTATTAAATAATATAAATTTATGGATGAAAATCTAGTTTTAGAAAATAATTCGAAAAAATTTCCAGTTTTACCAAGTATTTTTTTGATTTTGGTTATCATGTTATCAATCGGTTTATTTTCATACAATAAATATTTGCAATCATGAAATGAAAAAATTTCATCAGAAATTTCTCAAATAGAAACAAATATAGAGAATTTGAGGAAAGATCCAAAAATAAAAGTTTATGAATTGCTTGAAAAATACAAAACAGAAATTGCGAGACTTGAAAATAATAGTAATGTAATCAAATTTATTGATCACTTAGCTGATATCAGATCTAAGTATTGAGTTAGTTTTTCAGGATTTGCTTTGGCAAACTGAGAAATCAAAACAGAAGCAGAAGCTAGAAAACTTTCCTCTTCAGTTTCATCAAAAGATACTTCTTATGAAAAAGTTGCGAAATTTATCAAAGAATATAGAGAAGATAAAAACAAAGAAGCTTTGTTTGACTTAGATTTTGTAAATTCTTTTGAATGAATGGATACAATAAAGTTTGGATTAAATTTCAAAATAAAAACTCCAAAAGCTAAAAAAGAAGAAATAAAATCTGTAAAACAAAATACAACTACAAAAGAAAAAACAGATACAACAGATACAAAAAATAGTAAAAAATCTACTTTACCTTCTAAAACTAAAACAAATGAATAATAAATTTTGATCATTTATACTTATAGTTATTTGACTATTTATCTTGGTTTTGTTCACAAAAGATCAAGTTTTTGATCTTCAATATGTAAGTGCAGAAAGAGAAACTTTGATTAGTAAACGTGAACAAAAGACAAAAGAACATTCTAACTTGAGTAATATTTCTAAAGAAATAAAAAAGTGAGAAATAAAAGAACTTGATAAGTATTCAACTCCTTTGAAAGAGGACGAGTTATTAGAATTTGTTTATAAAGTAGTTGATAAAATAAACTCTACTTGAACAAATAAAGTAACTATAAATAATTTATCTTTGACAAATGCGAAACTAAATAATATGCAATTTTTGGAATCAAATGTTAATTTATCACTTACAGTTCCAAGTGAAAAGAAACTTACACAAGTTATAAAAGAGCTTATGGAAGCTAAACAATACAAATTTTTTATCACAAATCTTTCTTATAATTCTGAAAATGCAGAAAATAAAGATAATCAATCATCTGATTTGTCTTCTGTAAGTCAAGGTTTTCAAGTGGTAATTCCTTTAAAAGTTTTTTATAATAAATAATTATGTCAGAATTAAATAACAAACAACAAAAAGAAATTATTTTGTTTAGAACAGTTTGACTTGTTGATAAATATAATTTCTTTGAATATATTTCAGTGATGCTTGATTGATGAGTTTGAATAACTGAAGCTTTGGTTTCTGTAAATTCAAAAATTGCAAGTCCATTTTTTAAGCAAAAAATTTCTGAACTTATAACTTATATAAATTCTTGAGATTCTTTTTCTAGAGCAATGAGAAAAATACCTTCTGTTTTTAATTTATCAGAAGTTTATATGATAGAGGCCTGAGAGGCAACTTGAGAGCTTTCTGAGTCTTTGATGAAACTGAGTGATGATTTGAAAAAAACTTATGATTTAAGAAAAAAAATAAAATGATCACTTACTTATCCAACTATCATACTTTTATTTGTATTTTTAGCTATTGCTATAGTTATGACTTATGTTGTCCCTGCGATAAAACCACTTTTTGCTGATTCTGGGACAGAATTGCCTTATGTAACACAAACTCTTATTTGAGCTTCAGATTTCATAGTAAATAATTTTATCTTGATTTTGCTTATAATTTTTACAGTTGTTGTTGGATCAGTATTTTATTTTACATGATCAAATAGCTGAAAACTTATGAAAGAAAAAATTCTTCTTTGAACTCCACTTATATGAAGAGTTTATAAAAATTATGTTTTGGCAAGCATTGCTTCTACTCTTTGAAATCTTGTTTGAAGCTGAGTAAGTATTATAAAATCACTTGATTTGACTTGAAGAGCATCAAATAGTATGACTTATGAACATTTATTTGAGGAAGTGAAAGAAAAAGTTTCTACTTGAAACTGAATTGTAAAATCTATGGAAGATGTTGATAAAGAACATATTTATTTTCCATCAGATTATTTACAAATGCTTTCTGTATGAGAAAGAACAGCAAATATAGAAGAAATTTCAAAAAAACTAAATAAACAATACGAAAAAGAAGTAGATTATGCTCTTGCTAATCTAACAAAATGGATAGAACCTTTAGCTATTCTTTTTGCTTGAATATTTGTTTTATGGTTTGTTTTTGGTATTTTTAGTGCTATTATGAAAGTAACTGATACTATTGCTTAAAAAATAAGATCTAAAAATATTGATTTATTTTTAGATTTTTTAATAATAATTAAAAAAATATTTTATGAGAAATATAAAAAATAAAAATGCATTTACTCTTATCGAATTAATGGTTGTTATAGCTATTATGGGTATTTTGCTTTTGTTTTCTTATGCTCCATATAATATTTACCAAACTAAAGCTAAGCTTAAATTAGCGACTCGCGAAGTTGCTCAAAGTTTTTACGAAGCAAAGAACATAGCTGTTTCTGGTTTGAAGCTAAAAACTGAAGAAAATTCTTTTGATAATTCTCAAAATAAATCTGATTCTTCAAGTTTAAAAGAAGAATTTGAGAATAAATCTGTTTGAATTTTTTTAACAAGTGAAGAATCAAAAAATGATGTAGTAAATTATTATTTTTTTCCTTATGATAAAAAAGTTGAAAATATAAAACTAGAAGATTTGGAGAAACCAAGTAAAAAGAAAGAAATTCAAAAAACAATATTTTTAAAATGATTTAGTGCCTGATGAAATGAGTTTAAAAGTATTTTAGTGTTTTATGAATCTGTAACTTGACAAATAAAAGTGAAATGATTTAATTGAGATTCGCAGTGAACAGAAATAAAAGAAGATGTTTGAAAAATAAAAATAAAATTTTCTTTTAAAAATGCCACAACAGAGTTTTTACAAAAAGAAATAACTTATTATCTAAAAACAAATATAGTTGATTATAAATAATTATGAAAAAATCAAATAAAAGCGCATTTTCGATTATAGAAGTACTTGTTTGAATAGTGATATTTTTATTTTGAATAGCCTCAGTTTACTCTATAATAAACTCAAACTTAAATTTAAATATTTATAATAAAAGTTATATAATTTGAGTGAATTTAGCAAGAGAACAATTAGAACTTTTCAGATTTATCAGAGATTCAAATTTTAAAAATACTCAGACTTATAATATTATAAATCCAGAAGATACTTGATGTGAATGAGAAACTTGTAATGTTTTTAAAGATTGAGAATTTTATAAAATTTCAAATTATTTTTGAAGTGATAAAACTTTTTCTGTTGAGGTTAAACCTGGAGATAAAATAGATGATAGCAAAGAATTAAAAGATATTGATATAGCGAGTTTGGCAAATTATCAAGTTTGTTTTGATGAAACAAATAATTTGTATGATTATTGTGAAAATATTTCTCAAAATAGCCAGAAAAAAGAATTAAGAATTTATAAATATATAAAAGTTTCAAAATTAACTTGAGATGACAAATTTATCGAAAATCTTGACACAGACAAAGCTTTGAAAGTAACTTCTGTTGTTATTTGGTACACAAAAAGATATCAAAAATTTGAAGTAGAAGAGATTTTTACGAATTATAAAATTTATTAAAAAAATATTTATGAAAAATAATAAAAGATGATTCACTCTTGTGGAGATAATGGTTGCTTTAACGATATTTTCTATAATAATGGTTTCTGTAATGTCGATTTATATCGTTAGTTCAGAAACAACTTACAATTCTGAAATCAGCAGAGCAATGCAAGAAAATGTAAAAAATGTTTATATGGAAATATCTGAAGATGTAATAAAAAACTGAATAAATTGAGCTTTTGCAAATTTATGAGAAGAATGTAAACTTAAAGAATCTGATAAAGAAGAAAAAACTTCTATTACTCAGTGATTTAGTTTTTGTACAAAAGAAAATATTTATAGTATCGCGACTAAAAGAACAAACTGAGAATGATTTGATTTGGTTTCAAATTTATCTGAATGTGATAAAAAGGATTCTGAATGCTTTTTAGTTAAAAAATCCTCAAATTCAGACGAGTCAAATCAAAGTTTAGAATTTTTCCCCGTGACAAATAGCTTAGTTACAGTAAGAAATGCAGATTTCAAAGTTGTGAATTATAACTGAGTAAAAAAATTGACTGTTTTATTGAAACTACAGCCTTCTATAAAAGCTTGAGTTAGACCTTCTTTGGTCGAAAAAAATATTTTTAACTTTCAAACTACGATTTCAGAAAGACCAAACTAATAAAAAATAATAAAAATTTATGAGAAAATCTTTAAAAAATAAAAAATGATATTCGATTATAATCGTAACAGTGATAATTGGTTTCTTGATTTTGCTTACTTCATGAGTTTTTAGACTTATAATGTGAGAATTAAAAGATAATCAAGTTCTTTGAAGTTACGTAAAAACTTATGCTTGAGCTGAATCTGCACAAGAATTAGCTTTGCTTGATATAAAAGAAAATTGATTTTGAAGTGATAAATCTCTGAAAGATTTTGATTTAACAACTATGAAAAATATTGAGAAAAGGACAACAAAAGATGTGATTATTAGCTTTGGAAACGATTGAAAAACAAATTGAGAATGAATAGAATTTGAAATAAAGTGAGATGAGTATAATACAATTCCGTTATTTTATCTAAACTCTGAAGAATTCACAGAAACAACAAAAAAAGAAATATGAAATTGATTATATGAAGAAGAAATTGTTAATTGTACACCAACAAAAGAAAAAAAATGTGATTATAAGGAAGAAAAAATAAAAGATTACGAAATAAAAATCACAAATTGAAGCCCAAATAATATATCTTGGAACGTGATTTGAAAACAAAACTGAATTTCTTGAGATTGAAGTAAATTTAAAGAATGAGCTTTGAAAAGTTTAAGTGAAAAGTGAGATAAAAACAATATTTATTGAGAGAATAGAGAATTTAGTTTTGAAGCAAACAAATCTGTAAGTAGTTTTTTAGAAGAGTCAAAAACGAATTATTTACAGCTTTATAATGCTTGAGATGAGACTATTAAATATTCACTGACTTCAGCAGAAAAATTTACAAAACCTGAAATAAAAATAATTTCTTCATGAGAATCTGGATCTTATAAAACAAATATTGAAACAAGGATAAATCTTGCTGATTTAACTTCTATGTCAAGATTTTCTATTTTTAGTCCAGATAATACTAGTAAATAAATATTTTTTAGGAAAATATCAAAAAGCAGTGCAAAAAAGGCATTTGCTTTTATTTTTTTGATTCTTTTACTTTTTTATAAGAAATGTCTATTTTACCGTTAAAACTTTGTATTTAAAACTTAATTATAAATAAGTTTTTTAGATAATCTACACCTTTTTTATAAAAAAAACTTGCATTTAGTTTTAAAATAGCTAAAATATGAACGTCTTATATTTTTAACAATTATATTATGAAAAAACAAGACTTTATTAAAGTAGTTGCATCTAAAGCTGGATTAAGTCAAGATGCTGTTTCTAAAGCTTTAGCTTCTTTTATAGAAGTTATTACTGCAGAATTGAAAAAAGGTGGAGAAGTTAATATCACTGGTTTTGGTGCATTTAAAGTTTCTCACAGAGCTGCTAGAAATGGTGTTAATCCACAAACTAGAAAAGCTATTAAAATTCCTGCTATGAAATCTCCTGTTTTCAGAGCTTGAAAAACTCTTAAAGAATCTATTAGATAATTTTAAAAATACGTATTTTTTTAAAAAAAGTACGTATTTTTTTTGTTTTTTTCCAGAAATAGTGTTATAATTTTATTAGTTATTATAACACTTTATTTATTTTTGGAAGAATGGAAAAAATTTATGTAAATAATCTTTCAGAGACTACTGATAAATATGAGGTTGTTAGACCACTTTTTGATTGAAATACTTTAGAAGTGGAATTTATTTACAAATCAGATTTTGTCATAACAAAAGACTTAAGGGACTTTGTAGAAGTAACTTGAGAAATTTTGTGACTTCCAAAAGATGTAATTGCAAGAATGATCTTGATTTCTGACGAACTGAATAATAATGCGATTGAATATGGAAGTGATCAAGATTGATATAATATTCTCAGAATAAAAGTAAAAAAAGAAAAAGAAGAAGTAGATTTTATTATGGAAGTTGAAGATAATGGAAAATGAAGAGCATCAAAAACAGCACTTGATATGGAAACAATGAGAGCTCACAAGCTAAAAGTTTGATATTCTAAACATGATTCTATCAGATGAAGATGACTTTTTCTTATTGCAGTACAAGTTGCTGATAGATTATATTTTAAAAATTCTCCTTCTTGAGGTTTAATTGTTTGAATCAAAAAGAAACTAAAATTACACAGAGATTGAGTTTGTTGCGTAAAATAAAAAATATTCCTAAATTTAAGGAATATTTTTAGTTTCTAATTATTTTATTTCAAAAATACTATAATTGATTATAAATATATTTTAGATTCGCTCTGCATTGGTTTTCTATCTTTTTGTCTTTATCTCAAGCTATAGAGCAAAAAAATACTTTTCATTTTATTCTTAAATCAATATAAATTTTATCATTATTTGAAATTTGAGAATTTTCTCTATCAAGAACGGCTAAGCTTTTTATTTGCTCTTCGCTAGTTATTGAGTTATCTAAGGAGAAAATCAATCTAGAAAAATCATTTACAATTATGTGAAGTTCTCTCTCTTTTTCATAATATTTTAAAGAAGTTATATTTATTCAAGCAATATTTTCTTTTACCATTCTTTCAATTTCTTCTATTTTTTGAATGTATTCCATATCAAAAACAATTTTATATTCCAAAATTCTTGTTTTATCAATATTTTTAATTATTTCTAAACTTTCTAAATCTTTACTTGGTTCTGCAGTTGCTATCAAGGAACCATTTTCAAGTAAAATATAGTTTTTTCAGTTTATATTCACATTAAATCTTTCTTTGTAAGATTCAACTAAAATATTTATAGTTTTTGGGAATTCTAAGTCCAAATTGATATCTTTTATATTTTCTTGATAATCTTTCATTCTTTCCAAGATTTCTGTTTTTTCTATGTTAAATATCGAAACTCATCTGAAATCATCAACGGCTTTGTAAGCGATATTTATATCTGTAATTCAATCTTTTCTAATTATGTTAATATTTTCAACTCTAAAAATTGGTCAAAGTACTATAAAAATGATACTTGCAATAAGTATAAGTCAAGTTATCAAATAGTAAGGAATATAGTTTCTTTTGAAAAATCTTAGAGGTTTTTTAAAATCAAACTTTATTTTTACAGTGCTTCTTTTTTTGAAAAAACTTTTTTTTGGCATTTTAAATAAAACTTTTTTAGAATTTCTTCATCAAATAAGCGAATTGTTTCTTTTAAAGCGAAAAATTTTGGAAAAAAAACTTTTTATACTCATTTTTAAAATATTTTTTATTTAGTAATTTTATTAATTATTTCTCATACTTCTTGTCAGATTTTACCTTTTTTATCGTATCTGTATCTTATTTTTGGTAATTTTCTGATATTTATAATTTTATTGTATTTTCACTGAATTATATAGTTCTTTTTTGCAAGAGTTTTTGCTAAAATTTCTTCGTTTTTTAGTGCACTAACCCAAACATCTAAGTAAGATAAATCTGGACTTATAGTTACTTCTGTAATTGTAATAATTCAGAAATCTACTCAAATCTCACTTGTTTCCTCAAAAATCAAATCACTTAAAATCTTGTGAGAAGTCATTTCTAGCTTTTTTAATCTGTCTTTGTTCATTTTTTATGATTTTTTATTTTTTAAATATTTTGTATATTTTACAAATTTATTTTTTTTTGACAAATTAAATTTTATAAATAAAATATTTTACACATAAATCTAAAATATTAATTAATAAAAACTAGGAGATAGAAAAGTGATTTATACTGTAAAACATGAGGGTGAAACTAATGAAAAAATGATTTTGAGATACAAAAAACTATTTTTCCAGTCGAGGATAGCTAACAAAATCAGGGCCGAAAGGTATGCAAACAGACCAATTAAAAAGAAGAAAATAAGAGAAGCAGCTATCATTAGATCAAAATACAGAGAACTAAATTCAAAAGTTATTTTTTAATTAGTTAAAAAAATATTCCTTAAAAATAGGAATATTTTTTGTTTTTATGATTTTGCTGAATAGTTTTTTCTTATTTTAAATATATAAATTTTTTCTTGAAAATATAGAATTTTCTGCTATAAATATTTTTTTATTTGGTTGATTTTTTGTAAAAATTTTTTAAAATAAAAAAATATTTATGAAAAAAATTTATGTTTAAAAAAATAGTTTGACTTTGATTTTCTGCAAAATGAAAAAATGCAAAAGATGTAGAAAAATATATTTCTGGGCTTGTGCAAGGATGAGCTACAGAGTTTTTTACAGGTTATAATCCTCCTTACTGGCATACAAAGTTTGGCTTTGAAGTCAGTCCAAATGGTAGATTTGCAGAACATGAACAAATTACTGATTTTGAAACTTTGAAACAAATTGTTTTGGAAGTTCATAAACACGGTTTAGAATTGTTTATAAACCTAAATGCTCGGTATTACACTGATGAAGTTTTTGAGCTTATTAAGCAAATGGTTGAGGAATTTAAAGAAATTTGAATTGATTGAATTATTTGTTGAAATATCTGAATTTTGGAATATTTGAAAGAAATAAATTATAAATGAAAAATAAATATTTCTACGATAATGTCGCTTTACAACACAGAAAGTATAAGATTTTTTCTAGAAAATTATAAAATAAATAAAATAATTTTAAGTCGTGAAATAACTTTGAAAGAAATAGAAAAACTTGTTTCTAGCTTTCCAGAGGTGAAATTTGAAGTTTTTTGAGAATGAGATTTTTGTCGTTATAATAACGGACTTTGCTTTGCAGAGCATAAATACTGAGAAAGAGATATTTGTACAGTTGTTGTAAATGATTTGGTTGTAAAGAAGAAATTTAAGCCAAATTTTAAAAAAATTATTCTTGATAAAAATATTTCAAATGAAGAAAAAGTTGATTTACTTGATGATAGCTATGAAAATATTTTTCAAAAAATAGAAAATATTTTGACAAAAATAGAAATTTTTTCTGAAGAAAAAGAAAATTTAGAAAAGCAACTTTTACAAATTTTTAAAATTTCACAAAATAGAGTTGATTTGTATTTTGATGCGTTAAAACCTATAAATTCAGAACATAATAAAAATATTTTTTCTTATTTGAAATGATTGAAATATTTGACTTGAAGTTTAAAAAACAATGATTTTTTGACTTTACAAAAAGAACTTGAAGATTCTGTAAAATCAGGAATGAAGTATTTGATGGAAAAGACGAAGAGAGTTGGTTGAGATGCTAAACTAAAAGCTGAGGAACTAGCTAAATTTTACGCGAGAAGTGATAATTTGAATCTTTATACTTATTTATTTTTTTCAAAATTTAAAAATATTGAGACAGTGAAATTTCCTACGAGATGAAGAAATTATAATGAAAAACTTGCTATTTTGGAAGAAGTTGTAAATTCTGCAAAAGTTGATGAAAAATATTTAGATAGAGGAATTTCACTTGAGAGAGCGCACTATGACTTGACTTATTTATTTTGAGAAAAACTTTGGTTTAGAAAAATGTTGAAAAATTTTCTAGATTAAAAATTTTTTCTTGAAAAAAAATATTTATTATTTATACTACAAAAAATATTTTATAATTAAAAAATTATGTGAAGATGACCAGTTGTACAAGCTAGAAAAGATGCAGTGAACTCTGTAAAATGAAAAATTTTTTCTTTGCATGCAAAACTTATTGCTGTTGCTGCTTCAAAATGATGAAATCCAGATGATAATCCAGCTCTTTTTGCTGCTATTCATAAAGCTAAAAAAGAGTGAGTTCCAAATGATAATATAGAAAGAGCTATAAAAAAAGGAACTTGAGAAGATAAATCTGCTGCCGCTATCCAAGAGGTTGTTTATGAGTGATATGCACCAGGTTGAGTTGCTGTTATGGTTACAACTCTAACAGACAACAAAAACAGAACTGTTTCAAGTATCAGACACACATTTACAAAGTATTGATGAAATTTGTGAGAAAATTGAGTAGTTTCGTGGATGTTTCATAGAAAATGAGTTATTTTTATTGATCCAAGAAAATATGATTATGAGAAAATAGAAGAGTTAGTTTTTGAAACAAATGCTGAAGATATAGAGAAAACGGATTCATATATAAAAGTGATTACTTCAGTTGACGATTTTAATGAAATTGAAAAATATTTGGAAAGCAAGGGAATTGAATTTATAGAGACAAAACTTGATTTTGTTCCTGATAATGATGTAGAAATAACAGATTTTGATAATGCTTTGAAATTTAAAAAAATGATTGAAGCTTTTGATGAAGATGAAGATGTTTCTCTTGTTTCTTCAAATGAAATAATTTCCCCAGAATTAGAAAAACAAGTTGATGAATTTGTAGAGAAAAATAAATTCAGAACTTAAAAAATATTTATTTTTGCTGATAAAAAAAGAGAAACTATTTATAGTTTCTCTAAAAATTATCTTTTTTTAAAAAGATAATTTTTTATTTTGTAAATAGATCAACTATTATACTAAAAACAACTCATCCAAGCCAAATCAAAAAATATCAAATAATGACTGCAAGTATAGTTCACTCTATAACAGCTTTTCTTATGAGAAAAAACAACTCTTTTTTCTCTTTATCTTCTAAATTATAAATCTTCATAATTGAAATCAGCATTAACAAAATATGTATTGAATATTAAAGATAATAACAGTATACTAACTAAGATAAATTTTTTAAACATAATAAGCTAAATTATTAATATAAAATTTTATTTAGAGTACTCTGATTCTCAGTATAGGGTATTATATAATAATGTCAATTTTTTTTAGCTTGACTATTTTAAATTATATTTTTAAATTAAAAATTTCCTTTAGAAAAGAAACAAAAAAAGAGTAATTCTAGAAATTACCCTTTTTTGATTTCTTTCATTTTTAACACTTCGTGTTTTCTAGTTTTTGGATTATATTTTCTCAATTCTGGTCCTTTTTTTCCGGCTTCAAAATTCTTTTTTTGAATATTTGTAACATGAACTAAATTTCCAGTTTCAGGTGAATAGAATCCAACATAAGTTCTTTTACCTTTAGCCATTTTAGCTTAAATTATTAAATAAATTTTTTAACTCAGAGATTATATTTAAAAAATGTCAAAAGACAAATTTTTTTTATATTTTCATTATATCAGCTTCTTTTAGCTTTAGTTTCTCATCTATTTTTTTATTTGCTTCATCAATAATTTTTTGTAGTTGAGTTTCATAATCTTTTTTTACATCTTCTGATATTTCTTTATTGTCTTCAGCTTTTTTGATATCTTTTAGACTTTCTTGTCTGGCATTTCTAACTGATACTTTTGCCTCTTCAGCCATATTTTTAGCAACTTTTGCTATTTCTTTTCTTCTTTCTTCTGTTAGAGGAGGCACTTTTATTAAAACTGAATCAGCCATTGTTTGTGGATTTAAACCTAGTCAGCTTTCTGTTATTGCTTTTGCAATTGGATGAATTGCATTTCTATCCCAAGGTTTTATTGACAAAGTTTGAGAATCTAGATTTGAAACTGAAGCCATATTTTGAATTGGTTGCATAGAACCATATTGTTCAACCAAAATTCATTCAACCATAACGGGGTTTGCTCTTCATAATTGAAGTTTTGCATATTCTACATCTAAATGCTTTAGAGCTTTTTCTATTCATTGTTTTGCTTTTTCTAACATAAGTTTTTATTATTTTGTAAATTTTTTTTATTTTAAAAATATTTTTGAAAAAATCAAGAGATTTTAATTTATTTTCTTCTTGATTAATAAGGTGCTTATTCTAGATTCATTTCAGTCTGGATCATCACAATTATAATTCCTATAATATTTTAAAATTATGTTTAACATATCTCAATTTTTAGATATCTCTAAGCTTTTTATTGGTAATTCAAGCATTTTATCATAATTTTTATCAAAATTTATTTCAAAAGGTGAACTCAAGTCAAATGTTTCATAACTTCAAATAGAATTTATATTATTTGGATAGTTTAATCAATTTTCTGCAACTTTTAATTCTTTTTCAAAATTTGAAAAAATCTTTTTTTCTTCAACAAAATTTTGTTTTTCTTCTCAATCTATCAATTCAACTTTTATGGAGAAACTTCATTCTCAAGAATTTGTGAATTTAGGTAAATCAAGAGAAAATTTTTGAATTTTAAAATTTTTTATTTTAAAAAATTTTTTTTCTTTTTTTTCTGTTCAGTCTGGATTTATAGTTTTTTTAGTTTCTCTTTCATAAAATGATTTTTCTTGTTTTGCAAAACCAATATCTAGTCCTGATTTAAAAGTTTCTTTTTCCAGTAAAGTTTTTTCAGATTCGCTTAAAATTAGCTCTTGTTTATCTATTTCTTGATTATTTGTTAATTTTGAAGTGTAAAAATAGATTTCTTTTTCTATTCTTTTAGGAATATAATTTTTATCTAATATTTTTTCTTTGTATTCAGATTCTTTTATGACTTCTGAATACTCTTCTCATTTTTGATTTTTGTAAAAAATTTTATAGTTTTCATTTATTTCTACATCATCAATTTCAGATTTTTTTAATTTTTCTAAAATTTTATTTTTTTCATTTTTTTCTATTTTAAAAAGATTTTCATCATCTTCAACAATATTTTTTATATAAGTTAGTTTTATTTTATTAAAATCAGTTTTTGTTTTTAAATTAAATTCTATTTTGTAAGAAGGAGAATAATTTTTTTTCTGGTATTTTAGAATTTCTCATTTTCAAGAATTTGCTATATATAGAGTTTCTCAATCAAATAATAATCCTGTTGGCTCTTCTAGTCAAGCTTTTTGATTCATTATTTCAGAAACTTTTCAATTTTTTTTCATTTTTAAAATTCTATTGTTCAAAGTGTCTGAAATATAAAGTTCGTTTCTATATAAAGCTAATCATGTTGGTCAATTTAGTTTTACTTTTTCTCAAGAAACTTCAGAAATATTTTCTCTTGAAAATGAATTTGCTCAAATAATTAAATCTTCATTTTTAAAAATTTTATTTTCTTTTTGATCTGAAGTGAAATCTCAAACTTTTATTTTATTTGTTAGTTTTCATCAAATTTTAAAAGGAATAAAATTTTTTATAAAAATATGTTTTGTTTTCTCTCAATTTTCGCAAAAATCATTTTTCTCAAAAGTTCAAATAAAAGCAAATCATCATTCATCAAGATTTCTTTTTCTTTTAAAAATAACTTTTTCAGAAGAAATAATAGAAACTTTTTTTTCTAAATTTTCTGTTGTTTTTCTTATCTCGTTGGAAAAATCATTTATAGAAAACATATTTCATAAACTTTTATCTTGAATAAAAATATTTGAAAGTCAAGAAGAAACAAAAATTCCAATTGATATCATAAGTAGCATTGTGATACTAATTCAAACTATAAGTTCTACCAGAGTTACACCATTTTTGCTTTTCATATTTTTAATTTCAAATTTTTAAAATCCATTTGTCAACAATAAATTTTGCATTTACATTGTTTGTTTTCACTACAGTTATATCTTCTAGTATTTCATCTAAATAATCAGTAAAAACTAAATTTTTCTTTGAATAAATTATCAAATTTTCCAAGAAGTCTAAATAATCATCTTTTTCTAGTTTTGTTTTAAAAAAATAGCTAAGAAGCTCAGAATCTTTATTTTTCAAATAGTTTTTTATTAAATCTTGAAAAAAATTATTTGATTTATCTTTTTGTTTAGCTGAGAAATAAACAGTTTGAACTCTTGATAAAATCGTGTCTAAAATAAAATTTTCAGATTTTGCAGAAAGAAAAATAAGATTTTGTTTTCATGGCTCTTCAAAAAATTTCAGCAAATTGTTACTTGCTCCAATTGTTAAATTTTGGATATTTTGAATAAAAAAAATCTGAATTTTATGTGGAGAAGCAATATTTGCGATTTCTACAAATTTTTTTATTTCTTGGACTTTTATTTTTTCATTTTTATCTTCAAAAACATACAAAAAAACCTTTGGAATAGAATATTTTTCAAAGATTTTGTAACTTAATAATTTTATTTCCTCATTTAAAATTTCTAAATTTTTGCTTATGAATAAAAAAGGAGAAATTTCATCTCCTTTTTCAATCTTTTCAATTATTTTTTCAAAAATTTCATTCATACTAGTTTGCTAATTTTTCAAGTTCTTTTAAAATATCTTCTATTTCTTCAGTAGCCTGTTGCTTTTCTTTTGCTCAAACTACTTTTTTATCTGATTTTTCTTCAGTTTTTGTTCATTTTGAAATTTTTGAGTCTTTTTCATTTGTGTGAGAATCAGAACCAGAGCTTGTTTCTGCTCAAGTATTTGTTTTTCCAGTTGAAGTAGTTTTGTCTTCTGTTTTTCAAGAATTGTTTTCTGTTTTTCCTGTGTTTGTTTCTACTTTTACATTAACTCAAGAATTTGTTGAATTTTTTTGGTTTTCTTCTGTCTTTCCAAAACATGAACTAAGAAGCACTGTACATAGAGTAGAAATCGCTATAATTATTTTTTTCATAGATTTTGATTAGTATTTAAAGTGCAATTATTTTAACAAAAAATATAAAAAAATCAAAAAATTTTGAAATAATCTTTATTTTCTGTAAAATAAAAAAAATATTTTTCTAAAAATAATTTATGGTAAATAAAGTGAAGTCAATAGCTGTAAATTGATTGACAACGGATTTGATAGAAGTTGAGGTTGATATAAATAATGGTTTACCAAGTTTTACAATAGTTTGACTTCCTGATCAATGAGTTCAGGAAAGTAAAGAGAGACTTAGATCAGCTTTGAAATCTAGTTGAGCAAAATTGCCCACTTCAAGAATAACTGTAAATTTAGCTCCAGCTGATATTAGAAAATCTTGACCTAGTTTTGACTTTCCGATTGCTGTATGAATTCTTGCTTGAGAATTTGATTTTTTGCAAGAATTACTTGAAAATAGTATCTTTTTATGAGAATTATCTTTAAATTGAGATTTAAGAAAAGTAAATAGTGTTTTGCCTGCAACTATTTGAGCAAAAGAAAAATGAATAAAAAATATTTTTGTACCAAAAGAAAATGCTCCGGAAGCTTCAGTTGTACCAGAAATAAAAGTTGTTGAAGTAGAAAATTTAAAAGAAGCGATTGAAATGCTTTTATGACGAAAAGATTTAGTTTTAGCTGAAAAACTTGATTTAAAAACTCTTATTTGAAGAAATGAAGAATCAAAATTTGATTTCAAATATATAATTGGACAAGAACACGCAAAAAGAGCTTTGGAAATAGCAGCAAGCTGATGACATAATATAATTATGAATTGACCTCCTTGAAGCTGAAAGACTATGCTTAGTAAAGCATTTTCAACTATTTTACCAGACTTGACAATTGAGGAATCTATAGAAATTAGTAAAATATATAGTATTTCTTGACTTTTAAGTTTAGATGAGCCTCTTATTACAAAAAGACCTTTTAGAACTGTCCATCATACTGCTAGTTCTGTGTCTATTATTTGATGATGAAGGAATGCAAAGCCATGAGAAATATCTTTAGCTCATAAATGAGTTTTGTTTTTAGATGAGATTTTAGAGTTCCAAAAGTCTGTTTTAGAAGTTCTTAGACAACCACTTGAAGATTGACAAATAACAGTAAATCGTGTAAATGCAAGCTTTACTTATCCAGCTAAATTTATACTTGTTTGAGCTATGAATCCATGTCCTTGTTGATTTTTGACAGATCCAGATAAAGATTGTATTTGCAGTCCAAAACAAATTCAGAATTATTCTTCTAAGCTTTCTTGACCGCTTATTGATAGAGTTGATATTTTTATTGAAGTTCCCAAAGTTAAGACAGAAGCATTTTCTATAAATGAAAAATATGAAAACTCAGAAACTTCAAAAGAAATAAAACAAAGAGTGGAAAAATCTAGACAAATCCAGCTGGAAAGGTTTACTTGAACAAAAATCACTTTTAATTCTGAGATGTCTACAAAAGAAATAAATAAGTTTTGTCAACTTGACGAAGAAAGTGAAGAAATCCTAAAACAAGCTGTTTCTATGTTAAACTTGTCAGCAAGAAGTTATTACAGGATTTTGAAACTAGCCAGAACAATTGCGGATTTGGATTCGCAAAAAAATATCAAAAAAGAACATATTTTGGAAGCTTTGAGTTTTAGAAAAAAAGAAGATAGTTAAAAAGAATTGACTTTTTTTAAAAATGTTATATCATTAACTATGAGCAATTTCGCTCAGTAAGATGGAGAAAATCATGTTTTATGATGGGAGGCCCTTGACTAAAAGGGAAAAATATTTTTTGAAAAATGAATTATGCTTCCTATTAGGAATGGCCTCAAGTTTGCCGATTCTTTTTCTAACATATTTTATTATTGAGTCCTTGATGTGTTATTTTAAGGGAATTCCCTTCCCAATGTATAGGCTAAAGGGGTTCTTTGTAATAACTATTTTTTGGCTTCTTATCTGTCTAGTCATAGGCAGGTTAGCTAAAAAGAGTAGATAAAAATAAAAAGAGAAACAGGAGGTTTCTCTTTTTTAATTTCTAAAATCAGAATTTTCTTTTTCTTTTTCCTTAACTATTCTTTCAATTTCGTCTTTGTTACAATTTAGTTTTCAATCATTGTCAAAGAAATATTTTTCACATTTTCTAAAAATAGTTTCTGCATATTTTTGATGAATATTTTCCAAAACATAATTTCATTTTTTGAAGTTTTCTATTACTCAATAAAAATACGTATTAAATTCAACATTTTTTGGAAGCTCTACACTTCTGACTTTTAAAACTATTGGAACAAAAGGATATTTATTTTCTGTATCTCTAGCGATTTCTATGTTTATATTTCAATTCTCATTTTTTAGAGAAAGACCTTTTATATAGCTTTTTATTTTGTTTCTAAGATAGTCATTTCAAATAGTTTCTTTTTCTATATTTAGACGAATTTTGTTGTCAGGAGAAGCTGTGAAATTTACAAAAAATGGACTTATATAAGCTAATTCTCAGATTTCATCTAAAAGAGGCTTTCAGTTAATAGTTTCAATTCAATTTGTAGACGATGAGTCTCAAGTTTCTTTTTGATTTGGAGTTTCTACTTTTGTATTATTTGAACTTATTTCTAGTCAAACATTTAGGCCTGGAAAGCTTACTGTTTTTTCACCTTTTAGTTCAGTCTCTAGATTTATTATTTCAGTTTCTTTTCAATAATATTTTCAAAATAAATTAAATCAGATAGAAACTCACATAGTTATTGCGATTATGAAACTGATACTTCAAGTTAGGAAAAACTTTATTCAAAGAGTTCTTTTGTTGAAAGTATAGTGCATAAAAAATATTCAAAGCATAACTAGCGAAAATATTCAAATCACCATTCAAATAGGGAAAAGAATGGGCATTTCCATAAATGGATAGATGTTTTTTATGTGGAAATTTGAAAAATAAGCTCACAAAAGGAAAACTGAAGGGATTACTAACAAAAAGCATCAAGCTCAGATTAAAAACGAAAAGAAAAATCTAAAAATTCAAGTTCTCAAAATCAAAAATCCAAAGAAATATAAAAATATCCAAAATGCTATTCAAAATCATTGTCCGCTAAAAATAGACAGAAAAACCAACAATAAAAATATAATTCTGTAAATATTTGCAGAGACTCAAGTTTTATCTTCTAATTCCTTAAAAACTCAAAGAAATATGACACTATTTGTTTTTTGTTTAAATTTTCACCAAAATCATTTTAGTTCAACTTCTCATCTTGAAGACAATTCTTCAGCGAAAATTTCGCTTGGAGTTCAAATTTCAGCTAAAATATTTTTTATATCATCAAAACTAGGATCTTCTAAAAGGTTTATTTTTTCTTCTATTCTTTCCTCTATATCTTCATAAAACTCAGAGTCTAGATTATTATTTCTGATAAATTTTTTTAAATCTTTTTTATAAGATTTCAGTAATTTTGTAGAATTTTTATCTAAAGTTTTCATATTTTTTTAAATTATTTTTCTAAAATTTTTTGTACTGTGTTTTTTATTTCTGACCAGCTTTTTCACATCAAATCAAAAGCATCTTCTCCTGATTTTGTTAATTTAAAGTATTTTCTTGGGTGTCAGCTATCTGATTCTACCCAATAATAGCTAATCATAGAGTCTTTTATGAGTCTTGACAAGAGAGGATAGACAGTTCACTCTACAACGATTAAATCACTTTCTTTGAGAGTTTCTATTATTTCAGCTCAGTAGGTTTCTCATTTTTTTAGGATTCCTAATATTAAAAAATCAAGAATTCATTTTCGCATTTGCGATTGTATTTTATTTTCCATAAAATTTTTATAATTACTATGTAATACATAGTATATTTTATACTAATTTTCTTTTTTGTCAAATATTTTTAGAAAAAAGAAAAAAACCTTGAAAAAAAAAATTTTTTGGCTATTCTTACTTTGTAGAAATAATTATTTTTACTTTTGAAATGAAAAATAAAACAATATCTATTTTTTGAGCTATTTGATGTCAAAATCTCTGAGATGAATTGATTCTAAAAAATGAAATAAAGATTTTGAAAGAGGAATTTTGAGAGAATACAAAATTTTTTGTTTTTACTTATGATAAAAAAGACATTTTTTTTGATGATAAAAATATTGTCTACAAAGAATATTTTCCTATTGGATTAAAGAAAATTTGAAATATTTTTAAAAATTTAATAAATTATTTTAGTTTTTTGAAAATTGTCAAGAAGTCTGATTTTATTGTTGTTTGATGATGAGGAATTATTTTTGACAAAGAAAATCAAAGCACAAAATCTCCCCTTGATTTACGGGTTTTTAGAACAAAAATATTTAGAAAATACAAAAAAAAGATTTATTTTTTTAGAGTTTGAGTTGATGTAAAAAAAGAAGAAAATTTAAAAAAATTGAGAAAAATATTTAAAAGCTATTTTAAAGTAATTGTCAGAGACCAAAACTCAAAAAATATTTTAGACTTTATTTGAGTAGAAAGCGAAATCAGAAGAGATCCTGTATTTTATGATGATTGAATTAAAAAATTTAAACAAGATTTTTGTATAAAAAAGATAAAATCTTATGATTTTTCTGTTTCAGATTTATATTGAATTGACTTTAATTGAAAAACAGTTTGAGTTGCTTTTAGAAGTGGATATTTGGTAAAGAAATCAAATATTTCTGAAAGGATGGAAGAGGGAAAACTTAGAGAAATACTGATATATTTGCAGAAATCTTGAGCAAAAGTTGTTTTGCTTCCGCATAGTTTTCACAAAACTGATTTAAAAGCAAATGATTATGAGTTTTTGAAAAAATTTGCTGAAAATTGAATTGAGATTGCTAAGTCAATGCAGGAAGTTTACGATTTTTATAGAGATAAGAAGATAGATTTTTGTTTGTCAATGCGTTTACACTCGATGATTTTAGCTCAAGTTTATGAAATTCCTTATATCTGAGTTAGTTATAGCTTAAAAACAGAGGAAGCTTTGAAAGTGATTTTTGAAAAAGATATTTCTTAATTTTGGATTTATGAAAAAAATACCTTCATATTTAGAATATTTTTTGGAAGATATTTTATGATGAAATAATGAATTTCAAGCAAGAATTATGTTTTGAGAGTATTGAATTTTTAAAAACTGAAAAATCTTTGCTATTTTTGATGGAGATGATTTTTATTTTAGGAAAAATGATTATAATCAGCAAGATGAACAATTTACTTACAAAATGTCCTGAAAAGATGTTTATCTACCTTATTTTAAAATTGATGAAAGTATTTTAGAGAACAAAGAAGAGCTTGAAAAATATATAGAAAGTTCTCTTGACTATTAAAAATTATATTTTAAAAATATTTTTATGAAAAGAATAAAAGTTTTAGAGGGGGAAAAAGTGGCTTTGGTTGTGCCAGAAAGAGAAGATGTAGAAGTTTGGTATAGATGAATAAATAATTTGGAAAATCAGATATTTTTGGGCCAAAGATGAAGAATTATGACTCTGGAGAAAGAATATGAATATTATGATAAGCTTGACTTTGAACAGCAGAAAACATTTTCAATAATGGCTTTGGAAGAAAAAGAGATTATTTGAAGTGTTTCTTTGATGAATATTTCTTTTTTTGATAGAGTTGCTTTTATGTGAATAATGATTTGTGATAATAGTTACAAAAATAAGTGATTTGGTAGAGAAACTGTAAAACTTATTTTAAAATATTGATTTGAAGTTCTTGGCTTACATAAAATAAAACTAGAATATTTGTCAACAAATATAAAAGCAAAAAAAGTTTATGAGAAGTCTTGATTTAAAGAATGTTGAGTTTGGAAAGAAGATATTTTTGATTGAGAAAAATATGTTGACAAGGTTTGTATGGAAATATTAAGAACTGATTATTTTACTGAAAAAGATTAAAAAAATCCAAGAAATTTCTTGGATTTTATTTTCTGAAAATAATATTTTCTTCTATAGATTCTTGCGCTTTTTCTTCCTCTATTTCCTCTTTTGTTTGTCAAACTATACTTTTATTTTTCCAATCTCATTTCAAGTAGATTAAAATACAAATAGTTACCATAATTATATTTGTAATCGGAAAAGATAGCCAAACTCAATCTATTCATAAATCTGTTTGTTTTGAAAGTAAATATGAAATAGGAAACTGAACCATAAACATAGAAATTATTCCTAAGACTAGCGCTAACATCATATTTCACGCAGCTCTAAAAACTCAAGTTAATGCAAATTGTACTCACATTGTTCAGAAAGTAAAAGCTGAAATTTTTAGTAAATCTACTCATATTTTTATTACTTCTGCGTCATTATGAATAAAAAGTCAAATCAAATTTTCTGCAAAAATAAATACAAATAATCAAATTGTTTCTAGTACACAAAAAGCTATCAACGCACTTACTTTTGCTATTTTTTGAGCTCTTTCTAATTTCTTTGCTCATAGATTTTGTCAAACCATTGTAGAAGTTGCTATAGAAAGTCAAATAGTTGGGATTAAAACTAGTTGATAAATATTTGCTCAGGCTCAGTAAGCGGCTACAGCAATAGTTCAAAAGCTTGTTATCAAAGTTGTTAACATAACAAATCAAAATGCTCTAACAGACATTTCTAAAGATGAAGGAAATCAAAGGAAAAAGATTTTTTTAATAAATCAAAAATCAGGTTTAAAATCCTTTAAATGAACTTTTATTCAATAGTTTCACTTAAAAAGAATAAAAAGTCAAATAATTGCTGAAATTGCTTGAGTTATCATAGTTGCAATTGCTGCTCACTTAACTCACATTGCTGGAATTGGTCAGAATCCTAAAATAAACATAGGATCAATTATAAAGTTCAAAACTACAGTTCCTGCGATAATATACATAGGAAGTTTAACTTCTCAGATTCATCTCATTATAGACTGAAACATAGAGAAAATAAACATAAAAATTAGTCAAATAAATGTTATTTGCATAAAATCTACAGCTTGAACCATAACATTTTCTTCAACTCAAATCAATCTTAAAATGTTTTCAGAGTTAAAATATCAAATTGCTCATAAAATAATAGAAATAATTATATCAATAAGTAGGGTTTGTGCTGAACAATGGTTAACCATTTCTTTATTTTTTTGTCAGCTGTACTGAGCTATCAAAATACTTCAAGCCATAGAAAAACCTGTTCCTAAAGCTATAATTAAGAATATTACTGGTCAACTTACTGAAACCGCAGCAACAGCCTCTTTTGAAATACTTCAAACCCAATAAGCATCTACAAATTGATAAGCGCTTTGAAGTAAATTTCAAATTAAAATCGGAATTGCTAAGATTATTAGTCATTTTATTATTGAGCCTTCCAAGGCCAGAGTTAGATTTTTATTTTCCACTTTTTTAAATTTTTAAAAATTAAAACAAGACCCCAATTATATAAAAAAATAGAATATTTCAAATTTTTTATTTGCAATTTGTAAAAAAATGTTTAATATATGTCCGCTAATTAATTTATTATTTTAATAATATATTTTATGAAAAAATTATTAGTTATATTTATGGCTCTTTGCCTATCTTTTGCTGCTGTTTCTTGTGGTAAAAAAGAAACAACTACAACAACAGGGTCTACTTCAACAGGAACTGAACAAAAAGCTGATACTTCAGCTACTACTGGATGATCTTGTGAAAAATATATAGCTTATATGGAATGTTCTTACAAAGCTGCAAAAATGGATGAAGCTACTATTAAAACAACATTAGAAGAAGCTAAAAAAGCATTAACTTCAGAAGATGCTTGTAAAGCAGCTATAGATCAAACTAAATCTGGATGAGTTCTTGTTCCAGGATGTTCATTATAATTTAAGAAGCCTATGGGGCTTTTTATTTTTTTATATTTTTTCAAAAGAGAGAATATTCTTTTTTTTTATTTGCAATTTTTTTTAAAATGATTATATTTTTATCGTTTTAGTTTATTACTTTAATTTTATGAAAAAATTATTAGTTATATTTATGGCTCTTTGTCTATCTTTTGCTATTGTTTCTTGTGGTAAAAAAGAAACAAATAATACAACAACAGGTTCTACTTCAACAGAAACAGCAAAAGATACTGTTTTTTCAGGGAATACAAATTCTACATGAAAAACTGTATTAGAAGAAAAACTTTGAGTTGCTTGTGAGTCTTATATTAGCTTTTTAAGATGTACTCAAGAAAAAGAAAAAATTCCAGAAGCTGATATAAAAACAGTTGTAGATGAAACTAAAAAAGTTATTTTTGGAATAAATACAAAAGAGGCAAGAAAAGCTTATTGTGTAAATTCTATGGAAGATTATGCAAAAAATAAACCTTGATTTGTTGACTGATGTTTGCAAGATAAAGAGGTTTATAACAGAGCAGACTAATTTTTCTTAAAAATTTTAAAAGAGTAAATAAAATTACTCTTTTTTTACAAAAAAGCTTAAAAAATATTTTATGGAAGAAATAAAAAAGCAGATTTTAGAATATCTTCAAAGTATTCCTAAAGGAAAAGTTACTACTTATAAAAACATAGCTTTGAAATTCTGAGTTCATCCTAGAAAAGTTGCGATGATAATGAAACATAATAAAGATCCAATAAAATACCCTTGTTATAAAGTTGTAGCTTATGATTGAAAGATTTCATGATACTCAACAGAGAAATGAGTTTCTGAAAAAATTTTTAAATTAAAAAATGATTGAGTAAAAATAATTGAGTGAAAAGTTTTGAAAGAATTTATTATTTAAAAAATAATTTATGAAAATAGTTTTGGATCTAACAAAACTTCTGGAAGAATGAAAAATAACAAAGGAAGAATATGATAAATTTTCAGGTTTAGCCAAAAAAGAAACTGTTTGAATTTTGCCAAATATTCTTGTTTGATTTGGAACTATTTTAATTTTTTGTTGAATTGCTTCTTTTGCCAAATCAATTGAATTTATATTTGCTTTGTCTGTTATTTTTATTGGTGTTTGATTTTTTATCAGAGAAAAATTATTTAAAGATTGGTGAATTTTGTCTTCAATTTTTATAATTTTATGAACTATTTCGGCTTCTTGAGCTTATTTTGAACTTTTTGATTTTTATTCAGATTGAAGTGAACTTAACTATAAAATAGCTATTTGAAGCGTAGCTTTGTTTATTGCAGCTATGTCTTACTTTGCTAGAAGTGCTTTACTTGCAGGATTCTCTGCTTTGACAATTTGAGCCTTGCTTTGAGTTTGAACTAGTTATTACTCTGCAACTTATTATTTTTTTGTTGAGCAACCATCTCTTACAATTACTGTTTACTGAGCTTTGTCTATTTTGACATATTCTTTGTCAAATATTTTTTCTTCCCAAATAGAAAGGCTTTTGTTATCTTTTTCAAGAGTTTCTTTTTTTCTTGTAAATATGGCTTTTTGGATTTGAAGCTTTTGGTGAGATAAAGAATATTTTATTTCAAATAATTTGTTTTCTATTTGATGGCTGGCTTTTTTGATCATAATGATAATTTTTTGAGTAGTAAAAAATAAAAGATTTACAATAAATATGTCTGTAACTTTTCTCTCAATTCATTTTTATACTCAATTTTTTGAGAGATTTTGAGTGGATCCAATTTCTTTCATAATTGCTTGATTTTTTGCTTTGATTATAGCTATTGCACTTTGGAAATATAATAAAAAATTAAATTAAAAATATTATTTAAAAAAAATTTATGAAAAAATATTTAATAATTTTTACTATTTGCTTGCTTTGAGCTTGTAGTAGTGATAACATAAAAAATAATCAGAATACCTGAACAATTCAAAATTCTTGAACTTTAAAAAATAAAAGTTGAACTTGAAATGAAGAATTTTGACAAACAAAGCTTCTAAAAGAAATAAATTACTCAAATTTAGTTGATAAATCTTCTCAAGAAGAAATTAAAAATGCTTTAAAAGAGGCTTGAGTTGATGAAAAAGAGATTTCTGAATTTTTGAGAAATGTTGATACTTTTAATAAAACTGTTGAAAATAAGACTTTGCTTTCAACTTGATTTGCAAAAACAAATATATTACCTGCTTATGATGAGGACTTTATTGCTCAGAAATGGGATGAAAAAAATAAAGATTTCAAGTGAAATAATTGTAGAATTACTACATTTTGACTTTTAAAAAATTTTATAAATGTTAAAAATCCTTCAAATAAGTTAGATACAGAGAATCTTGCTTTTGATTATGAATCTATAAAATGATGAAAGATATTTGATGAAAAAGAGAAAAAGATTTTTGATAACTTTTTTTCTCAAATTCCTTCTCCAAATACACAAAACACTTCTGAGCTTGTAAAAGTTGTTCAAGATGATTGGAAGAAAAAATGAATTGAATTTACTAATCCAAATGCGAAAGTTATTTCAGTGTTTTTACAAGATTCTATAGATGAGAAAAGTAAAAAGTTATTTATTTGACATATTTGAGTTTTACTTCCTACAAAAGATTCTAAGTTTATTTTTATAGAAAAATTGGCTTTTCAAAAACCTTACCAGGCTTTGAAATTTGATTCAAAAAGAGATTTGTCAGATTATTTAATGGCAACTTATGATGTTGATACGACTTGAGAATCAGCTAGACCTTTTGTTTTGGAAAACTATGATTTGATTGATTGATACAGTGCAAATCCAAATACAATTATCAAAAACTAAGATTTTATTTCTTAGTTTTTTTGACTTTGAAAAATTTTGTCTATAATTAAATTGTACAAGAAAAATATTTTTTAAACTATTTTTTATGACAAAATTATCAACAGAAAAATTGGGAGAAATTCTTGAAACTATGCTAATAACTCTTTGGGCAAAATCTGAAGAAAGTAAGTTTAAAGAACCTTTTTTGATTGATAAAAGAGCTGAGGAAATCATTTGAAAAATAGATTATGATTTTACAAAATTTAAAAAATCAAAGTTTTCACAAGCTGGAGTTTGTCTTCGAGCAAGTCTTATTGATAGAGAAGTGAGAGAATTTATAGAAAAAAATCCTGATGCAGTTGTTATTCAGCTTTGAAGTTGACTTGATGCTCGCTTTGAGAGAATTGGAAGCCCTGAAATCACTCATTGGTATGATTTAGATTTACCTGAAGTTATTGAATTAAGAAAAGAACTTTTGAAAGAAACTGAAAAAAATACTTTTTTGGATTTTTCTCTTTTTGATTATAAATGGATTGATACAGTTTTGAATCACAATAAACCAGTTTTGATTATTGTAGAATGAGTTTTGATGTATTTTCAAGAAACAGATGTAAAAGCATTTTTTGAAGAAATTTGTAATCGTTTTGAAAAAACGACAGTTATTTTTGATATGCTTGCTTATTCTCTTGTTTGAAAAGCAAAAGTTCATGATGCAGTAAAGTGAATGAAGGATAAACCAGAGTTTACTTGGTCTGTTTTGAATACAAAAGAAATGGAGAAATGGAATCCAAAAATCCATTTGTGAAAAGAATATATTATGAGTGATTATAACCGTGGTCGTTATCCATTTATTTTCCGTGTTTTGTATCATATTCCATATTTTTACAAAAGGTTTAATCAAAAAGTTGTAAGGCTTGAAATAAACTAAAAGTGGCTTGAGAAAGCTACTTTTTTATTTTGAAAAATTGACTTTTTTATTTTGAAAACTATAATTTTCTAGTTTTATTTTTGTAAATATTTTTTTGATGATTTCATATCTTTCTTATTTTATTTGACCGATTTGAAATTGAGCAATTATTTTTCTTTTTAGTTTTCCAGTCACTGTCTTTTTTGCTCACTTTTTCCTTCGCAAAAAAAATATTTCTGTAATAAAAAAAGTCTGAATTTACCTTTTTGTACTTTTCTTTTTTTTGGCTTTGGGGCTTATTTTATTTCCTTTTCCTGACTTTTCTCCGTGATTTTGTGAAAGTAGAAAGGCCGTTCAAACTTGGCAATTTCAACCATTTCAGTTTATTGAAGATATTCAAACTTTTGCTGAAAAACATCAAGTTTGACTTTTGAGAAATAAAGCTTTGTTTCAAGTTATTTTCAATATTTTCTTGATAATGCCTTTATGATTTATTTTGACTTTAGTTTTTAGATTTTGATTTTTTAAAATATTTTTTGTTTGATTTTTAACTTCACTTTTTTTCGAATTTACTCAATGAACTGCTTTGTATTGACTTATGCCTTGTCCTTACAGATTTTTTGATGTTGATGATTTGATGTTAAATACATCTTGAGCTTTACTTTGATTCTTTCTTGCTTTTCCATTTGTTAAAAAATTTCAAAGATTTATGGAAAGTAAAAGTTTTATTGTGAAAAATAAAAATTATCTTTTGCTGAGAATTTGAGCTTATTTGAGTGATTTTATGATTATTTGCATACTTTTTGTATTTGTGTTTTCAATATTTTTTAATTTATTTTCTATTTGAAGTCCTTGATTTGATGCTATTTTTAAACAGTTTATTGCTTGTTTTTTGTATTTTGTTGTTTTTGCCTATTTTATGGGATGACAAACAATTTGAAAAAAAATGTTTTTATTAAAAATTGTTGATTTAGAAGGGAAAGATCCTTCAATTTGGGAGCTTTTTGTTCGCTCTATAATTCCAGTTTTCTCTTTTGTGATTATAAATTTATTAAACCTGATTATTGGCACAAAAACTTGAATAATTATTGGACAAAGTTGGATTTATCCTATTTTGATTTTTTCTTACATTTTAATATTTATTCCGCTTACTATAGAGCTTTCTACGGATTGAAGATGACTTCATGAAAAGATGTCAAAAACAAAATTGGTGAGAACAAAAGAAAAAAGGTCTCTAAATATTTAGAAACCTTTTTTTCTTTTTTCTTTCCGATAAAGATAGGAAAAATAAAAAATTCAAAGAGTTACAAAAAATATAATTATGTATTTAGTGTATTTATCAGCTTCTTTTCAAAGGTAAGAATAAAGGACTATTAAGGGAAATTCTCAAAGAATTCCAGCTAAAAAAAATTTTTTTACGTCATATTTTGAAAGTGCTGCTGCATAATAAACTAAATCAACAGGAATTATAGGCACAAGTGAAGCAAAAAATATTACTTTAAATCAGTTTTGTTTAATTTTTTCTTGATAACTTTTTATTGTTTTACTGTATTTTTTATTTTCTAGTTCTCAAGATAAATTGCTTCAAACAAAATAAGTTTGTAATATTCAAACTCAAACTCAAATTGTACTGACTACTAAAGTCAAAATGAAGTTTTGAAGTATAAATCAAGTTATTAAAATCAAAACTGTTGACGGAATAAGTAAATAATTTCGAAAAATGTATAGTAAAGCGATTAATCAGACTTTTTCTTCTATAGAAATATTTCATTTTACAAATAATTCTTTTAAATCAATTCAGTAAAAGTAACTTATTAAAACAAAAATGATTCATATGGAGAAAAGTCAAATTATTATTCACAGAGTTATTTTTCTTTTCATACTTTTTGATTAAATTTTTTTTGAGAATTATTTTATTTATAAAAAATTTTTTTGCAAAAAATTTTGATTATTTGATAGTTTTAAATAATATCTTTAAAATTATAATTTTAGGATTTTTATGAAAAATGAGAGAAAAATTTCTTTGATGAAATCAGTTATTTTAACAAGTCTTTGGTCTTTTCTGCTTGCAGAAGCATTTTTTTGACTGATTTATTATTTTTTGGTAAATCTTATTCAATGGATTCAAATAATCTTGACTAGTTTTTTTGTCTGAGTTGAGACAAATTCAGAGATTTTTAATCCAATAAGTATAATTATTTTTTCTATTTGACTTATAATTATTTCACTAGTTACTTTTTTAGAAATAGCTACTATTATCGCAATAAGTGTTTATGATTACTATCGAGATGATCATATTCCTCTTAAGTCTTTATTTTTCTTTGTTTGGGAACGATTAAAAAATGTTTTAAATTATAGGTTTTTGCCAATTTTTTTGATTATTTTGTTTTTTCCAAAAGAACATATCTGATTCTCTTGATTATATTCGCTAGAAATTCCTCCTTTTATACTTATTTGAATCTTTGAAAATATTTTGTATACTTCACTTTTTGCTGTCTTTACTCTAGCTATTATATATTTTGTATATAAGTCAATTTTTGTAATTCATATAATTCTGCTTGAGAAAGATGAGAACATCATTTCTGCTGTGAAAAAATCTTTTGTTTTAACAAAACAAATTTGATTTTGGAAAATGATGAAAATATTTTTTTCAACGCTTTATCTTTCACTTTTAGTCGATATTTTTATAATAATAATTTTTTCTTGAATAATTTTTTTATTATTTTCTTTTTTTGAAAATTTGTGAAGTTTTTCGCTTTTTATTATGGCAATTATACAATTTTCAATAAAATTTTTGATTATAACTCTGCCTTGAATTATTTTTCTTGCGACATTGACAGTAAAATATATAGAAATTCAGTTTTTTTCAGAAAATAAGTTTAAAAATACTTTTTGATTTTTTTGAGATTATCCTGATTTTGTAAAAAGATGAAAAAATGTTAGATTTCTTTTAGATAAGTTCTGAATAAAAAATTTAGCTATTTTTAGCCTTTTATTTATTTTGATATTTTCTTTGTTTTGATACTTCTTTGCAAGTGTTAAAAAATTTGAAATAAAAGATGTTGAAATAATTGCTCATAGATGATATTTATATAAAAATTGAAAACAAGCTTGTATAGAAAATACTTTTAAAGCAATAGAAAATGCTCATAAAAAAGAAGCAGATATGATAGAGTTTGATGTTTTTGAGAACAAAGAGGGAAATCTTTATGTTTCCCATGATCCGAATTTGAAAAGAATTGCAAAAGTAAATAAAAATATTTCAGATATGACAGATGCAGAACTGGATTCAATTGTATTGTCTGATTGAAGTCATATTCCAAAAATAGAGGAAATTTTAGAATACTGAAAGAAAAATAATGTAAAGCTTTTGATAGAGCCAAAGATTCACTGAAAAGAGAAAAATTTATATAAAAAAGTTGCAGACTTAATAAAAAAATATGATATTTATGATATAGCAAAAGTGCATTCTTTATCGCTAAAAACTGTTTTGGAAATCAAAAAAATTGATCCAAAAATACAAGTTTGATACACAGTTTTTTGATGAATTTGAAATATTTGAGTGATTCCAGTTGACTTTTATTCTGTTCAGGAAACAATTGTTTCGAAATCTTTGATAAAAAATATTCATACAAATAATAAAAAAATTTATCTTTGGACTTTAAACTCAACGGAAAATTTAGAAAAATATTTATTTATGTGAGTTGATTGATTTATTACTGATCAAGTAGAACTCATCAGAAGTCAGATTGATAATTTAAAAAAAGCAAAAGACAGAGAACCGATTTATTATTTAGAATTATTTTGATATAAAATTTTGATTTGAGCTTATTAAAAAAGTTAGATTTACTCTAACTTTTTATTTCCCAATTTATAGGTTTCTTTCAAATTTTTTCTAAGATTTCATTTGTTTTTTTGAAACAATCACTTCAAATAAATCACCTGTGAGCAGAAAAAGGAGAAGGATGAGTTGTTTTTAAAATAAAATGTTTTTTTTCATCAATTAGTTTTTCTTTACTCTGAGCAAATGCTCACCAAAGCAAAAAAACTACATTTTCTTTTTTTTCAGAGATTTGTTTTATTACTTCATCTGTAAATTTTTCCCAACCGATTTGGCTGTGGCTTGCTGGTTTTCCTCACTCTACTGTTAAAATAGCGTTTAGTAGAAAAACTCATTGTTCGCTCCAGATTGTCAAATCTCAGTTTAAGCTTGGTTTTATTCACAAACTCCTTTCTAATTCTTTATAAATATTTTGTAAACTTGGTGGTAATTTTGTCCCATTTTTAACAGAAAAGCAAAAACCTTGAGCCTGATTTGGTCAGTGATAGGGATCTTGTCCTAAAATCACAACTTTTACTTTATCAAAAGGAGTTTTATCAAATGCTTTAAAAATATTTTTTGGATGAGGGTAAATAGTTTTTCAGCTTTCTATTTCCTTAACTAAAAAACTTTTTATTTCTTTCATATAATCTTTTTCAAATTCATCTTTTAGAATCTCTAACCAAGAAGCTTCAATATTTATATTCATAAAAATTTTTTAAAAAAGTATTCTCAAATTATTTTTAAGAATACTTTTTTTTTGTCTAAAATCAATATTTTTTTAATTTTTAATTTGTCTTTTTTGCATATAAACTGTTGCAATTGTTGAGAATAAAAGCATTGTTATCAGCCAAACCCAAAATTCATTTTTTGCTGGAGAAAAAGAATCAATCCACATTTGTAAAGCATTTGGATAAGAAACATAATATGATTTTTCAGAAATTCATTTATTTTTTCTCAAAATCAAATCTTTATATTCTTTGTTTGTTCACCAAATTTGCTCTTCTGGAAGTTTATAAACAGATTCAGGTATTTCTCTCTTTATTGTGCTGTAATCAGGATTAAAAGCATTCATAATTACTTCTGTGTGACTTCATAAAATTGTATAATTTTGCAATATTCTATAAGTTTGTCAAATTATTCAATTATTACTTTGAACTCAAAACATAAAAAACAAAAGCATAAAAAATATTGCAGCACCAAGAATAATTGCACGAATCCCAAAAACTGCCATAAAAGTAAAAACAAGCAAAATAGGTAAAATTGTAACAAAAAATATCAAAAAAATATTTAAAAATTGTAAAAGTGCGTCTAAATAACCAGCAAAAGTGATATCAGAATAAATGAAATATGTTATACTTAAAGCTCATATAATTCACCCAAAAAGTGTTATGAAACAAATTACACAAACCCAGAAATATTTTGCCCAAAAATATTTTGCACGAATATTTTTTGAATACAAAAGTCACCATTTTCCTTTATCTACAAAAACAAGTGAATCAGTTATAAACGAAAAACAGAAAATGTAGACAAAAAGTCATCCAAGAAATACTTTCATCATATCTTCCATACGAAAAGCATTTGCGAAAAAACCTGAGACTACTCATTGAGATGCTATTCCTCAAAAAATCAAAGCCATTACAGCTGTTGAACTTAGAAGAACGAACCAAAAGGCAATATTTAAACTTTTTATTTTTTTAAGCTTTATAAATTCAGCTTTTATAATATTTAACATTTTAAAAAAAATTAGAAAATAAATTAGTGAATGATTTTTAAATAACTTTCTTCCATATCTGTGCTGTCTTTTAGAAAATCTTCTTTTTTACCGTTAAATTTCACTTTTCCTCAGTGGATAACTCAAATAAATTCACAAGTTTTTTGAACCTCTGATAAAATGTGACTTGAAAGTATTATAGTCACTCATTTTGCTTGAATTTTTTTCAGAATATCTCTAAATTCAATAACTCACTCAATATCGATTCAGTTTAATGGTTCATCCAAAATAATAAGTTTTGGATTTCAAACAAGAGCAACTGCAACTGCGAGTCTTTGCTTCATTCCAAGAGAATAAGTTCAGACTTTTCTTTTTCTAGCTTTTTTCTCAAGTCAAACAAGATCAAGAAGCTCATCAGCATTTACTTTTTTTCCAGATAGAAGTGCGAAAATTTTGATGTTTTGATATCAAGAGTTGCTTTCGTACAAAACAGGTTCATTTATCAGAACTCAGATATCTTCTAGATCATTTTGTTCCATACTTTTTCAGAAAAATATTACATCTCAGTCATCTTTTTTTATTATTTTTGAAATGATTTTTAAAATAGTTGATTTTCCAGCTCCATTTGGTCAGAGAAGTCAAAAAATAGAGTTTTCTGGAATTTCAAGTTGTATTTTATCAAGAACGGTATTTTGGCCATAGCTTTTTTGTAAATTTTTTAAAACTATTGCGTTTTTTGTATTTTCAGTCATAAATTTGTTATTTATAAAATAAAACAATAATATTATATTCAAAAAACTTTGTAATGCAAGGTAATTTTTAAAAATCTTCTTAAAAAAAATACTTTTTTCCTTTTGATAAGAGAAAAAAAGGGAAGGCTTTTAGCCTCCCCTTACAAACATTTATAAAAATATTTTTAATCTGAATAAAATTTAAACATTCTATTTACTTTTGTTTTTCCATTTTTATCAAAAATTTCTTCCCAAGGAATTCTTTTTCTTGTGTTTGAAACTGTTTCTGCAACCCAGACTCATTTTTCATCAAAACTATAAGCTGCAACTATGTGATTCACAATTTTTTCTTTTTTTTCTTTATTTGAAAAATATTTTAATTTGTAAGTTATTGCAACAGGTTCTCAAGTTTGTAAAGAATTTATTAAAGTGTCAATATCATAAAAATTATTTTTATTGATTTTTATATATTTATCAAAATTATTTTTCATATCATCTGTCCGAAGTTCTGATGGTATTTTTCAAATTGATTTTTCAGTTTTTTCTACATTTATAGAAATATTTTTTTGAAATTTTAAAATATTTTTTATAGAAAATCCATAACATCAATTCAATGTTTGCTTTGTCAAGGGAAAAGGAAAATCTGCTTTTAAACTAGGTTTATAGCCAATATCTAAATAGTCTTTTGCTATAGAGAAAGACTTTCTCAAATCTTTATTTAAAATTTTTGAAACATATTTGAAGTAAACTCACTTATTAAAAATATTTTTTTGAGTTGCTTCTTTTTCGCAGATTTTTAAATTTTTGCAATTTTGTAGAGAGTCAAAGATTCATAAGTTCTTCATAACTATGAAAAAATCTTTTTGGCTTAAAATATTATTTGGATAAAAATATTCTTTTTTAGAAAAAGCTCAAATTTCAGTAAAATAAACTAGAATTTTATAAAATTTACTATTTTTATTTATGTCTTTGAAATATTTTTCATCAAAATTTTTTATTTCATTATAATTTATTTTTATTCATTTTGAGTCTTTGTAATCGATAAACCATTTTTCTAAAGTTTCTAAAAATTCTTTTCTTGTTAATCATTTTTCTAAATTTTTTGAATCAAAATTATATTTTTTTATCAAATTTAAACTTCAGTTTTCTGGTTTGTATTCAGTTGAAACGAAGTTTACACTTACAAAAAATATCACTAAAAACGAAATTATTTTTTTCATAATATTTAATTATTTTTTAAAAATTCAATAACTTTCTCTTCATTAAATTTTATGTTATCTATTCAGTATTTTTCTTTAAAATATTTTTTAATTGTTTTGAAAGATTGTTCAAGGTCTCTGAAATAAATTTTGCTTTGTTCATATCTTTGAGGATCTTCTTTTTTTTCTTTTTTTAAATCTGAAATCTGAATTTCACTTAAACCTGAATTATCATCATATAAGAGATATTCTCTTACTGTAAAGGGATTTTCTGGTGAGTAATAATAAAATCATTCAAAAGTCATTTTTTCAGTTTTTACATTGAAATTAAAAATCATTGTTCCGCATTCTCAGCTTCCAGCTCAGTTTTCATAACAAACAAAAAGTCTTATGTTTTCATCATTTGTGATTTGAGCATTTACAGAACATAAAGCTCTATCTTCTTTATAAAATACAGAATCATCAATCAAAATTTTTTCTTTTCAATTTTTCTTTAAAATGGTTTTTCCATCATAGCATCCAAAAGTTGAATTTCTTCAATATTTTAGCAAAACTTCAGTATCATTTTCAAATTTAAAAACTTTTTTATTTTTTTCTTTGTAATCTCATTTATCATAATAAAAATTCCGTTGTTTATTTTGTTCACAAAGTTTTCAGTAACATTGGTATTTTTGCTCTCTATAAAGATTTTCTAATTCATATTGTAGTAAAAGTAGAGCATTTCTAACTTCTCTTTTTGAAATTTTTCTAAATTTTTCTATTTTTTCAATAACTTTTTTTGCTAAATTTTCTGTTTTGGTTGGTGAAAAATCTTTTGTTTTTTGCTTAAAACTTTCGTAGAATATTGCTAATTTTTTTTGTAAATCTTCAGAAACTGAAATATCTTCAAAATCTTTATCTGAATAATAATTTTTTTCATAAAAATTTAGCCTAGAATAAGTTTCTCTGTCTCAAAAAATGAAATCTTGACCAACGCAATCTTTTCTTATGTAAGACCGAAAAGTCCACCAATTATTTGATATAAATCTGCAATATTGATTTGGATTAAAAAATATTTGTTTGTATTCTTCGGATTTATTTTCATTGTCTGAATATATTGTTAAAATACAAAAATTAACTATAGGAATATGCCTTGTGTTTACACTTTCACAGAATTCTTTAAAATCATTTTCATTTAAACTAAAGGCAAGTTTTTGACTTACAAAAAATATCACTAAAAACGAAATTATTTTTTTCATAAAACTGAAATTATTTTTAAAAAAATTTTTGCTAAAAATTTCATTTATTATATAATTTATTTTGTTTTTAGAAAATAAAAAAATAAAAAAATGGAGAGATTTTTGTTGAACATAGATATTTTTTATAAGAACTTTAAAATTTATTTATCTTGTTTTGAGGATTTATTTAAGAAAAAAGGAATAAAAACTATTATTTTCTATAAAGAAATTTCTAGTTTAGTTGAAAAATTAGAGGATAGAGATTTTATAAAGTTTAGAAAATATACTGATTTTGACGATTTGAAAGAACAAGTTCTAAATTTTTCAAAAGAAGAAATTTTTTACATAAATACTTTTGATGAAAAATTAGTTTTACTTACAAATGAACTTAAAAAACTTTTAAATTTGCCATTTACTGAGAAATATGAAATTTTTAGAAATAAAGATTTGCAGAGAAAATATTTGCTTGAAAGTTTTCCAGAAGCAACAGTAAATTTTCAAAAAATTGATTTTAATAAAAATGAAAAGCTATGAATTGATTTTCCTTGTATTATAAAGCCAACAAGTTCTGCTCAAAGTTCATGAGTTACGTTTTTGCAAAATATTTGAGATTTTGAAAACTTTAAAAAAAATATTTCTAATTTGAATAAAAATTTAGAAGCTAGAGGTTTTTTAAAAAATGATTTTATTGTGGAAGAGTTTATTGATGGGGAAATTTTTACTTTGAGTTATTTTGTTAATGATTTTTGAGAATATTTTCTTTTTCCTATTGTAAAAGTTAAGTCTGTGCAAGACCTTTGAATTGATGACTTTTCAAATTATGTGAGAATAATTTATAAATGACTTGATTTAGAACTTGATGAAGAGAAACTTGATATTTTTATAAAAAAACATATAAAAATTTTTTGAATAAAAAATACTTTTGTTTTTCATGATATGAAGAAGACAAATTCTTGAGAGTTTAAAACAATAGAAGTTAATGGAAGAATTGGTTGATATAGACTTGAAATGTATAAAGAGACTTTTGGTGTAAATATGCTTAGTTTTATTGATAAAGTAGGTCACTTGAACATAAAAGAAAATATTTTTTTTGCAACTTTTGCTTTTTATTCTTATAAAGAAGCTATCTTTAAGTGATTAGATAAAAATTTAGAACAAGAATTTAAGAAAATGAAATCTTTCTTTTCTTTTAAAATAATTTCTTGAAAGGAATGAAAAAAAGCTTGATTTACAAAAAACTGATTTTCTGCACTGGCTAATTTGAAATTAAAGACAGAAAGTGAAACTGATTTTTGGAGAGATTTTGATTTTGTAGAAAAAAACTATAAAAATTTTTTGCTTTTGGAATAATATTTTTTTAAAATAAATTTATGGATATAAAAGAGAAAATAATAGAAAAACTTGATGAAAAAGGTTTTCCTGATTTGAAATATTTTTCAAGTGAGGAAGTTTTAGTAAACGCAATTTCAGTTTTAGAAAAATTACTAGAAAAAGAGAAAAATGATTTTGCTGAATTTTTAAATAAAAAGAATGAGGACTTGACTTTTGAGGATCTGGAAGATGATAGTTTACTTGATTATTTTTGGTCTATTTTAAACCATTTTGAAAATGTCGAAAGTAAAGATGAATTGAGAAAAATAATTGAAGAATTTATGCCAAAACTTCAAGATTTTTGAAATGAAATTGCCTATAGTAAGCCATATTTTGAAAAATTAGTTTATATGGATGAGAATCTTGAGTTAGATGATGAACAAAGAAGAATTTTGTATTTAGCTATAAAAGCTTACAAAGATAGATGAATAGACTTGCCAGTAGAAGCTCAAAATAGAATAAAAAAAATCAATAAAAAACTTTGAGAATTGAATGATAAATTTTCAAATAATATTGTTGATAGTAAAAAACAATTTGAATATATAATTACAGATTTTGAGATTATAAAAGATTTACCAAAAGATGTTTTGGAAGTAACCAGAAATGCTTATAAATCTAAATTTTGAAATGAAAAAGAATGATATTTATTTAATTCTGATCCAAATGCTTCTGCTGCTATAATGAAGTATTGTTCTGATAGAAATGTGAGAAAAGATTTTGAGTTTGCAAACTATACTTATGCTTCTACTTGAGAATTTGATAACAGACCAATAATTCTGGAAATACTTAAATTAAAGGAAGAAAAGGCAAAAATTCTTTGATTTAAAAACTATGCAGAACTTTCTTTAAACTCAAAAATGGCTGAGAATCCAGAACAAATATTTGATTTAATAAAGTGAACTCTAGATAAAGCTAAAACAAAGGCTGAAAAGGAAATAAAAGAATTGGAAGAACATTTTCATTGAAATAAATTTGAAACTTATGATTTAGCTTATTATACGAGAAAGCTTAAGGAAGAAAAATATGATGTTGATGAACAAGAAGTAAAAAAATATTTTGAATTTGAAAATGTTTTGGATTATTTGTTTAAATTTGTTGAAAATTTTTATTGAATAAAAATTAAGAAAATAGCTATAGATTCATATAATGAAGATATAAGAGTTTATGAAGTTTACAAAGATAATAAACTTATTTCGTACTATTTTTTGGATGCTTTTTTTAGAAATTGAAAAAGGCCTTGAGCTTGGGCTGATTCTATGAGAAGCAAAACTTTTATGAAAAAAAATTGAAAAACAGTAGAAAAAGTTCCTGTTGTTTTAAATGTTTGTAATTTTTTGAAAGCTGATTCTTGAAAAACAACAATTTATATGTGAGATGCAGAAACTTTGTTTCACGAGTTTGGTCACGCTCTTCATGAAATGCTTTCAGAAAGTAGATATTCTGGACTTTCAGGATTTAATGTAGAATGGGATTTTGTTGAGCTTCCTAGTCAATTGATGGAAAATTGGGTTTGAAATAAAGAAAGTTTGAAAAAACTTTGAAAACATTTTGAAAGTTGAGAAGCTTTTCCAGAGGAATTGATAAAGAAGTTTGAAGCTCTAAAAACTTTTATGACTTGAAATTTTATTGCGAGACAAAATGAATTTGCTTTACTTGATATGACTTTATACAGTCAAAAAGCTCCAGAAAATATTGAAGAGCTTGATAAAAATGTTTTAGAAATTGTAAATAAATATTGACTTAGAAAGAGGAAAGAAGATTATAAAATGTATTGTAGTTTTAGCCATATTTTTGGTTGAGGTTATGCTGCTTGATATTATTCTTATATGTGGGCTGAGATTTTGGAAGCGGATGTATTTGCTAAAATTAAAGAAATGTGAATGTTTAGTCCAGAAACTTGAAACAAATTATTGAAATCTATAATTTGACAATGAACTAGAAAAGATGCTGATAAATTATTTTTTGATTTTATGTGAAGAGAAGTTGATAATAAGGCATTTATGGAAAGATATTGAATTTAAAGAAAATTGTCACTTTTTATAAAAAAAATTGTTATAAGAACTGCAAGCCTTAAAATTTTATTTTTTAAATTCTAAAAATTATGAAAAAAATATTTGCTGTACTTTTACTAGCTTGATTTTTAGCTAGTTGTGGAACTAAAAAAGTTGAAGAAAATCCTTCTGAAAAAGTTTGAATTGCAAATCCTGCTTCAGAGTATTGTGTAGCTCAAGGAGGAAAAAGTGAAATCAGAAAAAATTCTGATGGAAGTGAATACTGAGTTTGTATTTTAGCAGACTGAAAAGAAGTAGAGGAGTGGGAATATTTCAGAAAAAATAATTGATCAGCTACTTCAGGTGAAATAACTATAACTCCAGACGGAAATTGATCTTGAACAGTAAAAATAACTCCTGAAAAAACATCAACTTGAACTTCTAACTCAACAGGAACTACAAATTAAAAAAACTTCTTTTTGAAGTTTTTTTGTTTTTACTTTTTTGAGAAAATGTTTATAATAAAGGAAATATTTTTAAAAAATTTGCTAGAAAAGTTTTTAAGATGAAAAAAATTATTCATATAGATATGGACAGTTTTTTTGCTTCCGTTGAAATACGAGAAAATCCGAGTTTGAAAGGAAAAGCAATTGCTGTTTGATGAAGTCCTGAAAAAAGATGAGTTCTAGCTACTTGTAGCTATGAAGCAAGAAAATTTTGATTGCATAGTGCTATGTCTAGTGCACAAGCTATGAAGATATTGCCTAGTTTGATAATAATTCCTCCAAATTTTGAGCTTTATAAATCTGTTTCTAAGCAAGTTTTTGAAATATTTCAAAGATATACTGATAAAATAGAGTCTTTATCTTTGGATGAAGCTTATCTTGATGTTACAGAAAGTGATAAGTTTGATGGTTCTGCGACTTTGATTGCAAAAGATATCCGAAAAAAAATTTTTGAAGAATTGCATTTAACAGCTTCTGCTTGAGTTGCTCCTTTAAAATTTCTGGCAAAAATCGCATCAGATAAAAATAAACCAAATGGAATGTTTGTAATTTTGCCCACTGAAGTTGATGATTTTATAACAAATCTACCTCTAAAAAAGATTCCTTGAGTTTGAGCTGTAACTCAAGAGAAATTGAAAAAACTTTGATTTGAAACTTGTTTTGATGTTCAAAAATCTGAAAAATATTTTTTTCTTGAAAATTTTTGAAAATTTTGATGAAAAATTTGGGATTTTTCTCATTGAATTGATGACAGAGAGGTTGAAACTCAGAGAGTTCGTAAATCTTTGTCTGTTGAAATAACTCTTGATTTTGATATTGACAATATTTTTTTTGCTGAAGATATTTTAAAAAATTTGTACCAAAAACTCTTATTTAGAGCTAAAAAATTTTGAAAAAAAATTTCTTTTTATAAAAGGATTTGAGTTAAACTAAAATTTGAAGATTTTACACAAACGACTCTTGAAAAAACGACTTCTTGAGCTTCAAAACAAAATTTTTTACAAATTCTAAATCAAGCTTGGAAAAGACGAGAAAATAGAAAAATTAGACTTATTTGAATAACAATTCATTTTCCTGAGCAAAAAAATGTTTTGCAATTAAAGCTTTGGGAAGATGATTTCTAAATATTTTTTTAAAGAATAAAAATGAAGTTTTATAGCAGAGATGAGTATCATAAGCAAAAATGAGACAAGAAAATAATTTGAAAAGAAAATTGTCCTTTTTGCAATCCTGAACAAAATGAAAAATATATAGTTTGGGAAGGGAAGTTTTGGTATATCTTGAGGAATTTTTCTCCATATACTTGAGACGAGAATCATTTAATGGCTGTTCCGTATGAACATATAGCCTTTTCTACTGATTTAACAATTGAACATTTAAAAGAGCTTGAGCTTGTTCACAAATTTGTAGCAAAATATTTCGCAGGAAGAAATTATTTTTCTTTTACAAGAGAAAGTCTTAGTTGAAGGAGTGTTGAGCATCTTCATATGCATTTTTTGCCGTGAATTATTCAAGGAAAATATTTGAGACATATGCTTATGAATCAGTGATTTCCTATAAAACAAGATTTATAAATTACTTTTTAATAAATGAAAATTTTAGCTTTTGAAACAAGTTGTGATGATACTTCTGTAGCTATTTTTGAGAATGATAAACTTTTGGCTATGGATACGAAATCTCAAATAAAAATTCATAATGAAACTTGATGAGTTGTTCCTGAAGTTGCGGCTAGGGAACACGCAAATGTTGTTTTTGATGTACTTCAAAATGTTTTGGATAAAACTTGATTTTCTCTTCAGAATATTGATTATATAGCTGTTACTACAAATCCTTGACTTTTGCCTTCACTTTTGACTTGAATTACAGTTGCGTCGAGCATTTCTCAAGTTTTAAAAATACCTATAATTCCAATAAATCATATAGAAGCACATATTTTTTCAAATTTTTTAGAAAGAGAAGAAAATCAAATAAATTTTCCACTTGTTTGTTTGACTGTTTCAGGTTGACATAATGAAATTTATTTGATGAATTCGATGTGGGAGTTGAAGCGACTTTGAGCTACAAATGATGATGCTTGATGAGAGGCTTTTGATAAAGCAGCAAAAATGATGTGACTTGCTTATCCTGGTTGACCAATAATTTCAAATTTGGCTCAAAAATGGAAAGAAAAAATCTGAACTGATTTACATTCAAAGGATATTTTCCCAAGAGTTTGGCTTGTAAAAAGAGAACATAATTTTTCTTTTTCTTGATTGAAATCTGCGGTAAAAAGGGAAGTTGATTTAAGAATTGAAAAAAATAAAGAAATTTTAAAAGATGAAAGAAATGTTTATTTTGATGAACTAAAAGATAAATTTGAAAAGAATGAAGTTTTGCTAACAGAAGATGATAAAATGGAAATGAGTTTTGAATTTGAAAATGCGATTACAGAGGTCTTGTCTTGGAAGCTTGTTGATGCAGCAAAGCAAAATAAAATAAAAACTGTTATGCTTGCAGGTTGAGTTAGTGCGAATTCTAAGCTAAGGGATGAGATTGATAAACTAGCTAAAAAAAATAATTTAGAGTTTATTTTTCCTTTAAAAAATATTTATTGTATGGATAATGCTGCTATGATAGGTATTTTAGCTTATTATAAAATCAAATATTTTAAATTTGAAAAACAAATCTGAGCTTTGAAAATATAAAAAGTCTAGAAATTTTTCTAGACTTTTTTCTTTTTATCAAGTTGTATATTTTTTGGTTCCAAATGTTTTATAACTATTTTTCACCAAGCTGAGTTTGTCATAATTCTTTCAAGTTTTATGAATTTATTATAAAGAGAATTATTTTTGTCTAATCTTCTAGAAATATGATAAGTATCGTCAGTTGTTATTTTTCTTTTTGTCATTATTCCTCTTCAAATTTCCCATTTTACTTTATACTCCTCTCAATCTTCTATTAAATTTCTTAAGATATTTTCTGTAGGAAGAGTAATTCAGCTTATTTGAGCTAATTCTAAAAGATTATTCATTTCTTTTGTTGTAAATAAAGAATTTTCTTTTCTCATTTTCTCAAAAATATATTTATTTTCATTTGCTTCCAAATCTAATCATTTATCCTTTACTTGATACATTTCTTCACATTGAAACTGAACCTCTGTTGTATTTCAACTTTTCATTTTTAGAAGTAATTTTATATCTCTGTAACCTGTTCAAGTTCAAGATAAAGATAGGGGTTCTCAGATTTTATCAATAATAGAAATATTTGTTATGTCTTTATTATTTGTAAGGGTTTCAGCAAATCTTATAACAGAGTTTATTGATTCATCAATACTTTCTGATACAACTCTCATTCTTGTTAAATCACCGATTTTATTGAAATTTCATCCATAATCTGAAATCAATTTTATAAATGCTCTTGAAAATCTCTTATCTGGACCGATACTAGAGCCTTCGTTACTTGATTCTAGTTTTTTCTTTATTTCTTCATCTTTTTCCAATATTTCTTTGTCTTCTTTCGCTATTTTTAGCATATATTCTACGCTTTCTATCCTTTTTTTTATGAATTTCAATATTTCAACTAAGTGTTGAATATTTTCTAAATTTTCTTGTTCTAAACTTTGAAGATTTTTGGGTAAAATATCATTTTTGACCAAAGCATTTTTAAAATAATTTTCTTGTTCAGAATCAATTTTATCAAAATCTCATTTTAAAATATTGAAACATAAGTCAATTCAGCTGTCTATGTATTTTTCTATTTCTGAAGGGCCTCCTTTAATTTCTAAACTAGGAGAAATATATAATTCTTTTATTGCTCTTATTTCCTTTGTTCTTCAGTCTAATAAATTTATTTTTTCATTTTTTAAATCTATAAATCATTTTCTAAGTCATTTTATCAATTCTGTGAGCATTGTGTTTATAGTTTTTACAGAAGTGTTTTTTACTCTTCAAATTGGGTTAAATGTTAAAGTTTCTTTATTGTGATCTCAAAGAATATTATCATAAAATAGTTTTTCTGTAATTTTTTCTATTACTCAGTAAGGATTTTCATGTATTTCAGAAATATTTTTTGAATTTATTTTTTCTCATTTTGCCTTTAACTGCCTTGTCTTTAAAATAAATCTCCACCAAACTATCAATAAATTCAGATTATTTACATCTTGTTCTATAAATTCTCTAACTTCTTTTCATTCTTCTCTAATTATATAATTAAATTTATTTAAAAGTTCGTCGTGCTCTTCATTTTTGTTTATTTTATTTTGAAAATATCTAAAAAATATTTCAAATAAATCTCAAAAATTTTCATTTTTTAAATTTAAAAAATCAGCAAATTTTATCACTCAATCTTTTGCTATAACTTCAGAAAAAACTAATTCATATTTTTTGTTTTCAGGAACTTTTGTCCAAGTGTCAAAAGAAACAGTTTTTATATCAAATTTAATATTTTCATCCATTTGATCGGGCATTCTTACTTTTGCTATAGTTTCTTTTGTTTTACATATAAGATCTTTTAAAGTTTTATATCAATCTTTTCTTTTGGCTTCGTTTTTCTCAAAAATATTTTTTGCAAGATTTGTTAGAATAACTATACTATTTTCCATTTGATATTTTTCAGAATCTTCTATAAAAGTTTCAAAATATTTTTCAATAAATTCTTCATTTATACTTCTGTAAGGATAATCTGTAAAGGAAATATGCTCTTTTTTCAGAAACTCAACTCACCTAAGAAGTTTTATAATCATAATTTCTATATTTCTAAAACTTTTATCATTTTTATAATATTCTTCATCAGAAATATTTCACTCTATCCAAGTTTCGAAAATATAAAGTAATTGACTAGTCGCTTTTTTATAATGTTTTTCTATTTTATCTGAAATTTTTATTCATTTTTCTTCATTTGTGTTTTCTATATTTTTATCTTGATTTTGGTTTTCTTCTAATGATAATTCTCTGTTTAAATATCTGTATCAAGAAGCAAAAAAAGGTTTGTGTATTATTTCATCAGTTTCAGAATTTTGATTTTTTTCTCAGTATTTTTTTTCTATTTCTCTTGTTAAATCTTTTTCAAAAGATTCTAGAAGAATCATATCATTTTTAGCTCAAGCAAACTGAAGAGATAGTTGAGATATCTCTATATCTAAATATTTATCTAAATCAGATAATTTTATTTTTTCTCAGAAAATAAATAAAACATATAAATAATTTCAAATAATATTGAAAATTTCATTTTTTATAATTTTTCTTAGTTTTTTCTTGTCATTTATGATTTTATCATCTACTTTTTGATCAATTGAATTAATCAATTTTTTGAAGAAAATATCTTTATGAATAGGAAAATACTTTTCCATCTTTTTTTCAAATTTTTCTTTTTTAATTTTTTTAGGTGGAGTTATTATATTTTCTAATATTTCTTTTATATCTGTGTTAAAAAGTTTTATGATATTTGATAAATATTTTTCTTTATTTTCATGTAAAGGCTCTTTATACTTTTCTAAAAAAGCAAAATTTAAATTTAAAATATTTTCAATTATTTTTTTCCCTAAAAATCTTTCTATTACTTCATCAAAATTTACCTTTTTTTCAGCTTTTTTCTCAAAAATATTCTCTATACTTGAAAAAACTAAATCTGAATTTGGCAATAATTTTTTTAATTCAATTAGTTTTTCTTTTACTTCTTCATAATTAAAATTTAACTCATTTTTATCTAATAATTTTTTTATAATTTCATCATTTTTTTTGTATAAACTTATATTTTTATCAGTATTAAGTAGTTCAATAATCTCTTTTTTTTCTTTAAAGCTAAGAGTTATATTGCTTCTTTCAAGTAAAAGGTTTATCCTTTCTCTGAATCCTTTTATTTCTAGAGAGATAGGATTTTCTAAATTTGTTTTATTATTTTCTGAATAAATATTTTTGTGGATATTTTCATTCATTTTCATTTTTTATATATTTATTTTTATATTTTTATTTTAACATTCTTTTTTAAAAAAGTCTAGAAAATAAAAGAAAAACTACTAAATTCATAGTTTTTCTTTTATTCTCATGTTGTCTTTTAGAAAAATATTTCATTTTTCAAGTAATAAATTTTTCACCATTTTATCATTATATTCAAGTCTGTTGAAGAAATCTTCAACTGTAATTGCAGTAAAAATAACATGTCTTCAATAATAAATATCGTCTAAAAAGGCTCTCAATTCATCTCTATCAAAATCTCAAATTATAAAAATATCTAATTCTTTTTTTTGTTGTTTTATTGGAATTTTGAATTTTGTTGTGATTGATGGACGAAGTAACACTAACTCAATGCTTGCTTCGTTTTTAAAAAAATTTTTTAATTTTTCTATTGGATCATACATTTTTAAAAAAATACTTGTGAATTCATCAATTAGCTGAAAATTTGGATTTACAAAAAAATATTTTTTCTTTAATTCTGTTTTGCTTTTTAAAATGCCTAATTCACTTAAGCTATCAAGCTCTCTTTTTACAGAATTTATTTGTTCATCAATGTCTCTTGAAAGTCATCTCATATGAAAAAGTTTTTGCCTTCAAGAGGAATTTTCCAAAAAAAATCTTTCAAGTATTTTGGCTCTGCATTTTGACCCAAAAATTTTTGATATATCTAAATCTTTCATTTTTTTAATTTTTAAATTTTTTCTAAAATTTTATGTTGTTCTTCCATTGCCTTTTCAATTAAATTTGAATATAAAATTCAAGGCAAATAGTGATAATGTATGTGTTTTATACTTTTTCCTCAGTTTGTTTCTCTTATAAATGAGAAATAATTTTTTCAGTTAAAATATTTTTCTATAAACTCATAAACCTCTACCAATTCATTTAATTCTTGTTTGTTCAAATTTTTTGTATGTTCAATGTGTCTGTAGGGAATTAATAATAAATGCTCTTTTATTCAATTATAAGGATAGAGATTTTTTTTGATATACCAAAACTGAAATCTTTTTAAAACTAAATATTCTTCGTCATTATTTTTTTCGCAAAATGGACATTCTTCTTCTCAAAGGCTATCTTTTCAATTCATTTTTTCTAACCAAAGTTGTCTATCTTTCATTGTTCAAAAATTTTAACTAAAAATATTATCAATAATTTAATTATTAAAACATAAAAATCAAGAGAAAATTTAAAAAAGTGAAAAATATTTATTTATTCATCTTTTTTTCTATTTTTTATAATTTTTTTTAAAACTTTTAAAAATGTATTTTTCCTCTAGAAATAAAAAATAAAATTTCTTTTGCTTTTTTTCAAAAAAAGTATAAAATAAAAAATTTTCTCTCAAATAAATTTGAGATTTTACCTTTAAAATAGGAAAAAATAGTAAAAAATAATTTGATTTTTAAAAAAAAATATTTATTATACTGTCTGCAAAATTTTTTAATTCTTAACTTGCAAATATGGATATGGTTTCGCTTTGAGCTAGTTTATCTATATGATTAGCTTGTTTATGAGTAGCATTTTGACAATGTTATTTCATATATAAAGTGATGGATATTTTGGGGAAAAATCCAAAAATGACTCCGTTCTTTTTGACAATAGCAATACTATGAGTAGCACTTATAGAATCTTCTGCAATATTTTGATTGATTGTTGCTATGCAGCTTCTATGAGCCGAATTTAGCTCTCCACTTGCATCTCTTTGAGCTTGATTAGCGATTTGACTAACTTGACTTTGAGTTTGAATGTGAGAATGACTTATAGTTGAGCAAGCAGTTGTTGCTGCAAATAAAAATACTGATGAGAAAAATAAGATATTATCTTATATGATACTTCTTATTGCTCTTGTTGAATCTACTGCAATTTACTGAATAATAGTTGCAATGAGAATTATTTGAGAAAAAGATATGTGAGCTCTTGTTTCTCTTTGAGCTTGATTATCTATTTGATTAACAGGTTTATGAGTGTCTCTTTGAATGTCTTTTATAGCAAGAAAGGCTATGGAAGTTATTTGAGAACATACACTTGAAAACAATAAAATAATTATTCCTTTTACAATTCTTTGATTAGCACTTATTGAATCTGCTGCTATTTACTGACTTGTAATTGCATTAAATATTTTGACATTACCAGCTGAGAGTTGAATTCTTGCAATTTGAGCCTCTCTTTCTATATGATTAGCTTGATTTTGAGTTTCTATTTGATTGTGAATGCTTATTTCTAAATCTATTTCTAGAATCTGACTTCCTTGGATTTCTGGAAAAAGCTTGATTCCAGTCACTGTTTTATGAGTAGCTCTTGTAGAATCTGCTGCTATTTACTGACTTGTGGTTGCTTTTCAAATAATTTGATGAGATCCTTCAACTGTTTGATTAAATTCAATTTGAGCTTGACTTGCTGTTTGATTAGCTTGAGCTTGAGTTTGACTTTGAGAATGATATATCTGAGAGAGAGCTATGCAAGCGATGACTGTGAATTGAGCTTCTAGAGCTAAAATAACAACTTATATGGTTTTGTTCATAGCTATGGTTGAGTCTTTGGCCATTTATTGACTTATTATTGCTATTAGACTTGTTTGACATAATGATCTTTGAATTTGAGCTTTATGAGCTTGAGTTGCTATCTGATTAGCTTGAGCTTGAGTTGCTTTGTGATGAGGTTTCTTAAGTGGTAAGTCTATAATATTGATTTGAAAAAGACCAGAACTTACTTGATTCCTTGTTACTGTATCTATTTTATGAATGGCTATTTTGGAATCTTCTTGAATCTATGGTTTAATAGTTTCTTTCCAAATAATTGGTCATGAAGCAATGTGAGTTTTAGCTATCTGATCTTGACTTGCTATTTGATTAGCTTGAGGTTGAGTTTGACTTGCAGCTGGTCATGTTATATCTTGAGCTTTTGAAGCAATAGCTAGAAATCCTAAAGAAAAAACAAAATATTTGACTTTTATGATATTGTTCGTAGCTTTAATAGAAGTTCTTGCAATATATTGATTTATTATAGCTTTCCAAATTTTGTGAAAAGCTTCTTAAGAAAAAGTTTATTTTTTATAAAATTTAACTATGGACAGTTTTTTAACTGATTTTTTGTGAGTTTATACACATCCTTGAGTTATAGTTTGAGTAGGAATTGTATTAGCTATTGTTATTCTACTTTCTTTATTATATAAATTTTGTAGAAATTCATCTTTCATGGTTCTTTTTGATCTTATGTTTGAAAAAATATTTGAATTTTTTGAGGATATTTTGTGAAAAGATGAAAAAAGATGGGTAAAAGTTTATATTACAACATTGTTTTTTGTAATACTTTTAGCTAACTTATTTTGAGTAGTTTTAGAATTCTTGGCTCCTGTTATTTGATTTAATGAAGAATGACAATTTGCGATGGAACACTATGCTTCTACTCCAAGTTCTGATAAAAACTTCAACATAGCAATGGCTATAATTTGAGTAATTATAATTTTATTTGAACAATTTAGATTTTTGTGAGTTCCAAAAGCTCTTTATGAATATTTTCCTATTTTTTGAAAGGGATATATTCCATACAAATTCTGAAATTTGCCAAAAATAGTTGATGTACCAATATTTTTACTTGTAAAAGTATTTGATATAATTATTTCTGTATTTTTATGATTATTAGAGATAGTTTGACATTTAGCTAAGATTATTTCTTTGGCATTTAGGTTATTTTGAAACGTAACTTCAGGTTGACTTTTGTTAGCGATGCTTGTTGGTTGATTGGCAACTTTGACAAATTCTCTACTTTGATTTGAGTTTCCTATAGTTTGACCTGTTTTAATATATTTACAAGAAACTCTTGTTTCTTTGATACAAGCTTTAGTATTTCCGCTTCTTATAGCTATATTTATAAAAGTTGCTAAAGTTCACTAAGATTTTTAATTACTAAATTTACAATTAACTTAAAAATTATGGATGATATAAAACTTTGAGTTATCATTGCGCAACTAATAAATTTCTGAATTATATTTTTTATATTTAAATATTTTTTGGGAGAAAAAATAGTTACTGCGATAGAAGAAAGGAGAAAATTTTTAAAAGCATCTAAAGATGCTTGAAATCTAGCTAAAGAAAAAATAGAAGAAGCTGAGAAACAAGTTGATTCTATGCTTGTGGAAGCTAGAAAAAAAGCTGTTGAGATAGAATCTTATGCTGAAGAACTATCTAAACAAAACAGTAATAGAATTATTGAGAGATCTGAAAAAGAAGCTGAATATATGCTTGAGTCTGCTAGAACTCAAATAGAAAAAGAAAGGCTTGATATGGAAAATAATATGAAAACAAAGATTCTTGATTTATCTCTAAAACTGAATTCTAAAATCTTTAACAAAGAATCTGCTAATAAAGATTTTATAGAAAAAGAATATGATTTATTAGTTAAATAAAACATTTATGGAAACTATAAATATTGATAATTTAGGTTTGTCTGAATTAAAAGATTTATTGAAAGAAGTGAAGTTATACAGAGATTTAAAAACTCAACTTTGAAATAGATGAGAAAAAACTTACAAAAAAATCAAAAATTGAGAAAAAGATTTGCTTGTTGAGTACTTTCCAGCTATTTCAAAAGAACTAGCTTTTGATGAATCTAAAAAAATTTTTAAAAATGTTTTTAACTTAGATGTTGAACAAAAAGATTTAAAAATGGAAGAAAATGCTGAAATAAAGTGATGAATTAGAATTTATATGGATGATAAAGTTATTGATTTGAGTTATTTAAAAATAGAAAGAGAACTTTCTAAATAATTTAAAATATTTAAAATTTAAATATATTTTATATGTCTAAAGACTTATTAAACAAAATTATTGAACAAGTAGAAAATAGAATTGATTCTGTTGAAATCAATCCAAATGTTTGAAATGTAGGGGAAGTTTTCTACTTATGAGATGGTATAGCAAAAGTATCAGGTTTATGAGAAGTTGCTTACAATGAAATAGTTAATTTTGACTCTTGAGCTAAAGGGATAGCTTTGAACTTAGAAGAACACTTTGTTTGAGTTGTTGTTCTTTCAGGTTTTACTTGAGTAAAAGAATGAGAAAAGGCTTATTCTACTTGAAAAATACTTGAAGTTCCAGTTTGACCAGAACTAGTTTGAAGAGTTGTTGATGCTCTTTGAAATCCTATTGATGGTTTAGGAGACTTAAATACAAAAGAATTTTATCCAGTTGAAAGAGTTGCAACTTGAGTAATGTCAAGAAAATCAGTTCACGAACCTCTTGAAACAGGTATAAAAGCTATTGATTCTTTGGTGCCAATTGGTAGATGACAAAGAGAGCTTATTATCTGAGATAGACAAACTGGTAAAACTCAAGTAGCTATTGATGCGATTTTGAATCAAAATGGTAAATGAGTTACTTGTGTTTATGTTGCTATTTGACAAAAAGAATGAAAAATTGCAAGAATAGTTGAAGAATTAAGAAAAAGATGAGCTATGGAATACACTATTGTTGTAGCAGCTTGAGCTTCAGATCCTGCTTCTATGCAATACTTAGCTCCTTATTCAGGTTGTGCTATGGCTGAATATTTTATGTTCAACTGAGGACATTCACTTATTATTTATGATGATCTTTCTAAACAAGCAAATGCCTACAGAGAAATGTCGCTTTTACTTAGAAGACCTCCATGAAGAGAAGCTTATCCTTGAGATGTATTTTACTTACATTCTAGATTGCTTGAAAGAGCTTCAAAATTAAACAATGATCTTTGAGCTTGATCAATGACAGCTTTACCTATAATTGAAACTCAAGGTTGAGATGTATCTGCTTATATACCAACAAACGTTATATCAATTACAGATTGACAAATATTTCTTGAATCAGATTTGTTTAACTCTGGACAAAAACCAGCTATAAATGTATGATTGTCTGTATCAAGAGTTTGAGGTTCTGCTCAAATAAAAGCTATGAAAAAAGTTGCTTGAACTTTGAAACTTGATTTGGCTCAATTTAGAGAATTGGCTGCATTTTCACAATTTTCTTCTGATTTAGATGCTGAAACAAAAGCTAGTCTTGATAGATGAGCTAGAATGATGGAATTACTAAAACAATGAGTTTATTCTCCAGTTCCTGTTGAAAAACAAATTTGTTCTATTTATGCTTGAACTAAAGGTTATTTAGATCCTTTGCCAATTGAGAAAGTTAAAAAATTTGAAGAAGATCTTTATACAACTTTGGATGAAGAAAAAAATATTTTAAAATCTATTTCAAAGGAAAAAACTTTGATAGATGAAACAGAACAAAAACTAGTTTCTTTGATTGAAAAAGTTACTAATATGTATAAATAAAATCTATATTATAAAATTTATTTATTATGGCAAATGCTAAAGAGATAAAGAGAAAAATAGGTTCAATAAGAAATACTTGAAAAATCACTAAGGCTATGGAATTGATTTCTACAGTAAAAATGAAAAAATCCCAAGACTTAGCTTTGGAAAAAAGAGAATTTATTCTTGAAATGTTTAAAATATTTCTTAGAGTTGAGGATTATCTAAATCATTATCCACTTTTCTCTACTTCTAGAGAATCAGGAAAAACTCTTTGAGTAATTATAACTTCAAATAAGTGACTTTGTTGAGGTTATAATGTGAATATTATGAAAAAAGTTAGCTCTTATATGAGAGAAACAAAAGAAAATATTGATTTCATAACAATTTGAAAAAAAGCTTCTCAATTTATAGCAAAAACTTGAAATAATTTGGTAGCTGACTTTTCTTGAGAATTTTCTGATAATCAAGATCCTGTTTTCACTAAAAAAATATCTTCTTTGATTTTGGAAGAATTTCTTTCAGGTAAATATAATAAAGTTGTAATTTTTTATAATTTTTATATAAATACAATTAAGCAAATTCCTATAAATGAGGTATTTCTTCCAATTGATAAAGAGTATATCAAAAAATATTTGTATGAAGTTCTTTGATGAACAGAAAATGTTGAACCAAAAATCAGGGACAATAAAGGAATTCTATTTTATGATGTAGAGCCAAGTCCGAGAGATTTAGTAAAAAACGTTATTCCAATAATCTTAGATATGATATTTTATGATGTATTGTTAAATGCAAAAGCTTCAGAACATTCTTCTAGAATGGTTGCGATGAAAAATGCAAAAGACAATGCAAATAGAATAGCAAAAAACTTAACTACAAAATATAATAAAGCTAGACAATCAGCTATTACTACAGAAGTTTCTGAAATAACTGCTGGTGTGGAATCAATGAAAGGATAATATTTGTAAAATGTTTAAAAACTAAAAAAATAAAATGTCAAAAATATATTTCTTGATTAGATTGCTTATAAATATTTTACTTTATGCTTTTTATAGCTTTCTTTCAATTATAATTTGAAGTTTCATCTTTGGAGCTTATTGTTACTATATTTTAGAAACACAAGTTCCAGCAAGTAGTGATCCGATACATCTAAAAATAGCTGTTTTTGTATGTATCTTAGTTTTTGTTATAACATTTTTGTTTAGATGATTCTTCTATTTATCACTTTTCAAAAGTAAAGAACAATGAAGTTAAAAGTATTTACTGATTGAGGTTCTAGGGGAAATCCTGGAAGTGCTTGAATTTGAGTTTTTATTACAGATGAGATTTGAAATCCTTTGGAAAAAAGATATAAAAGTCTTTGAATAAAAACAAATAATGAAGCAGAATATATTTGAGCATTTTATTGAATAAAAAGAGCTATAGAGCTATGAGCTACTGAAATAGATTTATTTATGGATAGTAATTTGGTTATAAATCAACTTTCTTGAAATTGGAGAATTAAAAAATCTGAACTAAAAGAATTAAATGATGATATTTTAAAAATTATTTCTGATAATTCTATAAAAATATCTTATAACTGGATAGAAAGAGCTAAAAATAAAGAAGCAGATAGGCTTAGTAATATAGCAATGGATAAAAATATTATTTAAAAAAATTTTAAATTTATAACTATTTTTTAAATGAAAACTTGAAAAATAATTAAAATAGTTTGAGTTGTAATTGATGTTAAATTTGATGATGGTTATGTTCCATCAATTTACGAATCCCTTGAAGTAAAGGGGACTTCGTCAAAAGTAGTTTTGGAAGTACAACAACAACTTTGAGATTGAGTTGTAAGAACTATTGCGATGAATCCTGTAGAATGACTAAAAAGAGGATTACTTGTAGAAGCTTCTTGAGCTCCTATCAGTGTTCCTGTTTGAGATACTGTTTTGTGAAGAATGTTTAATGTTTTGTGAGATCCAATTGATGGGTGAGATAAACCTGAAGCTAAACACTTTGATCCTATTCATAAAGAAGCTCCAAAATTTAGTGATTTGACTACAAAAGCTGAAGTTTTTGAAACTTGAATCAAAGTAGTTGATCTTATAGCTCCTATGCTTAAATGAGGAAAAGTAGGTCTTTTTGGATGAGCTTGAGTAGGTAAAACAGTTATCATGCAAGAGCTTATTCATAACATCGCTTCAGAGCATGGTTGATACTCAGTTGTTGCTTGAGTTTGAGAAAGAACAAGAGAATGAAATGATTTGTATCATGAAATGAAAGAATCATGAGTCATAGATAAAACAGCCATGGTTTTCTGACAAATGAACGAAGCTCCAGGACCAAGAGCCAGAGTAGCTTTGACAGGTTTGACTATGGCTGAGCACTTCAGAGATAGAGAAAGAAAAGATGTATTATTATTTATAGATAATATCTTCAGATTTACACAAGCTGGTTCTGAGATTTCTGCTCTTCTTTGAAGAATACCTTCAGCTGCAGGTTACCAACCAACATTGGCTACAGATATGGGTGCATTGCAAGAAAGAATCACTTCTACAAAAGATGGTTCTATTACTTCAGTTCAAGCTGTTTATGTTCCTGCTGACGATTTAACTGATCCCGCTCCTGCTACAACATTTGCTCACCTTGATTCTACAATAGTATTGAGTAGATCTATTGCTGAGCTTGGTATTTATCCAGCTGTTGATCCGCTTGATTCTACTTCTACAGTTTTGTCTGCTGAAGTAGTTGGTGAAGAGCATTATGAAGTAGCTAGAGAAGTTCAAAAAACTCTTCAAAAATATAAAGAATTACAAGATATTATCGCGATTCTTGGTATGGATGAACTGTCTGATGAAGAAAAACTTACTGTTTCTAGAGCTAGAAAAATTCAAAAATTCTTTTCTCAACCTTTTTTCGTTGCTGAACAATTTACAGGAACTCCTTGAGTTTACACAAAACTTGAAGATACAGTTTCTGGGTTCAAAAAAATTATTGATTGAGAACTAGATCATATTTCAGAAAATTATTTTATGTATAAAGCTGGAATAGATGATGTTATAAAAGCTTACGAATCAGCTAAAAGTAAAGAATAATAATTAAATTAAAAAATATGAAATTACAAATATTTTCATTTTCTTGAAAAAGTTTTGCTTCAGATTCTGTTGTTTCTGCTACTTTGATGACTACAACTTGAGAAATAACTATTCTTGATAATCATTCTCCTCTTTTGACTAGTATGAAACCTTCAAATATGACAGTTATTTATATGGATAACTGAGAAAAAAAAGAAGAAAATTTCGCTATATGAAGAGGAATAGTTGAAGTCAGTGAAAATAATGTAAAAGTTATGGCTGATATGCTGATTGATATGGAAGAAATAGATGTAGAAGAAGCTGAAAATGCTAGAAAAAGAGCACTTGAATTGATGGAAAAATACAGTAATTCTCAGCACATCGATATGGAAAAATACATCGAAGCAGAGGATATGCTGCTTAGATCTGTTGCTCAACTTAAACTTCATAAATTATAAAAAACTACTTTTTAGTAGTTTTTTTTGGTTAATAATGACAAATTAATGTATTGACTAAATTAAATATCTATTAAGAAGTTAACTTTGTTGGCTTATTTTAACCTTATGATTTTCTTGTTACTTCATTTCAGATAAATAAAAAAATTCCTTTTGGGAATTTTTTTATTTATTAACAGTTCCTGAACTTGTTGCTCAAGAGCTTGTTGTTCAAGTTTGAACTGTTGTTCAAGAATTTGTTTTTCCTGTAGTAGTATTTTTTGATTGAGATTTCTTTGCTTCTTCAATCAGTTTCATAACTTCATCTTCTGTTAGAGTTTGAGAATTCTCTTTAGTTTGGTTTCCTGTTTCAAGAAAATAAAGTAAACTTGTTCAAATTACAGAAATAATTATTCATGCAAGGGCTAGAATAGCCATTACTTTTGCTCATTTTTGACTCATACTAGTTAAAAATTATTTATATTCTAAAAGTCACCTTATTTTACTTATTTTTTCATTTTTTTCCAATATTTTTTTTCAAAAACTTGAAAAAAGTTCTATTTCATCTCAAATTATAAATATTTTTATGTTTTTTGAAATGATTTGAAATTTGTCTATTTGTGGTAAATAAGTAATTCTTAAATCTTCAGAAGAATCATTTTGAGAAACATATGTAACAGCATCAATTATGCTACTCATATTTTTAAAGAAAGAATCCATTATTTTTTTGAAATCATCAAGCTTTATAAGTCAAGAAAGCTTTATTGAAGTTCAACTTATGATATTTTCTCAATTGTCGTTTGTGATTTGGATTTCAGGGTTGAAGAAAGAATTTATTTTACCAGATTTGTATTTGTATTCTGATTTGAACCTTCAAAAATAATTTTTTTTCTCAGAAGAGTAATTTACTTTTGCATTATTTATATTTATAATCAAATCCGATTCTGTTTCCGTGATTTTTATGTCATTGTAAGCAACATCAAGAATTGGTTTTAATTTTGTAAGAGTTCAGTTTTTTCATAATAAATTTGTATTTTTGATTGTTCTTATTATTTCTGATTCTTGTGATCTATTGTCTTCTACATAATCTTCAACTTGTTGTTTTTTTCAGCTTTGAGAAGCTGTAATAACATTTATAAAGAAATTTTTAAATTTGTATTGTTCTTTTTCACTTGGATCTGAGAAATTATTTTCTTGTTCTTTATATTTTTCTTCTTCATCATCCATTTTGTAACTTCATTTATTTAAATTTTTATTTCATCAGATACTTATATCTGATATTTTGTGGTATTCGTAAGGGAAGAGAAGAAAGCTAATTTTTGTTCAGTTTCAAACTTCCATATTTTTTATTCTGTAACAAGTTGGATTTTTTTTATTTTTTTCAGCTTCTTTTGAGTTTGGATTATCACAATACTCTCTTCACATAATTTCAATATTTGAATCATCAAATTTTATGTGATCAAATTTACTTAAAAATTCTTTTGCGTCTTCGATGCTAAGAGTTTTTGAATTATCTTCTTTTTCTTCTGTTGTTAAAATATCACTTAGTTTTTTATCATACTTTGTTAAATACTTTTCAGTATCCCAAAGAGCTGTAATTACTTCTTCAAACTTTTCAAAATTTCTTCTATAAACGACTTTTACACTTGCGTTTGTTGTGGTTAGAACTCATTGATTTGGAGTGTAAAAATTATTATAAATATTTTCAATACTTGTTTTTAAACTAGAAATAGATTCTCTGTCTAATTCTCTTCAAGGAATATTTACAAGCAATCATTTTTCTGATCTTTTGAAAAAATATTTTTCAGTTTTTTCTAGAATTTTTTTGACTATTTCACTAAAATTTACTATTCAAGTTTCTATTATTTTATTTTTTAGAGTTTTATCTTTTTCATCACTTGCTTGATAGTAATCTATTCAAGCCTCTGTATAAGTTTTGAAAATACTGATTGTATCTTTAAAATTTGTATTTTCAGCTTTTAAATTTGCGATTATTATCTTATCCAAGAAAAATATAAAGAAATCTTTTTCCCTTGATTCAAACTCTTCTTTATCTTTTTGGTCAACAAATTTTTTTATTTCAGAATAGAAATTTGTTTCTTTTCATAAATTATAATTATAAAAAGCTGAGCTTAAAATAGCCGCAGAAGTTTTTTCTAAATCTTGAAACTCAGGATTTAAAAGTTTTAAGAAAAATAATTTTAATTCTTTATTTTCTTTTTGTGTAGAGGAGATATTTGCTAAAAAGTAACTAATCATTTCCTTTATTTCATTGAAATCTTTTTCATTTATCTCTTTTAGTTCTTTTAAAAAGTTTTCAATTGTTATTTTATTTTTTTCTAATAATTCTTCTTTTTCAGGAGATTTAAGAGTTTCTTGAAGAGTTTTTAAAACTTGATTTTTTAGATAAATAGCTTTTTTATTTGAATTCATAAGCAAAAATCAATATTCAAGCATTAAAGATTCTCAAGGAATAGAAGAAAACTTCATTTTTTTGAAATTCTCTAAGTCATTTTTCTTCTCTAAATCATCAAAATAAAGATATAAAAATAGTTTTTCAGTTTGAGAATTTATATTTTTTTCTTTTGATAAAAATATTTTTTTGAAGTTTTCATTTACTTTTCAGTCTTTTGTAAGAATATTTTCATTAAAGTATCATAAAGAAAGCAATTGTGTAATTCTCAATAAATCAGCATTTTTGATCAAGAAATTTTTAGTTGGATCAAAAAATATGTATTGATTTGGGTAAATATAAGCTGTGTTTAATAATTCTCAATTTTTTGTATTAAAAAAATTTAATTTCAAAATATTATCAACACTGAAAATCTCAGCTCTTTGTCAAGTTGTATCAATAAAAACTGTATTTGCTCAACTTAATTCCAAGTTAAAACCTTCTGATTCTACTAAATATTTATTATTTATAGAGTTTATATTTATCAAAAAAACTCATTTTGTAAGTTTTATTTTTGTACTTTTTTCTTCTTTTATGATTTCAAGTTTTGAATTATAACTTAAAATTTTATCAGAATTATTTATGTAATTTGCTTTTAGATTTCAGTTTTTTTCTTTGATTATTTTTCATGAATTTATGTCAAAAGCAATTTCTCATTTTTTTATTTCTTGAAATTCTGGCTTGTCATAGTGATTTGCTTTAATCAAAAAGCTTGTATAAACTAAAACTAGCATAAAAATCAGAATAATTATGATCGAAAAAATCTTTTTCATACAAATATTATAAATTTAAAATATTACTTTTCTAAAATTTATCATATTTGCTTAATTTTGTCAATTATTTGAAGCTTCTATAAAATCATTTTTGAAAATTTCCAAAATTCTCTTGACTATACCTTCATTTTTAAGAATAATTCACATTTCTCTATTTTTATCAAGAGAATATTCAGAAAAATTTACACTTCAAACAAAAACGTATTTTTCATCAACTAAAATGACTTTGCTATGCATTTTTTTTCAATTAAATGCTTTTATGTTTATTCCATTTTTTTGTAAATTTTTTGTTTCTTCGTTTTCTATAGCTGATTTATCAACGATTATTTCTATATCAATATTTTTTTGTTTTAGATTTTTTAGTAAGTCGTTTATCTTTTTGTCTTTCAAGTATTGAATGTAAATTTTTATATTTCTTTCAGCTGAAAGCAAAAGTTTTTCAATCTTTTCTCTAGAAATATTTGGAGAAATAACTAAATTTTCATCATAAAAATCTTTTTTTTCTCAATTAAAATCTGAGTTGAATATTTTTTTCAAATTCTCAACAATTCTTTTATCTTCAGCAAAAACTAAGAAGTCTCTATTTGTGGAAAAAATAGAATAAGTTAAATTTCAAGTTGAAATAATTGCTAAATCATCAATAATAAATAATTTTGAGTGATTTAAATTATAATTTTTTTGTTTTGACCAATTTACTTCAATTCAAGCATTTTTTAGCTCATCAAATGTTTTGTTGTTTATATTTTCTGATAAATATGGATTTCTTTCAAGTACAACTTTTATTTCAATTCATTTATTTTTTACTTCTTTTAAAGCTTGTAAAATTCTTTTTTCTGTAAACATATAAACTTCAATGTAAATATTTTTTTTCGCATTTTTGATTTTTTCTATAAAATCCTCTAAAAGTTCTAGGTTTGGAGTTTGAAAAATTTCAACATTTTCAATTAAATTTATTTTAGAAATATCAAAATTTTTTACTTGTTTTTCGATCTCTGCATCTTTTTTACTTGGAGAATTATTTTGAAAATCTAAATAATCTTTTCCAAAAAGTATTGAAAATATCGTAAAAATCGCAACTAAAATCAGAGTAGCTATTTTTTTATTCATTTTAAAAATTTTTTTAAGAAAATATTTTTTTAATTAAATTATAAATTTTTTTTTGATAAAAAAAAGAGAATTTTTTTAAATTCTCTTTAACTAAAAAATTTTTCAAACATTCATGCTCATTTAACTGAAATATTTCTTTCTTTTGCTATTTCTTCAAAAAGTCATCTTTCTTTTTTACTTAGTTTTTTTGGTATTTTTATTCTAATTGAGATAAGTAAATCTCATTTTTTGTCAGAATCTATATGTTTAACTCCATCTCAGTGGATTTTTAACACATTTCAGTGTTCTGTTCCTGCTTTTATATCTATTTTTCTTTTTCAAATAACAGGAATATTTATCTCTTTTGTGGCTCAAAGTACAGCTTCAACTATTTCTATTTCTATATCATAATGTAAATCAACTCAGTCTCTTTTTAGTCATTTTTCTTCAGTTAATACAACAAAGTGCACAAATAAGCTTCATTTTACTTTTGTTCCAACTCAATCATTTCATTCATCTTCGATTTTTATAATCATTCAATTATCAATTCCAGCTGGAATAACGACTTCATATTCAGCTTTTTTGTTTACTCTTTTTTCTCAGTGACATTCTCCACACACTTCTTCAAATATTTCTCAGCTTCAACTACATTCATCACAAGTTACAGTTTGGCTTATCATTCAGAAAATACTTTGGCTTGTTTTTGTGTAAACTCATTTTCAATCACACTTTGGACAGGTTTTTTTTCAACTTCCTCCTTCTCAGTGACAAGTTTTACAAGTTTCTCTTCTGTTAAATTTTATAGTTTCTTTTCATCAAAAAATACTTGTTTTTAAGTCTATGTTTAGCTTTACTTCTATGTCTTCTCAAACAAATTCTGTTCTTTGTTGTCTTGTTCTTCATCCAAATCCTCCACCAAAAAATGATTCAAAAATATCTCATAAATCTACATCAACTCATCAACTAAATCCTCCTCCAAAGGGATTTCCTCAAACTCAGGCTTTCCCATAAGTATCATATTGTTTTCTTTTTTGCTCATCTGAAAGTATAGAGTAAGCTTCATTTATCTCTTTAAATTTTTCTTCTGCTTGTTTATCTCACTTGTTTCTATCAGGATGGTACTGCATAGCTAGTTTTCTGTAGGCTTTTTTTATTTCTTCAGTTGATGCTGTTTTTTCAACTCATAGTATTTCATAAAAATCCATTATTTTACTTTTTTTATTAATTAAATTTTTTTAAAATATTTTTAACCTTGGGATTATAGCAAAAAAATATTTTTTTTCAAATTTTTGGAAAATATAAAAAAAAGTTGCTATTATTATTATTATTATTATTATTATAATGGATATCACTTGCATTTTAGTCTATTTTTAATAATAGTGCTTAATGTAGGTAAATTGTCCTTAAATTTTTTTTTGTGGAGTAACATCTTATGAAAAAAATTCTGTTCCCAATGCTTTTGGTCCTGTTGTATTCGAGTTCAGCTTATGCTGACAAGAAGGCAACTCCCCAAGCTATGGCTGTCATCAACTCACTTAATTCCTCTGATGCAAAGACCCAATCTTATGGTGGTTATTCTATTGCTCGTTTTTACTATAACAGTAAAACTGTAGCTTTGAAAAAATTGAACCGTACAGGTGTTGTTAACAAAGGAGGTTTTATTCAGGTTAATAGGCTGGGTGACTATAATGGTCAATGTGTTAGCTTTGTTAAAGCTATGGCTAACTTTGGTGACACTACAAATGTTTGGAGGCCTTCTACCCGAGTAGGGGATGGTTATATTCCTGTAGGCACAGTAGTGGCTACTTTTGTTGGTAACAACTATAAAGGCAAACCAACTGCCCATACAGGTATTTATATTGGTTCCCGAGATGGAGCTATGTGGATTCTTGATCAAAATTGGGATCCTCACCATCCTACAGGTACTGTTGGTTATATGACTATGCACGCAATTAAGTTTGGAGTTCGTCATAAAGCAGGGGATGGAGACAGAGGTAATGCTTATTCATACTATGTTGTGAAATAAGTGTTATTAAATAAAAGGAGGAATTTTATGTTCCTCCTCCTTTCTTAAAATTAACTAAAACTTTATGAAAAAAATTATATTTTGAAGCTTAGCTTTTGCTTTATTTTTCGGTTTTTCAAGTGTTTTTGCAAATGATTTATGAACTCAAAAATGTTCTGATTATACTTATCCGAAAGACTCAGTTAAAAGTGATAATTTCTACTTAAATCAAAAATTTTGTGAAGCAAAAGATGAATTTATTTATAGTGTAGATATTCTTGATAAAAACTATAAATACACATATATAAATGATGCAACAGGAAAAGATGAGTATTATACAGCAGTAATAGTTTGAAAAAAAGATTGAAAAAAACATACAAAAATCTATCTAAACTGAAAAAAAGTATTAGATATTTTGTCTGATTCTCAAAAACATGAGACTTCTGAGTTAACACCTAGAAATAGTATTTCAACTTATGGAAATCACTCTATAACTACACTTTGATACTATGAATGACTTTCTCAACTTTCAAGTAATGATTTAGCAAAATGATGACTTTATATTGATTGAGTAAAAGTTTTTGGAAATATCTGACAAGTAGAAAATTTTTTACAAAATGAATATATAGATTACTTAAACTGGAATGAAGAAAATATTCCTGAAAAATATAAAAATGTAAAACTAAGTCCAGCTGATATTGCAAAATATTCAAAAGTGATAACTCAATTTAATGAAAGGAAATATACAAAAGAGAAAAAAGAAGAGATTTTTAACAGAATTAAAGAATATTCTAAACTTAGTGAGGAAAAGATGAAAACATGAAAAATCACAGATCAATGATTTAGAAATTTTCTTATTATCAACTATATTTACACTGAGTTAAAAATAAAATCTTTAAAAGATGATAATGTTTCAAAGAAAAAATAAAAAATACTGTCTTTAAAGGCAGTATTTTTTAGTTATAAAAAAAGAACGCATCATGCGTTCCTGCCTGTTTAGGGCATAAGAGAAAAATCCTATCCCTCTAACCTTACTCAATCTCTGAGCTTGGTTAACTTGAATTATATGAAAATATATCTAATTGTCAAGAGAAAAAATAAAAAATAGCAAAAAATGCTATTTTTTACTAAAATGGAATATCTTCAATTGAAATTTCTTCTTCAGCTTTTGGAGTAGATTTTTTCACTGCTGGAGTATCGTTTTGGTAAGAATCAGAAGACGAATAGTCAGGAACATTGTCACTTTTTGAGCCAAGCATTATAAGATTTTCTCAAACGATTTCAGTTTTGTACCTTTTTGTTCAGTCTTGAGCTTCCCAATTTCTAGTTTGAAGTCTTCACTCAATGTAAACTTGTCTTCATTTTGTTAAATATTGGCTTGCAATTTCAGCAAGTTTTCCCCATAAAACGATAGTGTGGAACTCAGTTTGTTCTTGTCTTGTTCAGCTTCCATCAGTGAAGTTTCTATTTGTAGCAAGGGAAAAAGTAGTCACATTTAATCAATTTGGAGTTTGTTTTAACTCTATATCTTGTGTAATTCTTCAAATTAGTTGTACTTTATTTAAATCCATAAAATTTAAAATTATTTTCTAAAATATGTTTTATTATAATTTTTATTTTTAAAAAATCAAAGTTTTCTTAATTTTTTAATTATTGAGTAAATTGCTAAAAACTATGATTCATAAAATATTTTTCAAAAATGTCAAGGTAAAAAAATAATTTTTTTGTAGCCAGTTTTTTGCATTTGCGTTTTAATTATGTTAATATTTAAAGTAGATAATTTTTAAATAAAAACTATGTTTAAGAAAATTTTATTAACAATATTTTTGTTTAACACGATTTTTTTCGCTTCTGTTTTCAAAGCAGAGGCCTGAAGGCAGTGTGATTCGCTTTGACCAACAGATTATAATACATTTAAAGAATATTGTTACAAGATTACAGATTCTTATTTATCTTTGAGAAATAAATTCAAAGTTGATGGAAAAATAGATGCTTATATAGCTCAAAGGATACTAGATTATTCTAAACAATGATTGAATTATTTACCTGATGATCTAAATAATAAAAATTATTTTACTCATTTACAAACAGCAATAGAAAGATGAATCAAAGATCCAAATAATTCTGCAAATTTTGATTCAATTGATACTGCTATTGATGGCTTTTTGAATAAAACATCAATTCAAGAAATAACTTGAACTGTTGAAGCATTTCCTGCAACTTGAAATGCTCCTTTAACAGTTACTTTGAGATGAAATGTTACAGATCCAACTTGAAGTAAAATAGAAAATTATAATTATACTTGGTGGATTTTAGATAAATGAAGAAGAAGAAATATTTGAAATAATACTTCTTTGAATTACACTTTTAGGGAAGAATGAAATTATTCAATATTTTTGGATGTAACTTCAAATCATAGAAATAGTTTTAGAAATATTGACGTTATTCCTTTTTCTAAAAAAGTTGAAATTTCAGTTAAAGAAAAAGTCGCTTCACTAAACATCAAAATAAATAATAAGACTTTAGGTTCTGATGATGAAATAAAATTTGCTCCAGAGGAGTCTGTATACTGACTTTTGTTTGACGCAACTAGTTCTATTCCTACATCTTGAACAAAGTTTATTCATACAGAATGGGATTTTTGAAACTCAATTACTAGAAAATATGATTCTCCTCCAAAAGTAGAAAGAATCGTTTATGCAACAGAGTGAGAGTATCCTGTCAGCTTAAAGATGACAACAAATGAATGAAAGACTATTGAAAGAAAATTTACAATTATTGTTAGAAATCCAATTGCAACAATAAATGCCAGCTCTCTTGATTGATTTTTATGAGATAAATTTACTTTTACAGCAAATTCATATTCTAAAAATGAAAATTTAAGTTATTTTTGGGAAATTTTAGATTTAAAAAATGATAAAGTTATTTTTAGTAAAAATTTATCAACTTTGGCTTACACATTTACTGAAAAGGGAAGATATAATGTAAAACTAAGTGTAACTTCTCCAAGTTGACAAAAAGATTATGATAACAAAATAATTCATATAAATTCTAGACCTCCAGTTGCTGCATTTACAGCGACAACCCCACAAAAAAATAAACCAAATACTGTATTTTTAGATGCTTCAGGATCTTATGATTTAGATTTTTCTGATGATTGAAAACTTGAGTATAGTTGGATTATAAATTGAGACAGAGTTGAACTTGATAAACCAAATTATAATTGATCAAATTGATATTATACATTTGCAAATATTTGAGAACAATCAGTAGTTTTGGAAGTTAGAGACCCAGATGATTTAGTTAGTCAAAAGACTACAAAAATAAATATTGAATCAAATCTATCTGTTGATTTCTTTGTATTTCCAAGAGTTAGTCAGGTTTGATCAATTGTTAAGTTTGTAGCTGATTCTCCAAAGGCAAAATTTTATGAATGGGATTTTTGAGATGGAAATGTTGTTTGATGAAAAGATGATAATATTTCTCATAAATACGACAGAGCCTGAACTTATACAGTAAAGCTTTCAGTTAGAGATGAGAATGATTTAAAAAATTATTATGAAAAAGTTATTTATGTTTGAGATTCTGATGCTCCTTTTGCAAAAATAAATGTTTCTTGAAATAGTCTTTGAGAAAATTATTGATATGAAGAATGAGTTTGTAACGGTAAATGAGCTTATATAGTAAATAAAGTTGATAATGTTACATTGTCTTGAAAAGAAAGTATTGACATAACTTGAAATAATAATTGACTTGATTACACTTGGAAAATTTGAGAAAAGTTTTATACAACACAAGAAATATCTAGAAGGTTTGATGATATTTGATGTGTACCAATTAAATTGACAGTAAAAAGTCAAAAAAACTGAAAAGAATCGACAGATGAAACATTTTTAAAAATACAAAACTTGAAACCAGAACTTACGGGTCTTGATGTTCAAGTAAAAGATGAAAATGCAGATCCAGTTCAAGTTGATGTAAAAATTTTATGAGCAAAAGATAGAGATTGAGTTATACAATCATATTTGTGGTATTATTACACAGATGTAGATCCAGAACCTCAAGATTATAGATCTACAAAATCTCCAAATACAACTTTTGTTTTACCAAAAATTCCTTGAAACTATTACTTTGTAGCTATTTTAAAAGATAATAATTGAGATAGTAGTAGTTCTAGAGATTTGGATTCGTCTAAATATTTTGTTACTCTTTCTTGAGAAAATATAAATACTCCAATAGTTTGACTTTCAGCAAATAATACTTCTGTAAAAGTTTGAGATGAAGTTATTTTTAAAGCTGATGTTAAAAATGTTTTGGAGCAAAATATCAGCAATGATTCGAAATATTCTTGGGATTTTGATTGAGATGGTTTTTATGATAAAGAAACAGCAAAACCTGAAATATCTTATAAATTTACAAAATCATGAGAATTTAGAGTAAAAGTAAAAGTAAAACATAAATGATATACAAATTCAAAAAGTATTATTGTAAATGTTTCAAATATTTTAAAACCAGATTTTGAGTATATTTCTATTTGAAATGATGTAATCATTTTTGATAAATCTTCAGGTTCGATAGATAGTTATACTTGGGAAATGTGAGATGGTCAAACTGTTGATAAAAAAGGTTCTTTTATTTATACTTACACAGATTGAAAATCTACACATTTAGTGAAACTAAAAATCACAGAATGAACAAATGTGAGAGACACTTCAAAAAAAGTTGTTAGAGATTTTTGAAAAATGATTAGTACAAAAAAAGAAGCTCTGGCTATATTTTCAGATTATGCTATCATAGAAAATAAAATAATTCTAAAAAATGAAGTTCCGAAAATCCAACTTTATTTGAAATCGAATTTAACAAATATAAAATCTTATGGAGTTGATTTTGATATCACAAATGATTCCGATTTAAATTGAGGAAAAGATGATGATGAAGATAACAAAAGTACTCCTTCGTATTTGACTTGATGACCAATTGATGTAACTTTAAATTGACAAAAAATTCAAAAAATTAAAATATTTTTAAAAGATACTTCAAATAAAGTTATTGAAACTAGAGATTTGACAATAGAAAAAGAATTTATTAAAGAAGATAAAAATATTTCTACTGATGAAATAGTTTTGGATTGAGTTTCTGAATCTTTGAAAAAAACTTTTGAGAGAATAAAAGCTGAAGTTTCAAAGTTAGAGTGAGACAACAAACATAAAGCTTTGACTTACTTACAAAGACTAAAAGATGAATGGAATGATCCTATTGAGAAAACAAGTATCATAAAAGAATTTGCATCATTTATAGAAGACTTGAAATTGGCAAATTCTGCAGAAATTTCAAGTATGATAGAATGACTTTTAGTTGAATCTGAAGAAGATAGATCAAATAAAGCACTTTTGTTTAATTCTCTAAAAAATTTAATTCCAAAAGATGTGGTTTGTACTGAAACTTTGGCTAAAGAAGCTGAAGCAAAAAAACAAACTTGTCAAGCTATCCTTATTGACAAACTAAAACTTATTTCAGAAAATAGTAATTTAGAGGAAAATAAAGCTCTTTGAAAAGAAATACTTGAAGTTATAGAAAAAGATAAAACTCTTACAAATGAACAAAAACTTGATTTCAGAACTTGGCTTAAAAAACTTTTACAAGAAAATCTTACTAAAGAAGAAATAGATAAAAGCAATAAATCAACTTGAAGAAGCACAGAAACTTGAAGTTCGTTTGATTGGTGAGCTGTTTGAACTTGGTTTATGTGGATTGCTATATGTATTATAGGGTTAATTATTGCTTGAGTTGTTTACTATAAAATCAGATATAGAAATGAATGAGAAGATTGACAAAGTTTTACTGATTATATAGCTGAGAAAACATGAAATACTGTTTCAACTGAAAAAGATGAATTTTCTCCAAATAAAGAAAATACTTTTGATCCACTTGCTGATGAGGTAAATGAAAAAGCTGATTCTTCTTGAGGATGAGATGTTCCTGATTGGTTAAAGGGAAGTCAAGCTGAAGTTTGAGATGTTTCAAAAAATGATGAAACAGAAGAACCAAAAATAGAGAATTCTCAAGTAGAAGTTCAGAAATTTGAAGAACCAAATGATACAGATGTTCCAGAATGGTTAAAATCACCTTCAGAACCAGTAAAAATTGAAAAAGAAGAACAAAAATCATTTGATGATGAGTTTGCTGAGGATGATTCTTCTTCGGAAAATATTTCTGAAAATCAGGCACAACCTGAACAATTTGATGAATTTGCTGAAAGTCCTCAAGAAACAGATTTTAATGATGTTTCAGAGCTTGATGATTCTGTTCCGGACTGGCTAAAATGAAGTCTTTCTTGAACAAGTGAAGAAGAACAAACTAAAACTGAAGATTCAAAAAATGATGAAAATATTTCTGAAAATGCTGAAACAGAAACAAATAATTTACCTGAGGAAAATATAGAATCAGAATGAGAAATTCCAGATTGGTTAAAATGAAGTTTTGGTGATTCTGAAAATAAAACAGAAGATGAAACTTCAAATCAAACGGAGCAAGAAGATATTTTATGAAGTTTTGGTTTAGAAAATGAAGAACCTAAAACTGAAGGAAATAAAGCCAAAAAAGAAAAACCAAAGAGATTTAAAAATAAAGAAAAGAAAGTTAATAAACAAGAAACAATATCAAACCCGAATGAACCAAAACTTGAAACGGAAGAAGAACTAAATGAATTCACAAAAATAGACTTTGAAGAAGAACCAAAAGTTGAGGAAGATAATATTCCAGATTGGTTGAAAGGAAGCTTTGGTGATGATATTTCTAAAGAGAAAACTAAAGAAAAATCTGAAGAACCGCAAATCCTAGAACAAGAGGAGAAAAAAGAAACTGATGATTTTACGACTTTTGAATCTTTGTGAGATAAAAAAGAAACGAAAAAAACAGCTTGAAAAACAAAGAAAACAACAAAAAAAGATTCTAAAAAAGAAGAAAAAAAATCAGATGATTCTTCTGGAAAATTAAATGATGACGAGCTTTGGGATGATGGAATGAAAATTCCAGATTGGCTTAAAACAGACTCAGATAAATAAAAAAAGTGCTTTAATGCACTTTTTTTTGATTTTTTGAAAATATGAATATAATTCTTTTTGAAAAATTATTACTTTTATGTTTTTTAAATGGAAAAAGAGAAAAAAGAAAGTACTTTGAAAAGATTTTTGAATTCTGAGCCGATATTGTTTTTAAAAGATTTATTGATTATTTTGCTTATAGTTTTGATTATCAGACTTTTTATTGCGATGCCATTTCAAATAAGCTGAACTTCGATGAAAGATTCTTATTATGATAGAGAATTTATAATTGTTGATAGAATTTCGTATTTATTTTGAACTCCTAAAAGATGAGATGTGATCGTTTTTAGGCCTCATGTAAATGAAAATAAAGAATACTTTTTAAAAAGAATAATTTGAATCCCTTGAGATGAACTTAAGATACAGGATTGAGAAGTTTTTATCAAACCAAAGGGGAAAACAGAATTTATAAAAATAAACGAACCTTATCTAAATGAGGAGAATAAAGGTAAAACTTGGGTTTGAACAAATGATTGAAAGGTTTATAATTATAGTTTGAAAGAAGGTGATTATTTTGTAATTTGAGATAATAGAAATCATTCAACAGACTCAAGAGAATGCTTTGGAAACTGTTTTAAAAGATGACCTTTTGTTAAAAAAGATGATATGATTTGAAAAGTATTTTTAGATTTATGATATTTTAATTTTTCAAGAATGAGGTTTATTACTGATTCTTGAGAAGAAACTTCACCTAGATTTTTTGAATCTGAGTCAACTCATTTTTATCCAGAATTGAATTAAAAAGCTTATTTATAGATTTTTGCTATTTCTAGCAAAAGTCTCTTTTATTTTTATGAAAAGTTGATTTTTGAGTATTTAAATGTATAATTGTAGCTGAAAAATATTTTTTTAAAATGGAAAATAATGGACTCTAACCAAAATCAAAGCAAACTTAATAAATTCTTAAAATCTCAATGGTTTTTGTTTATAAAAGATGTTTTGATTATAATTTTACTTGTTTTTCTTGTAAAAGCGTTTATTGCCGAGACTTTTGTCGTAAAATGAGTTTCTATGAGAAATACGTATTATAATGATGAATTTATAATTCTTGATAGAATTTCTTATTTATTTAAAAATCCAGAAAGAGGAGATGTTGTTGTTTTTGATCCACATGTAAATGAAAAGTTTTATTTAAAAAGAGTGATTTGAATTCCTTGAGATGAACTTAAAATCCAAGATTGAAAAATATTTATAAAGCAAAAGTGAAAAACTGAGTTTATAGAAATAATTGAACCATACTTAAATGAAGAAAATAAATGAAGAACTTTTACGTGACCAAATTGAGTTAGTGAATATAAACTTTGAGAAGATGAATATTTTTTGATTTGAGATAATAGAAATTATTCAACAGATTCAAGAGAATGCTTTGTAAACTGTGATAATAGAAGTCCTTTTATTTCAAAAAAAGATATTCGTGGAAAAGTATTTTTAGATTTGTGACATTTTAGTTTAAAAGAGATGAAATTTGTAACTGAAGATTGAGATGAATCTAAACCAAAATTTTTTTGAGTGGATTCTAGTCACGATTATCCTGAACTTAAATAAAATGAATGCTTTTTACTTGATAGACAAGCCTTTAGGTATCACAAGTTTTGATGTGATAAGAATTTTGAGGAAAAAACTAAATATTAAAAGGATTTGACATACTTGAACTCTTGATCCTCTTGCTACTTGAGGACTTTTAATTGCGACGTGAAATTATACGAAACTGATTCCTTTTTTTGAAAAAGATAATAAAACTTATGAATTTGAAATAAGTTTTGATTGAGTTTCAGATTCTTATGATTTGTGAACAGAAGTTCGATATTTAAGCGAAGAAGAGAAAAAATATTTTTCTTGAGAAATAACAAAGGAAAAAATTTCAGAAATTTTGAGAAATAATTTTTCTTGAGAAATAAGCCAAGTTCCACCAAAATATTCTGCTTTGAAAATAAATTGAAAAAAAGCTTTGGAAAAGGTGAAATCTTGAGAAGAATTCGAATTAAAACCTAGGATTTGCAATATTTTTGAAATTGAGTTATTAGAATTCTTTTATCCAAGGGCTTTATTTAGAGTAAAAGTTTCAGCTGGAACTTATATTCGCTCGATAGCAAATGATTTCTGAAAAATAATTTGAAGCTGAGCTTATGTGACTAAGTTGAGAAGAACTAGTGTCTGAAGTTTGGATATTTCTCTTTGACAAGATTTGGAATATTTTGATTTTACAAAGAAACTTGATTTGAAAAATATTTTTAAAAATAGGCAATTTATCACTTTGGAAGAAGAAATTCTAAAAAAACTTAATAATTGACTTTGCGTTTTTTGAAATTTTGATTTGAAAAAAAATGAAGAAATATTTGTTTTCGATAAAAAGAATGTTACAAATATTGTCTTTTATGACTGAGAAAAATTGATTCCAAAGAGGAAAATATAATAAAAATAAAAAAAGTCAAAAAAAAATTTGCAATTCTGAAAAAAAATAATACAATGTGAGGGCTTTTAGTAAAAGCTTTTGCAAATGGGTTATTAGCTCAGCAGGTAGAGCAGCTCCCTTTTAAGGAGAAGGTCCTGGGTTCGAATCCCGGATGACCCACCATTTATAAGCTTTTTCATAAGTTTAAAAAAATTAATAAATAAAATAGGAAAAAAGCAAGTTTTTTAAAACTTGCTTTTTTCTTTATATTTTTTAACTGAATTTCACTATGAATACAGAACAATCTTATAGAGCCTCAATTTGAGCTATAATTGTAGATGATGATTTTAACTTTTTGTTTGTTAAATTAGCTATGGAAAAAGGGGAAAGGTATGATTTTGTAAAATGATGAATGAAAAAATGAGAAACAGAATTAGAAACTCTTAAAAGAGAAATAAAAGAAGAGCTTTGAGAAGGTTTTGTTTATGAAATAATCTGAAAATCTTCTTGGTATTTTATTTATGATTGGTGAAAAGAATTTCAAGAGAAAAAGTGATTTAGGTGACAAGCTAGACAAAATTATTGGGTGAAATATGTTTTTGGAGAAATAAATTTACAAAAAGAAGAACTATCTGATTATAAATGGGTTTCAAAGGAAAATATTGTAGCTGAACTAAAAAATAGTAATTTTTCAGAAATAGAAATAAATAGATTTTTAACTGATTTTGAAAATATTTTTAAAAAAAGCATTACTTCTTTGTAATGCCTTATAAATCAATAAATAATTCTTCTTTTGGAAATCTTACCTTTTTTTCATTTTGGTACTTGTCTTCTGCTCACCTTTTTCAAATTGCTAAAATTACTTTTGAAGATAGATTTTTTTCTTTTAAATTTAATAATTCATCATATTTTTCGTTTGAGAATCATTCAATTGGACAAGCATCTATTCACAAAACAGCAAGTCAAGTCATCAAGTTTCAAAGAGCTATATAAACTTGATAAGTAAGCCAATCTTCAAAATTATTTAATCAAATACTTTTTCAATTTTCAATTGTTGAAAACACTATAAAATCAGTTACACTTGCTTTTTTCTCGTCAGTTATTCATCTGATTTTTTGTAAATTTTCAGTGTGTTTTTCTATAAATTTTCTATCAAAATTTGTAGGGACAGCAAAAACTATAAGTATATCAGAATCAGTTATTTGAGACTGATCCCAAGAATATTTTTTTAATTGTTCTCTTAATTCTGTGTTTTTTACATTTATAAATTTATAAGCTTGTAATCAGAAAGAAGTTGGAGTTAATTGTAAAATACTTTTAACTGTGTCTTCAAGTTCACTTTTTTCAGTTTCAGATAAATTTCTTTTTTCAAATTTTTTTACTGCATATCTATTGTTTAGTGCCTCGATTAGTTCATTTGTTTTTAAAAAAGATTTCATAAATATTTTTTTAATTTTAAAAGAAAATTATATATTTTTTAAAAAAAATTCCAAAAACTTTACGAAATTTTTACAAAAAAAAATAAAAGCAATTTTGCTTTTATTTTTTAATATTTGTTTTTATGTACATAAGCATATTGTACTCTAAAGTATCTTTTGCTGATAAATCTCTAACATTTTTATTTTTTAATAAATTTTTTAAGTATTCTTCAATATTTTTATCAATAGCTTTGTATTTATCTTCTTTTTCTTTTGCTGTTAATTTTTCAAGTTTTTTCTTTACATTTGCTAAGGCATTATCTATTTTAGTTTTTATTTTAGAATCAAGGTTTATATTATTTGCTTCACATTCTCATTTGTAAGCTATTTCTACATTTCAAGCATCACAAGAATTTCAATAAGTTTTTCAATCAACTCCACAAACTGGATCATATTGAGTTGTACAGACTTTGCTACTTCAAGCTAAATCTTTTAGATCATCACTTTCAGAAATGTATTTTGTACAAGTGAATTCTTTTTTTGTATTTTGACAAAGTTTTGTTGTACTTGAGAATACTTTTCAATCTTTTAGTCCAAGAGTATTACAACCATCAGTTGCAACCTCACAAATAGCTCATTCAGCATTTTCAAATTCTGTCTTTGAGTCATAAACTTTGTGAGTTACTTTTGCTTTATACTTTTTGCAAGAATACTCTTCTTTTTTGTTTTCACAGGCCATAAGTGTTGAAGCATCAGCTTTTCAATTTTTCATTGTGATAGTATTACAACCATCAGTTGCAACTTCACAAATTCATCACTCGGCTCTTTCAAATTCTTCGACAGTTTTATATTTTTTTACTTCTAAGTTTAGTTCAGAAGCATTTACATTTGAAAATATTCAAAATGTAGTTGTTGCTACGATTATTGCTGTGGCAACTTTTAATATATTTTTTTTCATAATCCAAAAATTATTTATTAAAATATGAAACAATTTTTAAGTTGTTCATATGCTAAAACAAATTTTTTTTAAAAAAGTGACAAAAAAATAAATAAATTTTTAAAAACTTTGACTTTTTGATTTATTTTATTAGAATTTTTCTATTGAAAAATTATTTTTTAAAAATTGGGTTATGATAATTTTACTTTTATTGCCTGTTGTGCTTTATATAGCTTTGGGAGTTTTTAATTTGGATCTTTTATCTGAATCTCAAACTATAAATATTTTTAATTTTATGGATATAACAGCTCCAACTTTGCTTTATAGTTCTATATTTTTTGTTGCTTATTTAGTTCTTATTTTTTTAATTTTTGATCTAAAATGAGTTTTTCAAAATAAAAAAATAGACAATTTAGAGGCTGAAGTTTTTGGTTTGAAATCTAAACTATATGATGAAAGGGAAGATATTTTAAAAGAATTTATAAATGATTATAAATCAAAACTTGATAATTTTACAAAAGAACAAACTGCTCTTTTTGAAAAATTTAAATCTGAAAGTGAAGTTGATTTATTGAAACAAAAAGCTGAAACAGACAGAATTTTAGAAAAATTAAATTTACTTGATAAAGGTATTTTTGATCAAATAAAAAGCGCATTTAAATGAAAAAACTAGGAATTACCTAGTTTTTTTCATTATTATCAAGTTTTTCAATTATAAAGGAAAATATTTTTAATAATTCTTCATCGTATCAATTATTTTCGCAAAGCCAAGTTGATAAGTTAAAAGCGATTGTTGGTTTTGAATATCTTCTAAAATACGAACTGAAAATACTTTCGTAAACTGTGGAAATCTTTTTTGCGTGTTTTAATCTTTTCAGATTTTGGTCAAGATTTTTAATATTTTGTTCAAGTTTATTTTCACTAAAAATTGTTGAAGCTAAAGTTTTTCTCTCAATTGCTTCAATTAAGAAATTTCTTATTGCGTCGATTTTATAATAATTTTCAAATTCTCAATCCAAAACTATCCAATTGTATTTTCTAAAATCATTTTCATAAACTTTTTGGACTTTGTAAACTTGACGAATTGCTTTTAAAATCATTTGTTTATCAGCAAAAAAGTTTTCGTCTCTGTCTATCATTGCAACTACATTTTCTTTTCAAAATAATTCTGAAGCAAACACAAACCAATCAGAAAGTGCTCATTTTCATCAAACATCTACAACACTGATATTTTTATAATTTAGATTAAAATAATTTACTTTCTCTTCACGAGTTAAGTGTTTACATTTTAAAGAACAATATTTTTTTAAATCAGAATTTTCAAAAATATTTGGAACACTGATTTTTTCGGTTTCTCATTCAACTAAAATAACTGCATCAGAAAAGAAAACAGAAGCATTTTTAAAAATCAAACTTATCATTATTTTATTAAATCTTCAGTTTCTGTTGTCAACTCTTTTCGTAAAACATTTTCCATCTATTTCTTTTACAAAGACGATATTATCGATTTCATAAGTTCACTTTTTGAAGTTTGAAACAAGTTCAGGAGAGTGTGTTGCATAACAAACTTTTGTGTTTTCTTGCTCTCAAATCGATTGTAAAATATTGTCAATCATTTTTGTTGCGTGTGGATGCAAAAAATTTTCTGGTTGATCAATTAAAAAAATTGTAAAAGAGTTTGTTTCCAAATTCTGAATAGAATACAAATAAAGTTTTAAAAGTGAAATCAAAATAGTTGTTTTTGTAGCTCACTTTCTGGCTCTTCAGCTAGAAAGTTTTTTTCTTGCATTTTTTATTATTTCGTTGTCTTTTATGTTTTCATTTTTTAATTCTTTATTTCTGATTATTAGGTCTATCAGCTTTATATAGCCATTTTTTGAATCATCTTTATTTATTTCGCGATCACTTGGAATGTAAATTACATTTGTTTTTTCTAGAAAATCTTTTTGAAGTTCTCCATCAAAATTTGTTTTATTTATTATTTCATTATCTTCAAAATATGATTCTATTTTGATCTTTAAATCTTGTTCATTGCGGGAAACTATTGCTTCTAAAATAATTTTTTTTTCTTTTCTTCTAAAATCTTTTTCTTTTATTTTTTTTGCATTTAAAAGTTTATCAATTGCTTTTAAAATAACTGTTTTTCAACTTCCATTTTTTCAAACAAAAACAGTTTTATTTTTTCAAAATTGAATAGTTTGGTATTCTATATTTCTAAAATTCTGAATGTGAATTTGTTTTAAATAATACATTTTTCCCTTTTAATTATATTTTTAAATATTTTATCATAAAAGCAATTAAAGTAAAAATTTTTTATAATAATTGTTTAAAAAATATTTATTTTCTGAAAAAATTTATTATAATTATTTTGTAATAGGGTTGAAACCTTTATTTCTAGAGTAAAAGAGATATTTTTATGAAAAATTTAAAAATTTCAAGTTAATTTCAACTTGATGTATTAGAATTATTCACGTAAAGTAATAATTTTATATTTAATTAGATAAATTTTGTTTTATGAAGAAAAAAATAGTAATTCCTATCATTGTTTTAGTTGTAGCTTGATGAGGATATTATGTTTATAAAAACTATGATTCTTTGTTTTGAGGATCTGTAAATATGGATACTCCTCAGTTTTGAACTAATGAAACAACAGTTCAAAAAAGATCTTTTAATTCTGAAATTGAGCTTACTTGAAACACAAAAATAAAAAATGAACAAAAGCTTAAATTCAACTCTTCTTGAAAAATAACTGATGTAAAAGTTTCAGTTTGAAGTAATGTAAAGAAATGAGATGTTTTAGTTTCTATTGAATCTACAAAAGCTCAATCTGAAGTTGATAAAGCAGTTTTAGACTTAGATAAAGCAAAAAGAGCTTTGGATAAGACAGTTGAAGATTTGAAGGATACTAAGCTTAGAACGGCTGAACTTGATTTAAAAGCTAGTAAGTTGACAATAGAACAAAAAGAAAAAGACTTAGTTTTTTTGAAAGAAAAACAATCTCAAGAACTAAAAACAAAGGAGAATGAATTAGAAAAGGCAAATAATGATTATGTTATAGAACAAGCTAAATTAAAAAAAGACTTGGCTATTTCTAAGTTTGACAACAAAAATAGCTGAAATACTTTAAGTGAAAAAAATATTTCTTATGAAAAACAAAAAAGAGATTATGAGGATTTCAAGTCAAATTTTGAATCTAGAGTTGAGAAAAAAATAAATGAATACAAAATAAAACTTGAGAATACTTATTATGATTTGGAAAAGGATGTTAGAGATTTTGAAAGAGTTCTTGATGATATGTGAGAGCTTATTTGAGCAAGAAGTAGTTTCCCTTATATAAATAATTATTCTGCTAAAAATAGCTTAACAGTATCAAAAATCAAAGAGTATTATTATAAAGCAGGTCCATCTTTTGAGAAATTTAGAGAGCAATATAAAAAGATAAATTCAAAGGAAGACACAAAAAATATAATAAAAACTCTTGAAGAATGAAAAGAATTTTATGAAAATATTTATCAGGCTCTTACTTATGTTCAACAATGATTTACTGACTCTCTTCCTACAGATTGATTTAATATTTCAGAACGGTCAGCTAAGTTTTCTGGAGGTTTAAGTAGAGCTTGAACTATGAGGACTTCAATTGTTTCAACAATTGATGATTTCAAAAACTACGATAGTCCAGAAAAAGTCAGAAAAGATTTAGAAACTGAGCTTGAAAAGGCTAGAGTCGCTCTTGAAACTAGTGAACTTGAAATCAAAAAAATAAGTGATGAAAAAGATTTCTCTTCAAATACTTTGGATGCAACACAAAGAAAACTTGTGTTAGGTTTGGAAGAATTAAAAACAAGTTTAGAATGAAAGAGAATAGAATTTGAAAAATTTAAAAAAAGCTTAAATGATGCTTATAGGGAAGCCGAAATTGCTGTAGAAAAAGAAAAAATAAATCTGAAAAAACTAGAAGAAGATATTCAAAAACTAAAAAATTATACAAAAAATGATGATTATCTTTCAGCTAAGGACGCTATAAAACAAGCAGAATTGAATCTAGAAAATGCAAGAAAACAATTAGAGGATTATGTTATCCAAGCTCCTTTTGATTGAGTTATAACAAAAGTTGATTACCAAGTTGGAGATAGACTTACTGAAAACAGTGATAAACATATTTCAATTGTAAACCCAAAAATGATTGAGATTTTGGTTAGTATAAACCAAACTGATATAGTAAAGGTAAAAAAAGATATGGCAGCTGACATCACTTTGGATACTTATCCAGACAAACCTTTGAAATGAACAGTTACTGAGATAGATACAACTCCTACAATTGATGAAAATACTTGAATTTCAAAATTTTCAGCAAAAGTTTTGATTTGAGATTATGGTGATTTACAACTTTACACAGGTATGAGAGCTACAGTTAAATTAAAGGTTTGAAATATTCCAGAAAGTTTGACTGTTCCATTTTCAGCAGTAAATAGTGAAGATGATGGTAGAAAATATGTAACAGCAATAGAATGAGGAAAAAAGGTTAAAAAATATGTAGAAGTTTGATACACAGATTGAAAATATTATCAAATTTTAAGCTGATTAAAAGAATGAGAAAAGATCTTAGAAATCGATTATGATGCTTCAAAAATAAAAGATGATAATCCTCAATTTGGATGAATGTGATGAGCAGCAGGTTGAATGGAATGATGAGCTCCTAGTGACTGATCAATGACAGCCCCTTCTGATTGATGAATGGTAGCTCCAATGTAAAAATTAGATTTTTAATGAAAAAAGTATGTTAAGTCTGAAAAATATTACAAAATCTTATAAAGCTTGAGATAATGTTTTTACAGTTTTGAATTGAATAGATTTAGAAATACAAGAGTGAGAATATGTCGCTATTATGTGACCTTCAGGTTCTTGAAAATCTACCTTGATGAATATTATTTGAATGCTTGATAATTCTGATTCTTGAGAATATTGCATCGACTGACAAAGAGTTGATAATATGAGAGAAACAAAAAGAAGTTTAATTAGAAGGGAAAATATTTGATTTGTTTTTCAGAACTATTCTTTGATTCCTAGGTTAAATGTTTTAGAACAGGTAAAACTTCCTTTGCTTTACCAATGAGTTTGAAATCACGAAGCAAATCAAAGAGCTATCTCTGCAATAAAAAGAGTTTGACTTGAGTGAAAAGAGAGAAATATGCCAAACGAGTTGTCAGGATGACAAAAACAAAGAGTTGCAATTGCTAGAGCCCTAGTTATAAAGCCAAAAATAATTTTAGCTGATGAACCAACTTGAGCTCTAGATTCAAAAACTTCACAAGAAGTTATGAATTTATTTGATGAGTTAAATGCTGAAGGGAAGACAATTATCGTTATTACTCATGAAAAAGAAATTGCAGATAGAACAAAAAGGTTGATTTTGGTCAGAGACTGAAAAGTTATTTGTTAAGAATTTTTAAAAATATGAATATATTATTATTTATAAAACAAGCTATTTCATCTATAAAGTCAAATAAACTTAGATCTTTTTTGTCAGCTTTATGAATCATTATTTGAATTTTATCTTTTGTTTTGATGCTTTCATTTTGAGAATGAACAAAAGCTCAAATAAAACAAAGTCTTTGAGCTGCAGCAAATGTTGTAAATGTTATGAAATGACGTGATTGAATGTGATGAATGGACTGATCATGATGAAAATCACAGAGGACTAAAAAAGAATGAAAAAATATTTTTACTGAAGAGATTGTAGCTGAAATAAAACAAAAAGTTCCAAATGTTAGTAAAGCTATTTTAGGATATAATTGATTTTATGCTCCAACTATTTATAAGTGAAAAAAAGTTGATCAGATTTCTAGTTTCAATCCAGTTACACAAGATTTTTTTAAAGATAAATGAGCTAAACTTATACTTTGAAGTTATTTTTGACAAGATGATTTCAAGGAAAAAAGAAAAGTAATTATATTGTGAAATAAGCTTGTAAAACCTGTTTTTTGAAACGACAATCCTATTTGACAAAAACTTTCGATTTGATGAGAAATATTTTTTGTATGATGAGTTCTAGAAGAAAAATGATTTGAATACGATAATTATGCATTTATGCCAAACACTGTTGCAAAAAAATTTTTCTGAAAAGATGATTGAAATAAACTTGAAGTTTACTCTAAAACTGAAGATCAAGTAGATCAATTGAAAAAAGATTTAAATTATTTTTTGTTTAAGAAAACAGCTTTGGAAAACTATGAAGATGTTGATTATTCTCTTAGTACAAATAAGGACTTGTTGAAACAAGTAGAACAATTTACAAAACAATTTACTTATTTTTTAGTTTGAATTTGAGCAATTTCTCTTATAGTTTGATGAATCTGAATTATGAATATTACTTTAGTTTCAGTTACAGAAAGAACAAGAGAAATATGAATCAGGAAAGCAATTTGAGCTTCAAACTTCAGTGTTTTGTTCCAATTTTTGATAGAGTCAGTTATTTTGACATTTTTGTGATCAACAATAGCAATTGCATTGTCTTACTTAATTGTCCGGTTTGTTGATACTTATAAGCCACTTTGACCGGAACTTGCAATAGTTATAAATATGGATGTTTTAATTATTGCGATTGCTGTATCTATTACTATTTGAGTAGTTTTTGGTATTATGCCAGCCTATAAAGCTGCTAGATTGAAACCAATTGATGCTTTGCATTTTGAATAAAAATATTTCTCCCTTTTTTTAAAAAAGGGAGTTTTTTCTTACTTTTTTCTTAATTATTTCAAGTTATAATATTTGTGTAAGATAAAAAATCTTACATTTTAATTTTTAACTTTTATTGTTATGAATAAAAAAATTATTGCTTGAGCTTTAACTGGTGCTTTGGTTATAGGTTCTCTGACTCCAACTTTTGCGGCTGATTCTACTGCAACAAAAAATAATTCAGTTGAAAATAAAAAAACAGAAATTAGAAAAAATTTGACTGATGAGCAAAAAAATATTTTAAAGAAAAAAAGAGCAGGAGAAACTCTTACAACTGAAGAACAAGCTAAAATATCAGGATTAAAAAAACATAAAAAAGGAGGGAAAGGTGCTTTGCATAAGCAAAATCTAACTGAAGAAAAAAAAGCCAAAATTAAGGCAATCAGAGCTATAAAAAATAAGCAAAGTTCAGGACAAAGCTTAACAGCTGAAGAGCAAAAATTACTTCAAGAACATGAAGCTAAAAAAGCTCAAAGAAAAGCAGAAAGAACAAATAAAAAGACTGATACAAGCACTAAGCAATAAAAAAATACTCTTATTTAAGAGTATTTTTTGTTCTTACTGTTTTCTTACTTTAAAAAAATATAATAGAATATGTAAGATATCTTACGAATTATTTCTTAACAAATATTTATTTATGTTAAATAAAAAAATAATTGCAGCTTTTGCTACAGCAACAATTCTTATGGCTAGTTTGACAACAAATACTTTTGCTGATTTAGATGAAAAAATCATTTCAGCAAATAAAAATTATACAATTACAAACTATGCAACCTATGAGCAAAAAAAATCTTATAAAAGAGCAAAAAAATCTGTTTTAAATAAAATATATTCTTGACAAAAGCTTACTCAAGCTGAAGAAGCTGTTAGAGCTGATATAATTAGAGAAAGAGAACTTGATGAAATGGAAGAAGCAGCAGAAAAGAAATTTGCAACAAAAGCAGAGAAAAAAGCTTATAAACAAGCAAAAAAAACAACTTTAAATAAAATCCTTTCAGGACAAGCTCTAACTAAGCAGGAAGAACAAATAAAAGCTGATATTCAAAAGAAAAGAGATGCTGATGCAATGGAAGACTTTGAAATGAACAAAATTTATTTAAAATACTAAAAAATAATCTCCTTTTAAAAAGGAGATTTTCTTAATTTTTTCTTAAACTAGATTTTTAAAATATTTTTATTATAATTTAGAAAATATTTTTTAAAGATTTTATTTATGAAAGTTTTAGTTATAGAAGATAATGAGATTTTGTCAAGAAATGTTGTTAGATATTTAGCAAGTAGAGAAATCTTTGCTGAAGCTAGTTTAGACTGAGAAGAGTGACTTTATAAAGCTTTGACTAAACATTTTGATATAATTATTTTAGATATAAATTTACCAAAAAAGGACTGAATAGAAATTTGCAAAACTTTGAGAGAAAAATGAAAAGAAGTTTCGATTATAATGCTGACTTCAAGATGAACAAATGATGATATCGTAACTGGACTTGATATTTGAGCTGATGATTATCTCGTAAAACCTTTTGAATATTCTGAACTTCTGGCTAGAATAAATGCTATTTACAGAAGAAGAATGCAAAATCAAAGCAATACAATTATTTCTTTTGATAATATTGAAATAAATTTAAAAACTATTGAAGTAAAACAAAACTGAGAAATTGTTGCTTTGTCTAAGTTAGAATTTGAACTTTTGAAATATTTAGCGCAAAATAAATCAAAGGCTTTAAGCAGGGAAGATATTTATGAAGCTGTTTGGTGAGAACGTGACAACGATTTCGTTTATGGAAAAACAATTGATGTTTATATCGGATATTTGAGAAAAAAGCTTGGAAAAGAGCTTATTGAAACTGTAAAGTGATATTGATTTATAATAAAATAAAATGGAAAAGAAAGAATTAAAATACACAAAAAGGAAACTAACAATTATTTTTACGATAATGATTTTTTTGCTTGTTTTTGTTTTAGGTTTTTCGTATTTCATTTTTAGATATTTTTCTGAAAAAAATCAAGATGTGAATTCTTTTATTTCTTTTGTTAATTCTGTCAGTAATTCTGAAATTTCCAAAGAAGATATTTTGAATAGAAGTAAAGAGCTTCCCAAACCTAAGGATAGAAATGTAGTTTCAAAAAAAATTGATAAAAAAGTAAATTATTTATTTTTTTGAGCTGACTGAAATGTTGTTTCTTCAGATTTGAGATTTAACATAAGTAATGAAAATTATGAGCAAATTTTGAAATTTAGAAAAGAATATTTAAAAAATAATGTCTCGTCAAATAGTTGACAAACGCATTATTATGAGAAAAAAATTTATTATGAATATGATGATGACGATGATGAACCAGAACTTGAAACAAAATATGAAAAGGTAAATGTTCCTCAAAATACAAAAAATAGCAGTAAATTTCATTTTTTTACAGATTATATAGTTTGATTTTCTTGAGATTTTGTTTTTTTAAAAGAATTTTCTTACAAAACTTCTTCTTTTGTTTGAGACTTGGTTTGATTTTTAGTTTTGGATTTGTTGTTTTCATTTGTTTTTTATTTGGCTTGATACAAATTTGTAAACAGAACTTTTAAGCCAATTGAGGAAAATATGTCGGATATGAAAAACTTTATTCATAATGCTGGACATGAACTAAAAACTCCGATTGCTGTGATTGATTCAAATATTCAGCTTTTGCGTGATATGAAAACTTACGATGATTCGATGATGCTAGAGCTAAAAGAAGAGGTTTTGAAACTAAATTCTTTGCTTGATTCTTTGATAAAATTGAGTGATATTTGAAGTTTTGAAGAAACAGAAAAAATCAATTTGTCAGAAATAATTGATGAAATCGTGAAAAGTTTTTCAAGTAGAATAGAGGAAAAAAATATTTCTGTTGAAAAAAGTATTGATAAAAAAGTATTTTTAACTACAAATAGAAATTATCTTTATATTTTTATTTCAAATATTATCGGAAATGCGATAAAGTACAATAAACAAAACTGAAAAATAAGTATTTCTTATAATCATTGACTTTTGATTGAAGACTCAGGAATAGGAATAGATAGGGAAGATATAAAAAAAGTTTTTGATAGATTTTTTAAATCTGACAAATCAAGAAATTCGGAATGATTTGGAATTTGACTTTCTTTGGTAAAAAAAATATCCGAAGTTTATGGTTGGAAAGTTAAAGTTGAAAGCGAAATTTGAGTTTGAACAAAATTTTTTATAAAGTTTTAAAAAACCTTTAGAAATTTTCTAAAGGTTTTTTTAAAATTCTCTCCATTCTTCAGTAACATCTTCATCTTCAGGAGAACTAAATCATTTCAAATTCATTGCTTCATTAAATATTTCTCAGATAAATTCTCTTTGGTCAGTCTCAAAAATCTCGTAATCACATTTCTCATTTAGCTCATTTAGCTTTGTAATATACTCTTCAACTAATTCAAGAGCTTCATCTCTATTTTCAGCTTTTTCTATTTTTTCTAAAAACTCGTGAATATAATTCATAGCAGTTTTTACATCATCGTGATTGTAAGATGGAGTGTAACCGTCATTTTCATCATCTTCATCCTCATAATCCAAGTAATCTATCATTGAGTCTTCAAGATTTTTTACAGAACTTTTTATTTCTTCATTGTCAACCATATTACTGTTGCTCATAAAACATTTTAAAAAATATAAAATCAAATTATATTTTACTTAAAAAAAATATTTTTCAAGTTAAAAAATAAAAAAATCTTTTTATTTTTTTATCTTTCAATTACTATTAATAAAAGCAATTACCCATAAAATAACCCAAACTCAAACTAATCAATAATACTGAAAATAAGCTCAAGTAGTGTCTGTATAACTAACTCAAGCTATTGCTCAAGTTATAAAATACGGATAAGATAGATACTGAAGTCTTTTCCAGTTTTTTCCTAGAAGTTTTTGAGAAAATAAATTTGAAGTTAAAAATAATAGCACAGCTGTTATTTCGCTTATTCTAGCTAAAAGCGCAGTTAAGTTATTCCATCTTCAAATAGTTGTAAAATAATCAACAATCAAGCTTGGATCAAAAATCCAACTTCAAGCAAAATTTACAATTATTAAAATCGAAGAAAGGATTCACAAAGGTTTTCTAAAATTTTTTAGTTTTCTTAAAAAATTATTTTTTGAAAAAATATCTGAAATAGGTCTAATAAGCATAACAAAAACAACAGACCACCAGGAAATACTAAACATAAAGCTATTAAAATTTCAAAAGAAAAGAAAATCATCATAATTTGTTTCATTTCCGATTTTGTAGGCAAAAAGAGAAGCTAAAACAAAAGCAAAAATTATTATTCACCAAGAGATTTCTTTTACAAAAGGAATATTTCAGTTTACAAATATTTCTTTTAAAACTCAAACATTTTTTCCTGAAGCAGTAAATCATTCTGAAAAAATATTTTTTTCATCATATCAAAGTTTTTTTAGTCACTCAATTACTGATTTTATCATTTCTGGATTTCAGCAAAGGTAAACTTCTGAATTTTCTTTTGGGATATTTGGCAAAAAATCTGTGACTCTTCACTTTTTGCATTTTTCATCAGCTTCTTGTTGCGAAGCAAAATAATGAATATCTGCATTTTTTATTTCAGCTAATTGCTCAGCATAATAAAAATCTTCTCTTTTTCTTCATCAAATTATGAAATGTTTTTTTACACTTTTGTCACAATGTCTTCCCATAGCGATAAATGGGGCAAGTCAAGTTCCTGTTGAAATAAAATATTTTTCTTTTTTGTTGTTTTGTAAATAAAAATGTCAAAGCGCTCACAAAAACTTAATATTTTTTCAAATTTTTAATTTTTTTATTTGAGCTGCTCATCTTCATTTTTCTCCGAGTCTAATCGTCAAAGTAAATGTTTTTTCATCATCAAAAGCGATTGAATATTGTCTACTAAATTTTCATTTTCAGTCTTCAAACATCAAAGAAACGTATTGTCAAGGTTTAAAAGTAAAGTTTTTTGGTTTCTCTAAAACAAGTTCAATTATATCTGAAGTTAAATATTTTTTATCTAGAAGTTTTGCTTCTTTAAAAGTCAAAGTAAAATTTCACTCTTTTTCTACTTTTATGACTTTTACTGGGCACATAGCTTCAGCCATCAGTATTTCTGTTTCGTTTCCAACATAATCGTGAGAAATAACTTTTGAAGTTCATTCAACTTTAAAAATTTTTGGACAGACATTTTCACAATTTCTGCATCAAATACATCAAGGTAAGACTTCAACAGATTTTATCATTATTTTTTATTTATAAAATTAAAATTTTTTGTTTTGTAAATATCTCAATTTTTCATTAGAATCATAGCTTCAAGTCAATCAATTTGTTTCAAAATTTCTAGAGAAATATCAATTGGACTCACAAATAAAGTTGTTGCGAAAGTATCGGCTAAACTCGCTAGTTTGTGCGTTACAAAGACTCACAAAGTTTCATTTTTTGGTTTTCAAGTTTTTGCATCAATTAAATGATGTCATTTTTCTGTTTTTCTTTTGTTTGCTCAAGAAGAAGCCAAAGCTAGATTTTCTATTTCTATTTTTCAAATAAATTTTTTTTCATTTTCAGGATTTTCTAGAAAAAATTCTCTTTTTTCTCAAGAAATTCTTATATCTCATCAAAAGTTTATCACGAAATTTTTATATTTTTCTTTTAAATTATTAAAAATCACATCAACCATATATCCTTTTCAAATTCATCAGACTTCAATGCAAACATTATTTTTTAAAAATATTTTTCAATTTTCGATAAAAATATTTTCCATTCAAATATTTTTCTCTAAATTTTCTTCATAAATTCAGTATCAAATTTCCTCTAAATAGGGAAGAATAGTCAAATCAAAATGTCATTTTGAAAGCTCGTTTGCTTTTTTTGCAATATTTATAATTGTTTGTAAATCTTCATCAATTTCTGCAGATTTGTATTTGTTTAACTTCCAAAGATAATTTCATTTTTTAAATCTAGAATATTTATTTTCAAAATTTTGTACAATTTCAAAAATATTTTCTAAATCATTTTCATCTATTTTTTCATCATAAATTCAAATTTCAAGAACAGTTCAGAATAATTGTTTTTTAAATAATTTCATATTAACTATATATTTTATAGTAAAAAAAATTGAATAAAAATCCCCTAAAAGTAAAACTAAAGGGGATTAAAAACTTAAGATTTTATAGCTTTTTTAAACGCATTTGAAGCAAGTGAAGCACCTGAAATATAAAGTTTAGAAGCTTCTTCTATAGTTTTTCCTAAAAGTTCTTTTTCAGCTTTTTCATCAAATCATTTGAAATCAGCTGAGCTTTGGATATCAATAGTCTTGATTTTTCCAGAATCATCAAGTTCATAACTTACATTCATAGTTACATTTCAACTTGGGGCTTTGTAATCAGCATTAAATTTAACTACTTTATCGCTATTAGAAGCTCCTTTATCAGAAGTTTGACTTCCAGTCATAGAATCTAGTTCTTTATTTATTTCTGTGTTTGTAGAACTTGTTCATGAGTTTGTAGGTTTTGTTTCAGTATTTTTAGCTCCACAAGAAGCAAGTAGTGCGATAGTTAAAAGAGAAATTAAGTATTTCATTTTTTTATTTGTTAGTTTTAAAATAAATTTTTGAGCTTTTAAATTATATATATTTCTCAAGAAAATCAAAACTTTTACGGAAAATTAACAAAACAAAAAACTCTTGAATTTTTCAAGAGTTTTTTTGAAGAATTATTTCAATTCAACAGTAGCACCAGCTTCAGTCAATTTAGCTTTAATATCCTCAGCTTCATCTTTTGAAGCTCCTTCTTTAATTTTTCCTCATTTATCAGCTAAAGCTTTAGCATCTGGAAGGCTAAGACCAGTTATTTCTCTGATAACTTTTATAACAGCTATTTTTGAAGCACCAGCATTTGTTAATTCTACATCAAAGCTAGTTTTTTCATCATCACCACCAGCAGCAGCTCCACCAGCAGCAGCAACCATAACAGGAGCAGCAGCAGAAACTCCGAATTCTTCTTCCATAGCAGTAACTAGGTCATTTAATTCAACTATAGTTAATTCTTTAACTAAGTCCATAATTTGTTGTGCATTTTTTGTTAATTCAGCCATTTTGCAAAAAATTATAAAAATAAAATATTAAAATTTTCATTGTAGAAATTATTTTCAATATCTATTTTAATTTCAGTAATAGATACTGAAATCAAACTCTACAATGTCTAGTTTTTGATAACTAGTTATTGTCTCCCTAAAAATAGGGAAACAATCTACTAAGTATCAAAATTATTCAGCTGGAGTTTCTTCAGCTTTTGGAGCTTCAGCAACTTCTTCTTTTTTTCATTCTAATTCTCAAACTTTAGTTTTTCCATTAGAATCAATATCTTTAGCAGCAGCATCAAAGAATCTTGCAAGTTTTGAAATAGGTGATTTCATAGAACCAACCAATCTTGAAAGAAGAGTCTCTCTTGAAGGCATAGACGCAATAGTTTCAGTTTCTTTTTTGTCTTGAAATTTTCCTTCAAAAATAGATGCAGCCCAAGTTATTTTTTGTTCTTTTGGATTTGCTTTTATAAATTCATTAACTTTTGACAAACCAGCAATTGGATCATCATTTGAACAGATAATTGCTATTTGTCATTCTAAAACAGCTAAATCTATATCTATATCCAAAGCATCTTTTACAGCTTTTTTGATAAGTGTTTTTTTAGCTAAAGTATAACTAGCATCAACTTCTCTTAATTTTTTTCTTAAATCACCAAATTCTTTAACAGTTACTCAAACAGAAGAAGCAAATCAAACAGATTTTGCATTTTTTATTTGTTCTGTAAGAGAAGCAAGAATCTCAACTTTTTTTTGTTTTGAAACAGCCATTTTCTTTCTTACTTAAATTATAAAATAATACTTTCTATCAAAAAATCCCTTTTGCTTTTATTTTCGAAAATATCAAAAACAAAGACAAAAAGGATTAGTTTTTATTTTAAATTTTGAAAAAATTTTAAACTTTTTCCTCTATTATCTCGGTAAGTCTTATTTTATTGCTTACTGTCTTTGATATAGAAAGTGCTTCAATTATACAGAAATATTTTTTTTGTCAAATTATTTTATAATTTTTTGGATTTTACATTTATTTGTGATAAAATATTTTTAAATTTTATATTTTTAATATTTAAACTTGAAAAAGAAAGCATTTACTTTAGTTGAACTTATAATTGTTGTCACAATTCTTGCTATTCTAGCTACTATTTCTTTTTCATCATTTGGTTGATATGCTTGAGAAGCTAGAGATTCTTTGAGAATTTCTGATTTAAAGAGTATTTCAAAAGCTTTTGAAATTTGAATAGCAAGTTGAAATAAACTTCCAAATCCCGATAATATAATCTCAAGAGAAAAAATTGATTCTATTCCTGAATTATTTTGGAATAAATGAGATTTTTGAGAAAATAGTTATTTAGAAGTAAAAAGATTATCAAATTTACCTGTTGATCCTAGTGATAAAAATAAGAAATATAAATATTTTTTAAGTGAAGATAAGAAATATTATTACTTAGAAACTGACTTAGAAAATGGTAAAAAATTTACTTTGACAAATTACCAAAAAACAAATCAACAACCACAACTTCATGCTAGAAATAATCCACCAAGACTTACTTGATTTACTTGAGATTGAATTATTTACTCAGAAATAAAATTTTTAGTAACTGCTCAAGTTCAAGATGATGATGGGGATGCTGTAAGTATTTCCTCAACCAATTTACCTTCTTGATTGCAAATAAATTGATTAAATATTTCTTGAAGTTTTCCTCATACTTGAACTTATAATTTTGATTTAGTTTTAAATGATTGAAACTGATGAACTGAAACTAAAAATATATCAATTATGGTTACTCAATTACCAAAATCACAGGTTTGTTTAGATAATCTTCATATGTGAAATTCTCATTCTCCATTAAATTCTCGGGTTTCATTTAATTCAACAACTGGAGTTCCTGATCCAAATTGAACTTTATCATTTTTTGTAAAAAATTATAAAAATTACAAAATGTCAGAAATAATTTTTTTAATAAATGAGTGAATTTCAAATAATAAATATACACCTTTATATGCTATACAAAGTTGAAAAACTTATACTTGTAATTTTGATAATAGTGATTTTTGGTAGCATAATAAAAAAAATTGAGAAATTTCTCAATTTTTTTATTTTTTCTTGTTAAGTTCTTCAGCTTTTTTCATTCTAGCATAGAATTTATCAACAGCTCAAGTTTTAAGAATTTTTTGTTCACCAGTGTAGAATGGGTGAGATGCAGAAGAAGTTTCTACAAATATACAAGGATATTCTTTTCCTTCAAATTCATAAGTGTCAGCAGTTTTAGCAGTAGAAAAAACTTTTAAAACAAAATCAGCACTTCTATCTACTACAAGAATCTCTTTTGATTCTGGATGTATACCTTTTTTCATTTTTTTAAAAGATTTACTTGCTCGCTTTATACGAAACAAAAATATAAAATATATTTGGTAAATTGCTTTTTTAAAAGCAGATTTTACGAGAAAAAATGTTTTTCACTTTTTCGTCTGAAATATTATTAAAAAATTATAAATTGTCAAGAAATTTTATTTTTATGAATATTTTTTTATTATATTTTCTATTTCTAAATAAGTAAATTCTTTTGAATAATTTTTATCAATAAGAGAAGAATTATTGTAGTTTCTATATTCTTTTTCTTCAAATATTATGCTTGAAATAGAGTCTTCTCAGTTTTCTTCTAAGAACTTAATTATTTGAAAAATCGCTGTTGGTGCTTCTGTAACTATTGCATTATATCAATAACCATTACTTATATTTTTAGAATTATTAAGCATAAATTT